>JAEEUR010000040.1 GCA_016290595.1 Lachnospiraceae bacterium | reverse complement strand
CGCATCTACCTGCCGTCCGCGCTTGGGGAGGAAGAAAAGAGCTACGTCCTGGCGCACGAGCAGGCGCATTTAAAGCGGCTGGACCATATCTGGAAGCCGCTGGGCTTCGTGCTGCTTTCGCTCTATTGGTTCAATCCGGTGATGTGGGCGGCCTACATCCTGCTGTGCCGGGATATCGAGCTGGCCTGCGATGAAAAGGTCATCGGCCGCGAAGGCGACGGCTTCAGGAAGGCGTATTCGCAGGCGCTCATCGCCTGCAGCGCGCCGCAAAGATTAGTCACGGCCTGTCCGCTCGCCTTCGGCGAGGTGGGCGTCAAGACCCGCATCCGGTCCGTTCTGAATTATAAGAAGCCGGCTTTCTGGATCCTGGCCGGCGCGATGGCGGTCTGTCTCGTCGCGGCGGGCTGCGCCCTGACGAATCCGAAGGATTCGCAGCCGGACGCCTCTGCCGAAGCGGTGGAAAGCACGCCGGCCCAAAGCACGGAAGCGGGGAAACCGGCAGAAAGCACGCCGGCCCAGACCGAGCCTCAGCCGACGGTCCCGCCGGAAACGCAGCCGGTGCCTCCGGAAAGCACGGCGGATCCGGTGGATCCCGACGCCCAGATCTGGCCGAAGGAATACAACGTCGGCCTTCTGAAAGCGGATCAGGAAGGGGTCATGCGGGCGGAACAGAAAATGGCTGCAGCCAGAACGCTCAATATGATGGTAACGCCGATCGATCAGAAAGGCGGTGATGACTTTTCCTTCTCAGCAGAAAACCGGTCGTTTTTCCTGGGCCGCAGCGAAAAATACCTTTGGCTGTTCCCTTCGGACGATGTGAGCAGAGTCAAATCTCTGTATTTCTGTGAGGATCCCCGCAGTGTGGAACGGCACTTTACCAGGCTGGATCCGTATGATATCAGTTCCGCCGTCGAGTATTACGCGATCCTTGATACCCACAGCGTTTATCTGCTGGAGGAAGCCTCTCTTCCCGAATACAGCCTGCAACAGTCTGACAATTTACCGGATAACCGATTCGATTTCCTTTCCGTACCCCTGCCGGCTGGCATGACGGCGGACGACGTGCGGGAGATGACCCGGGTGATGGATCCGGAGACGCAGAACTGGGAGCTGATCCTGATTTCCGACAGTTTCGGCAACTGGCGGCTGAATCTTCGGAACATGACGTGGGAAGCGACGGAGCTCGGGTATCACGTAAGCCGCGACGGGGACACGGTCACGGTACGCTCCGCGTCAGCCGTCTGGACGATTGAGATCCCGCAGAAGGACGTACGGATCGTCGGCACGGTATCCTACACCTCTTTAAGTCTCTGCGTGGTGGAGGACGACGGCCTGTCCGCTTCCCTGTACTATATTGCGGCGCTTCCGGGAGAGGGAGATACCACGGAACTGATCACATACCGCAGCACCGTCGACATGTCGGATTGGTCCTGTGTGCCGGCGCGTTTCGCCAGAGGGAACGGAAATAATATAACGGTCATGGCACCGCATACGGAGGGAGTGCTGTTTTGCAGCGTTCTTGTCGGACAGAGCAATCTGGAAGCAGAACGTCTGCGGCTGCCGCGGGACGGGGAACTTGATTACCGTTACCGGGTCTTAGGCGGCGAGGTGATCGAGCTCATGGACGGCGCCGAGATCACGGATGACTTCCCGGAGTTCTCAATTGATCTGGACGGGAACGGCACCACGGATCGTTTCAGCGTGGAAAAAGGCGTGAATGCCCAGCATGAGCTCTGCTATGAGTTCTATTATAACGGAAGATCTGCCGGCCGCAGCGCCGAAGTTTACCAAAACGCTTATGATCCGGATCTGGATATCAGCCGCTTCCATTGGCCCGAAGAAGCGGATTTCCGCCGGAATGCCGGCTATAAGCTGTATCTGGCCAGCATGGACGGGGAGCACGTCCTGGCCTTTATCAGTAACGGCGAAGAGACCTGGGGCGTGAGCTTTGTCCGGACTGTCGATGTATCCGGAGAGAGTGTAAGATTTTATGCCGTGGCGAGGATCCGGGGCGTCGGGAAGAGCATGGACGACTTTATTCCGAATCAGACGCTGGAGCAGTATATCGCGGACGGCTGGCTTGTGCGGCCGATGGACGGAGACGTACTTGACGTGAGCGGCAGTGGTGCGCCCAACACGGTCCGGGTCAGCTATGAGCCCGGCGCAAACGGTCCGGTCATCGAATCGATCCGGGTCTATCCGACGGACGGTACGGCGCAGGAGCCGGCGCTGCCGGGTGAAGTGTCCTGGTATTCGGACGACCAGGTGACGGAGCGGCAGCGTTTCGATCAGCTTTATTACTCGTTCAACGGGGCCGGTTACGATCTGATCGGACAGATCCGGATAGGAGAATATCTCTATGAGGACCGTCTGAAGCTGGTCGATGAGTCCGGAGAAGTCATAAGCGGCGAAGATGCGCCGGAAATGGTTTTTGCCGCAAAGCTGCCATACGAATACGATCCTGCCTATTCAAACGAGCTGCTTGACAACCGGCTCCTGCTGCGTTCCTGGACGCTTTCCGACCGGAACGGGCAGGAAAACGTGCTGCTGTTCAGTTATTGGAGGGATCGCATCCGGCAGGCTTTTCAGGGTTGGATCTTGGAGAAACATCAGATCGCAGCGGAGCATAGAACAGAGGGCACGCCGGAGTATACGATTCGGCTGGCGGAAGATCTTGAGATCAGCAGCCTCCGGAAAGACATGCTTCAGGGCGCGTTTGCCCGTGAGTATGAAGGACAGCGTGAGTATTACGGCTGGATCAACGGAGAGGCCTGCTGGCTGCCGGAGGCTTTCATTGATACGATGGAAGAATGGTACCGGATGCCGATGGAGGAGCAAGTGGAAAAATTGTCGCCCTGTTTCTACGAACAGATCTATGTGCAGGCGACCCCGGAGCAGCAGGAAAGGCTTAAGGCCGTGCATCCGGAGATCTTAAACACGGGGACGGTGAGTGAATATCAGCGGGAGATCCTGATTGCCGCGGGTCAGTTGGCCGCCGATACGCCGCGCCTGACGCTGGAACAGGCAAAGAAGATCTGCGAAGAGGTCGGACAGCCGGACGAGAACCATTCTGCCCGGGAACGGCTGGCTCAGATCACGGAGCGTTTTAATGCCATCGCGGGAGCACCGGACCGGATCGGCGGCAGCGGGATGCTTAGTGCGTTCTATCAGCTGAACGAGCAAACGGAGGAAGTGGAGCGGGGGATCATCGTATATGTGGACCTCTGGGCAGTTGAATATTACAGTTATAGTAAAACCGTAAAATGCGTTGCGCTTGAAATACTCTGGCGCCCGGATCCGCAGGAATAGAGCGTCAGGGCCATCGGGGACGATCTTTTTCGGCCCGGTCTCTGAGCCTGCTGAAGGGACCGTAAATTTCTGCAAAACCCTCTTGACAAATACCCCCAAGGGGTATATGATACTCCCTGACCGGATATACCGGCGGGGGGTATTTTTATGGCGAATTGCTGCGAGATGAGAAAGAAGGAACGCGGGGAGCAGGAGAAAAAGGACCTGATGAACCGCTTAAAGCGCATAGAGGGGCAGGTCCGCGGCCTGGAAAGCATGCTGGAGCAGGACGTGTACTGCCCGGACATTCTGGTGCAGGTCGCCGCCGTGCGCGAAGCCTTAAACGGCTTCAACAAGGTCCTGCTGGCGGAGCATATCCGCGGCTGCGTGGCGGAGGATATCCGCGCCGGGAAGGACGAAAGTATCGACGAGCTGGTCGAGACCCTGCGGAAGGTGATGAAATGACGCCGGAAAATGCGAAAACGATGACGCAATATACCGTGACGGGCATGAGCTGCGCCGCCTGCAGCGCCCGGGTGGAGAAAGCGGTCTCGAAGGTCGAAGGCGTGAGCGAATGCGCCGTGAGCCTGCTGACCAATTCGATGGCGGTGGAAGGAACTGCCTCGCCGGAGGAGATCGTACGAGCGGTGGAGGCGGCCGGCTACGGCGCCGAGCTCAAGGGCGGAAGCGGAGCGGCTTCGGATGACGCTGCGTCCGCCAGCCGGAAATCCGGCCGCTCCTATCAGGAGCGCTTAAAACAGAACAAAGAAGCCCTGGAAGATAAGGAAACGCCGAAGCTGAAGCGGCGCCTCATCAGCTCCGTGGCGGTCCTGCTGGTCCTGATGTATTTCACCATGGGCCACATGATGGCGAACTTTCCGGTGCCGAAGCCCTTCGAAAACCACGTGTTCTGCGGCTTGTTCCAGCTCTGCCTGGCTTTCACCGTGATGCTGATCAATAAAAAGTTCTTCGTGAGCGGCTTCCAGAGCCTGCTGCACGGCGCCCCGAACATGGATACGCTGGTGGCCATAGGCTCCGGCACGGCCTTCGTTTATTCGCTGGCGGAGCTGTTCCTGATGACCCTCGCCCAGGGCGAAGGCGATGCCGAACGCGTCATGAAACTCGGCATGAGCCTGTACTTCGAGACGGCGGCCATGATCCCGACGCTGATCACGGTCGGCAAGCTCCTGGAGGCCCGCTCGAAAGGCCAGACCACCGACGCCCTGCGCGGCCTGATGGAGCTCGCGCCGAAGAAAGCGACCCTGATCCGTGACGGCCAGGAGACCGAGGTGGATATCGAAGAAGTCTGCGTCGGCGATCTCTTCGCGGTGCGGCCCGGCGAGAGCATCCCCGTGGACGGCGTCATCGAAGAAGGGACCAGCGCCTTAAACGAGGCGGCCCTTACCGGCGAGAGCATCCCGGTGGATAAGGCGGCGGGCGATACGGTCTCGGCGGCCACGGTGAACGGCCACGGGTATCTGATCTGCCGCGCGACCCGCGTCGGCGAGGATACGACGCTTTCACAGATCATCCAGATGGTCTCGGACGCGGCGGCCACGAAGGCCCCGCTGGGGCGCATCGCGGACAAGGTCTCGGGCGTCTTCGTACCGGTGGTGCTGGGCATCGCGCTCCTCACCTTTATCGGCTGGCTGATCGCGGGCCGCGGTTTTGAGTTTTCCATCGCGCGCGGCATCGCGGTGATGGTCATCAGTTGCCCCTGCGCGCTGGGCCTGGCAACGCCGGTCGCCATCATGGTCGGCAGCGGCGTCGGCGCGAAGAACGGCATCCTGTTCAAGACGGCGGCAGCCCTGGAGGGCGTCGGCCGCATTCAGACGGTCGTAATGGACAAAACCGGGACCCTGACGAAGGGCGAGCCGGCGGTGACGGACGTCAAGCCCGCGTCCGGGATCTCCCGGGCCGAGCTGCTGCGCCTGGCCGGCGCGCTGGAGGAAAAGAGCGAGCATCCGCTGGCGCTGGCGGTGCGGCGCGCGGCTTCGGAAGCCGGGGTGCCCTGCCCGCCGGTGAGCGAATTTGAAGCCCTGCCGGGCAACGGCTTAAAAGCGGTGCTGGAAGGCAGAACGCTGCTGGGCGGGAGCCTGAAATATATCTCGGAACTTATGGAACTGCCGGAGAGCATCCGGCAGGAAGCGGAGAAGCTGGCGGAAGAAGGGAAAACCCCGCTGCTGTTTGCGGAAGGGGGGGGCTTCCTCGGCATCATCGCGGTGGCGGACGAACTGAAGGACGATTCGGTCCGCGCGGTGGAAGAGATGCAGGCCATGGGCCTGAAGACCGTGATGCTGACCGGCGACAACGAGCGGACCGCGCGCGCCATCGGCGCCGAAGCGAAGGTCTCCGACGTGGTGGCCGGCGTGCTGCCGCAGGGCAAGGAGGCGGAGATCGCCCGCCTCAAAGAAGCCGGCAAGGTCGCCATGGTGGGCGACGGCATCAACGATGCGCCGGCCCTGGTGCGGGCGGATATCGGCCTGGCCATCGGCGCGGGCACGGACGTCGCCCTGGACGCGGCGGACATCGTGCTGATGAAGAGCTCGCTGCTGGATGCGGCGGCGGCGGTGAGGCTCGGCCGCGCGACCATCCGCAACATCTACGAGAACCTTTTCTGGGCTTTCATCTACAACCTGATCTGCATCCCGCTGGCGATGGGCCTCTTCGGCCTGGAATTAAAGCCCATGTACGGGGCGGCGGCGATGAGCCTGTCCAGCTTCTGCGTGTGCATGAACGCGCTGCGGCTGAACCGCGTGAAGCTGTACGGAACGCTTTCAAATCGGGACACCTCATCCACCACCGGCTCTGCCGACGGTCCCCCTTCCCCTCAAGGGGAAGGCAGGGAGACGGATGCCAACGATAAAAACGTAGAGGCGCAAGATAATAAAGCAGAAATCAACAATACAACAGAAATCAAGGAGGAACCTACTATGAAGAAGACCCTGACCGTAGAAGGCATGATGTGTATGCACTGCGAAGCCCGTGTGAAGAAGGCTCTGGAAGCTGTGGACGGCGTCGCGAGCGCCGTGGCCGATCATAATGCCGGCACCGCTGTCGTCGAGCTGACGAAGGACGTCCCGAACGAAGTCCTTCAGAAGGCCGTCGAAGCCCAGGACTACGTCGTAAAAGGCGTGGAATAAACCGGCCTGCCAAAACCGTCTCCAGACAGACAATTAAAAAATTTTTTAAATAGCCTTTGACAGGATCTCTGTCAGGGGCTATACTAAGGCTGGAATTTAAAAATATTTTTAAATACTTATCGGAGAAAACGGCTATGCGGGAACACAGTATCTTTAAAGTCCTCTCGGACTCTCAGCGCCGGGACATCCTCCGGATGCTGAAAAAGGGCCGGATGAATGCCGGCGAGATCGCGGAGCAGCTCGGCGTATCGCCGGCGGCGCTGTCGTATCATCTGAAGCTCTTAAAGGAGGCCGACCTGGTCCTGGAGTACCGGCAGAAAAACTTTATCTACTACGAGCTGAATACGACGGTCTTTGACGAACTGATCCTGTGGATCGGACAGTTCGGGCGCGGGGACGAAAGCGCTTCTTCAGGCGCCGGATCCCCGGAAGGAGGTGTGAGATGAAAAAACTGATGTGGGCGATCGCTTTCTTTTCGCTGGCGGGAACGGCGGCGGTGCTGACGGTCCTGCCGGACAGCGTCCCGATGCACTACAACGCGGCCGGAGAGATCGACCGCTGGGGCTCCAAATATGAAAACCTGATCTTTCCGCTCATCATCCTGCTGATGGCGCTGCTGATGAGCGCGCTTGCGGCGTATTTCGGAAGAAAAGCCGAAGAAACGCCGGACGAAAAGGAAGCGGCGGAAATGCGTTCGACCTCGAAAGTGCTTATCGTTACGGGCGCTGCGATTTCGGCCATGTTCACGATCATGCAGGGCTTCATCCTCTACGGGGCCTATACGGGCGCCAAGGCGCAGGCGACGGCCGCGACCGTCGATATCGGCAAGGTCAGCGGCATCCTGATGGGCGTGCTCTTCATCGTTCTCGGGAACTTTATCCCAAAGACACGGATGAATTCGGTGATCGGCGTCCGGACCAGCTGGAGCATGTACAACGAAACCACGTGGAAAAAGAGCAACCGCTTCGGGGCGGTCGCTCTGATGATGGCCGGCGTCCTGACGATTCTGACCGTGATTTTTATGAAGAGTTCGATCGGCGCGGTGATGGTCTCGCTTGTTTACCTGACGGCGGCCGTGATTGCGATCCTGCTTTACGCCCGGAAGGTGTACCGCGAGGAACGGGCGGCCGAAGAAAAAGCGCAGAACAATTAAGAAGGAACGGATCCGATAATCAGAGGCGCTTACAGGTTTTCTTGGAAGAAGCGCTGCGCGTTCCTGTACAGGATACCAGAGGCCTGCTCCTCGCTCAGGCCGTGCTCCAGGAAGAAGCCGTAAAGCGCGGCCGCCTTGCGGGGCGTGCTCAGGCAGTCGGGCAGATCGGCGCCGTCGAAGTCAGAGCCGAGCGCCAGATTTTTCTCGGCGCCCAGCGCGAAGAAGTGCTCCACGTGCCGCAGCAGCTGTTCGGGTCCGGAAACGTTTCCGTCGTCCTCTAAGAAGCGGACGTAGTAGTTGAGGCCGATCAGGCAGTTGCGGCGGACCATCTCGCGGATCATGTCGTCGGTCAGGTTGCGCTTGTGGCCGCAGACGGCGCGCGCGTTGGAGTGCGTGGCGACGAAAGGCTTTTTGGCGACGGCGAAAAAGTCCTCGAAGCCGGGATCGTTCAGGTGCGAAACGTCGGCGAGGATGCCCTCCTTCTCCATCTCCGCCACGGCTTCCCGGCCGAAGGGGGACAGGCCTTTCTGCGTGGTGTGGCCGGAGCCGAGCTCGTTGTCCCCGTTCCAGACCAGGGTCATGCAGCGGACGCCGTGGCGGCGCAGCAGCGCGACGCGGGAGAGGTCGCCGGCGAGGGCGGAGCCGTTCTCGACAGTCAGAAAAGCGGCGGTCTTCCCGTCGGCCCAGGCCCTCTCCATATCGGCGGGCGTCACGCAGGGGGCGACGCGGTCTTTGAATTTACTCATCTGCCGGCTGAAATCCAGCCGGTTTTTTTCGTAATAAGCGATCGCCTCCGGCCCGCGAAAGCGATCGGGAATAAAGATAGCGTAAAACTGCGCCCAGTGCACCTCCGGCGGGATCGCCGAAAGGGAAAGGACGCTTTCCGGATTATCAAGAGAATCCGGCGCGTCGCTCAGGCTTCTTGCCCGGGTGGTCAGGGTATCGCAGTGCAGATCGATCAGAGCGTAGGGAAACATGCGGGCCTCCTTTGCGCCTCCGGCTGCGGCCGGAAAAGCGTGCTTTTATGCGGAAACTCTATCACGCGGGAGGCGGAGAGTCAAGATAAGCGATTGACCTTGGCCTCCTTTTTTGCTATCCTTTTTCCGGGCGATGACGGAATCTTTCCGGCGCGCTTTTTTTGTGCGAAAACGTGAAAGGCATCGGATGCTTTTTCACCGTGCGGCGCGGCCGGAACCGTAACGAAAGGACTTATATGTACAGTGAAGCCATTTGTATGGCCCTCTTCGGCATGGAGGGGGTCCTGATCCATGTGGAATGCGACTGCTCCAACGGCCTGCCGGAAATGTCCATGGTGGGATATCTCGGCTCGGAGGTCCGTGAAGCGAAGGACCGTGTCCGCACCGCTCTCAAAAACACCGGTTTTCAGCTGCCGCCGAGGCGGATCACCGTCAATCTGGCGCCGGCGGACCTGCGGAAGGAGGGTACCAGCTTCGATCTGGCCATCGCGGTCGCAATGCTGACGGCGGCGGAGACCGTAGACCTGGCGGCACTGCTGCCGAAGACCGTTTTCCTGGGCGAGCTGGGCCTGGACGGACGGCTGGTGCCGGTCAGCGGCATCCTGACCATGGTCGGCGCCGCGAAGGAGGCCGGCTATACGCTCTGCGTGGTACCGAAAGAAAACGCGGCGGAAGGCGCGCTGATCGAGGGGATGCGGGTGATCGGCCTGGAATCCCTGGAGCAGCTGCCGCTTTTAGGCAAAGGAAAGATTCCCGAGGAACCCTGCCGCATCGAAGAGCTGATGCGGGAGGAGGCCGCCCGGGATCAGCTGGATTTTTCCGAGGTCAACGGTCAGAAGGCGATGCGGCGGGCAGCAGAGGTCGCGGCGGCGGGCCGCCACAACCTGCTCTTTATCGGTTCGCCCGGCTCCGGCAAGACCATGATCGCCCGGCGCATCCCGACCATTCTGCCGGCCCTGAGTCTTTCGGAAGCGCTGGAGGTCTCGCGCATCTACTCGATCTGCGGCCTGCTCTCACAGGAGAAACCGCTGATTTTACGGCGTCCCTTCCGCTCACCGCACCATACGGTCTCGCCGCACGCGCTGGTAGGCGGCGGGAGAGTCCCGAAACCCGGGGAGATCTCGCTGGCGGACCACGGCGTTCTGTTCCTGGACGAGCTGCCGGAGTTCCAGAAGGCGGCGCTGGAGGCGCTGCGTCAGCCATTGGAGGACGAGGAGGTCAGCATCGCGCGGGTACAGGGAAGCTTTAAGTTTCCGGCGGATGTGATGCTCGTCGGCGCCATGAATCCCTGCCGCTGCGGTTATTATCCGGACCGGAACCGCTGCCACTGTTCGGATGCGGAGGTGAGCGCGTACCTAAAGCGCATCAGCCGGCCGCTCTTAGACCGGATGGATCTCTGCGTGGAGGCACCGCCGCTCGGCTACGGAGATTTGGTCAAAAAAGGCGAAAACGAGAGTTCCGCAGCTATCCGGGAGCGGGTCGAAGCAGCCCGGGAGCGGCAGGCGGTGCGTTTTAAAGGGACGGATATCCTGTTCAACGCGCGCATGAGCGGCCGGGACGTCAAGAAATACTGCCCGGTGACGAAGGAGCAGGAGGCGTTCTTAAAGAGGGTTTTCGAGCAGAAGGGTCTCTCCGCGCGGGCGTACCACCGGATCCTGAAGGTGGCGCGGACCGTCGCGGACCTGCGCGGTGCGGAGGCGATCTCGCTGGGGGATCTGGCGGAGGCGGTGGGCTACCGCGGGCCGGAAGAAAAATTCTGGAGGTGAATATGGAAGAAAGAGATTACGGCTATCTTTTGTCCGGGATGGAGGACTTCAGTCCGCTGCTTCTGCGGCGTCTGCTGGGCCTGTACGGTTCGCCCTCCCGGGTTTTTAAGGAAAAGTCCCTGCCGGTCGGCCCGAAGCAGCAGGCGGCGTTCGAAGCAGTCCGGGCAGCGGCGGACATGCTGCTTAAGGAACGCGATGCCTGGGAAGGAGCCGGGATCCGCTGGATCTGGTGCGAAGATGACGCCTTTCCGGAACGCATGAAGGAGCTGGCGGACAGTCCGCTGGGCCTTTTCTGCAAAGGGATGCTGCCGCCGGAAGAGGTGAAAAGCGTGGGCATCATCGGCGCCCGGAGCTGCTCGCTTTACGGAAAAAACATGGCGGAGCGCTTCGGCGGCGAGCTTGGCGAAAAGGGCCTGTCCGTCATCAGCGGCATGGCGCGCGGCATCGACGGAATCGCGCAGGAGGCGGCCTTAAAGCGCGGCGGTGCGTCGTTTGCCGTTCTCGGCTGCGGCGTCGATATCTGCTATCCGCCGACGAACCGGCGCCTGTACGGGCTGCTGGAAAAGCAGGGCGGGCTGATCAGCGAGTTTAAGCCCGGCACGGAGCCGCTGCCGTACCATTTTCCGATGCGCAACCGCCTGATCGCGGCGTTTTCGGACGTGCTGCTGGTGCTGGAGGCGCGGGAGAAGAGCGGCACGCTGATCACGGTGGATCAGGCGCTGGAGCAGGGCCGGGAGGTGCTGGCCCTGCCCGGCCGGGTGGACGATGCGCTCTCCGTCGGCTGCAACCGCCTTATCAAACAGGGCGCGGGGCTGCTTTCCTCAAGTGCGGACGTATATGAAGCGCTGGGCCTGGCGCCGGCCGGGGAGAAGGCGGACGCCGCGCAGCCGGCGGCCCTGCGGGAGGATTTAAAGGCGATCTGGGAGAGTATTGGCGGGGAGCCGAAGCACGTGGAGGAAATGCTGGAGGAGAACGGCCTCTCGCTGGGCGAGCTGTCCTTAAAGCTCCTGGAGCTGGAGAGCCTGGGCTGTATCAGGCAGGTCACGCCGGGAAGATACCTGAAAGCTTAGTAAAAAAGTGCTTGCATTCTGCAAAGTCTTCCTTTATTATAAACAACTTGCAGGCAGAAGCGCGCTTTCGCGCCGCCGCTGCCGGCTTCGCATCACGAACAGGAGCTTTGAAACACCATGGCAGGACATCCTCTGATCATCGTCGAATCCCCCACCAAGGAGCACACCATCAAGCGTTTTCTGGGATCCAACTATACCGTCAAGGCCTCCGGCGGACACCTTCGGGATCTGCCGAAGAGCCGCATGGGCGTGGACTTAGAGCACGATTACGAGCCCGAATACATCCCGATCCGCGGCAAAGGCGCCACCATCAAGGAGCTGAAAGAAGAAGCCAAGAAGGCCACCAAAGTCTATCTGGCAACGGACCCGGACCGCGAAGGCGAAGCCATCGCCTGGCATCTGGCGACGCTCCTGAAGGGCTGCAACGACAAGCTCTTCCGCATCAGCTTCAACGAGATCACGAAGGACGCCGTGAAGCAGGCCATCGCCGCGCCGCGCCAGATCGACGCTTCGCTGGTGGACGCCCAGCAGGCGCGCCGGGTCCTGGACCGCGTCGCGGGCTATTCCGTGAGCCCCCTGCTCTGGCGCAAGGTCAAGCGCGGCCTGTCCGCCGGACGCGTGCAGTCCTCCACGCTGAACATGATCGTGGAGCGCGACAAGGAGATCGACGCCTTCGATCCCGAGGAATACTGGACGCTGGACGTGACGCTGTCCGTCGCCGGCCGAAAGACCCCGCTGGTGCTGCAGTATGACAACAAGCCGGTCGAATTAAAGACCGAGGCCGATACGAACGCGCTGATCGAACGCCTTCAGGGCGAAGCCTTCCGCATCACGGGGCTGGAAAAGAGCAAAAAGAGCGTCAAGGCGCCCGCGCCGTTCACGACCAGCACCCTGCAGCAGGAGGCCTCCCGCATCCTCGGCTTCTCGCCGTCCAAGACCATGCGCGTGGCGCAGACCTTATATGAAGGCGTCAAGCTCTCCGAAGGCACGGTCGGCCTGATCACCTACCTCCGTACCGACTCCGTCCGCATCTCCGCGGAAGCGGACGCCGCCGCCAAGACTTACGTGAAGGAAGCCTACGGCGAGGAGTATGTCGGCAAGACCTTCGGCGTTTCCAAAAAGAACGGGCACGTCCAGGACGCGCACGAAGCCATCCGTCCGACCGACATCCGCCGCACGCCGGTGAAGATCAAGGAGGAGCTGGGCCGCGACGAGCTGCGCCTGTACCAGCTGATCTGGAACCGCTTCGCGGCCAGCCGCATGAGCGACTACGTGTACGAGGCCGTGCACTTAAGCGTCGCGGCCGGCGGCGCCCTGTTCAAGGCCACCGCGCAGAACCCGGTCTTTGAAGGCTACCGCCTGCTCTACAATCACGAGGACGCTCAGAAGAAGGATAAAAACCTCGTCGGCATCACGAAGGAGAGCGAGCTGTCCGATCCGAAGTTCGAAGGCAAGCAGCACTTCACGCAGCCGCCGGCGCACTTCACCGAGGCCTCGCTGATCCAGAGCATGGAAAGCTACGGCATCGGCCGGCCGAGCACCTATGCGCCGACCGTTTCGACCCTCATGGAGCGCCACTACATCTCCAAGAAGGGCAAGAACCTCCTTTCCACCGACCTGGGACAGGCGGTCGACGACCTGATCCTGCACTCCGTCCCCATGCTGGCGGACAAGGAGTTCACGGCGCAGATGGAGGGGCAGCTGGATACCGTCGCCGAGGGCGAAACGCCCTGGAAGGAGGTCATCCGCGAGTTCTACCCGCCTTTTAAGGAAAAGCTGGACACCGCGATGAGCGAGATGGAGCGCGTGAAGATCAAGGATGAGGAATCCGACGAGGTCTGCGAGCTCTGCGGCCGCCGCATGGTGATCAAGTACGGGCGCAACGGCAAGTTCCTGGCCTGTCCGGGCTTCCCGGAGTGCCGCAACACGAAGCCGCTCCTGGAATACGCGGACGTGCCCTGCCCGAAGTGCGGAGGCCGTCTGGTGATCCGCCGGACCAAGAAAGGCCGCCGCTTCTACGCCTGCGAAAACTCAAAGACCTGCGACTTCATCAGCTGGAACAAGCCGAAAAAGTAAAGCGGCCGGGAAAGCGGAAAAGATCCGCAATTTTGCAAAACTTCCTTAAATTGTCTTGCATTTTACAAACAGAAAAGCTATGATGTGTTCAGAAAAGGACCCGTCAAAGCTTTTTTGCGACACCGGGGCGAAACGGCGCCGCATTGATGAAAAGGAGACGATATGAGCGTAGAATTACTGGACAAAATGCGTCGGATCAACCGGCTGCTGCACTATGACAGCGGCAACGTGGTGTCCTTCGGCGATATCTGCCGCCTGATGAGCGCTGAGCTGAACGCCTCGGTGGTCGTCTTAAGCAGCAAGGGCAAGATCCTGGGCTTGAGCCAGGCGGAGCCGGGACCGGGCGGCGATCTGTGGCCGGGCTTAAAGCTCGGCAGCTTCATCAATCCCAGCCTGAACGAGCGCCTGCTCAACATCCTGTCCACGCAGGACAACGCCAGCCTGGAGGCGCTGGGCTTTCCGCGGGAGGCAGCGCTGCGCTACCGCGCCATCATCTCGCCGGTGGAGATCTCCCGCGTGCGTCTGGGCAGCATCTTCATCTACCGCGAAGGCGAATCCTTCGACGTGGACGAGATCATCCTGACCGAGCACGGCACCATGATCATCGGCCTGGAGATGCGGCGCTCCTTAAACGAGGAGAGCGCGGCCGAGCTGCGCAAAAAACAGGTCGTCCAGTCCGCCATCGGCACCCTGTCCGCCTCCGAGCTGGACGCCGTGCGCTATATCCTGGAGGAGCTGGACGGCAAGGAAGGCATCCTGGTCGCCAGCAAGGTCGCGGACCGCGTCGGCATCACCCGCTCGGTCATCGTCAACGCCCTGCGCAAGCTGGAAAGCGCGGAGGTCATCGAATCCCGCTCCAGCGGCATGAAGGGGACCTATATCCGCATCATCAACGACCTGATCCTGGACGAGATCAGGGAGGCGGAAGCATGAGCGAAGAAGTGAAAAAGAAACGCTATGATCCGGAGAACTGCCCCTGCCCCCGCGGCGCGCAGGGCATCTGCCCGCGCTATAAGGACTGTGAGGCCTGCCGGGCTTTTCACCGGGAAAAGGGAGAAGGCTCCCGGACCGCCTGCGAGCGGCTTTACAGCGAATAAGCCGGGAACACAACGTTTTGCCGGAAAATATTGACGAAACAATGAACAAGGAATGAAAAAAAAATAAAACTTCTCTTGCGGGAAAGATACGGAATATGATATAGTATTTTCGTTATATTATTGTACTTTCCTTGTCTGCGCCCTGAAAACGGGCGGGAAACAAAAAGAAAAAGGAGCTTCCCCATGGCAAAAGAAAAGAAAGCCCAGGAAATTGATATCAATTCCCTGGACGCCGATCTGGCAGCGGCGCAAAAACTCGAAGAGAGCAAAAACTCCATCTTCGGGAAGATCGCGATCGTTGTAGCGTTCTGTATGGCTCTGTACCATATCCTGAAGATCTTCTGGGCAAGCTGGGGCTTTATCCCGGACGCGATCAAAGGCGTTATTCCGGAACGCGGCATCCACGTGGCACTGGCCTTTACGATCCTGTTCCTGAGCATGCCTCTCTATGAGCACGTGTTCAAGGACCGTTTTGCCGGCAGCAAAGCCTTCCGCATTTTCGCCCGGATCATCGACATTGTCTGTATCCTTGCCGTGTGGGCAGCCATCTACATGTGCAGCTATGAATACAGCCATCTGTCGGCAAACCTGGGCATTCCCGGAAAATGGGCGGCGATCGCCGGCGGCATCCTGTTCGTCCTGGTGCTGGAAGCGGCCAGACGCTGCCTCGGCTACATCATGCCGATCCTGGCGCTCGTCTTCTTTGCCTATGCCCTTTTCGGCCATAAGATCCCGGGCCAGCTCGGACACGCCAGATATACCTTAAAGCAGCTGTTCCAGTACATGGCCATCGACCTGGATGGCGTCTTCGGCACTACCATTTCGGTCTCCGCCGGCGTTATCTTCATGTTCGTCATGTTCGGCGCCTTCCTGGAAGCCTCCGGCTGCTCCAAGTTCATCAATGACCTGGCGCTTTCCCTGACCGGCAAGCTGCGCAGCGGCCCCGCGCTTTCCGCGGTCGTGGCCTCCGCGCTGATGGGCTGCATCAACGGTTCCGCCGTCGCCAACGTCGTCGGTACCGGTACCTTCACCATCCCGCTCATGAAGTCCCGCGGCTACAAGCCGGAATTTGCGGCCGGCGTGGAAGCGGTGGCTTCGACCGGCGGACAGATCCTGCCGCCCGTTATGGGCTCCGGAGCTTTCCTGATGGTCGCGTTCACGAACGAACCGTACCCGACCATCGTTAAGTGCGCCGTCATTCCCGCCGTACTGTACTTCCTCGGCGCCGGCATCGCCGTGTTTGCCCAGGGCGAGGTCGGTGACGTCGAGCTGATGCCGAAGGATCAGATCCCGAAGACCCGCAACGTCATGAAGGACGGCTGGATGTATCTGGTCATCATCGCCGTGCTTATCTGGGCTCTTCTGGTTGCCCAGTTCTCCCCGCCTCTGGCGGCTTTGATCGGCACCGCTTCCGTACCGGTCGTCATGCTGGTCGATAAGAAGAAACGCTTCCCGATCAAGAAGATCCCGTCCGCACTGGTGAAATCCGGCTTTAATGCCCTGACCATCGTGTCAGGCTGCGCCTGCGCCGGTATCGTCGTGTCCATGGTCGCCCGGACCGGTCTGGGCGGAAAATTCGGCAACGCCATGATGAATGCCGCGGGCGGCAACCTGTTCCTGGGACTGCTGTTTACGGCCATCGCCTGCGTCATCCTGGGCATGGGCCTGCCGACGACTTCTGCGTACGTCATCGGCGCGTCCATCCTGGCGCCGGCCCTGATCCCTATGCTGAGAAACGTGCTTTCGCCTGAACTGATAGCTGCCGATCAGTACTTCCCGGCTCTGGTCGCGCATCTGTTCGTGTTTTACTTTGCCTGCCTGTCCGCCATTACGCCGCCTGTCGCGCTGGCGGCCTATGCCGGCGCCGGCATTGCCAAGTGCAACCCGATGCCGACGGCCGTCCACGCCTGCAAGATCGGCTTCGCGGGCTTCGTGGTGCCGTTCGTGTTCTGCTACAACAGCGCCATGATGATGCAGGGCAGCCTGGGCGAGATCCTGATGGTGACCGGAACCGCACTGATCGGCTGCGTCGCGATGTCCTTCGCGATCCAGGGCTGGTACTTCAGCGGTCAGAAGAAGGTGCACTGGATCATCCGTCTGCTGGTGCTGGCAGCCGGCTTCTGCATGATGATTCCGAACGATCTCTTGAGTGTCGTCGGTCTGGCCGTTCTGGTCGGCATGTTCGTGCTGACGAAGATGCAGAACAAAAAAGTACAGGCCGCCTAACGGCGGTCCCCCGTCCGATAGCCCGAAAACCCAGCGTTTTCGTTCTATAAAAAACAAAAAGGAGAAGAAACTATGAAGAAAATCGTTAGCGTGCTTATGGTCCTGATGATGGTTCTGGCTCTGGCTGCCTGCGGCAAGAACAACGACGGCGGAAACGATGGTTACAAGTACACCGGTGACCGTCTGACCATTGGCGGCGCCGACTCCACCGGTACCATGTATGCCGCGGCCGTTCAGGTTGCTGCGACCTTCACCAACAACATCAACGGCATGAACGTGGATGCGACGACCTCTACCGGCTCCAATGAGAACGCCAAGAAAGTCAACAGCGGCGAGATCCAGCTCGGCATGTGCTCCGGCGACGCGGCCCTGGATGCCGTAAACGGCACCGGCAAGTTCGCGGAATCCGGCAAGCAGGAAAACATCCGCGCCATCGGCGCCGTGTATCCGTCCCTGTCCAACTGGATCGCGTTAAAGTCCACCGGCTGGAAGTATCTGCATGATGCGGATCCCAAGGGCACCTACGGCGTAGGCCCGTCCGCTTCCACTTCCGAATCCTCCGCTCTGCTCGGCCTTGAGATCGCCGGCATCAGCAAAGAGAACGGCGCGACCTTCACCAACGTGACCCTGGGCGAAGGCGCCAACAACGTGGCTGACGGCATCATGACCGCCTCCACCGCGTTCGCCGGCATCCCGGTCGGTGCTCACCAGAGCGCTGCCACCACCAAGGACTGCGTATGGCTCGGCTTCACTGAGGAAGAGCTGGACAAGATCGTTGCGAAGAACCCCGCTTACTACAAGGCCACCATCCCGGCCGGCACCTATCCGAAGCAGGATGCCGACGTCGCGACCTTCGGCGTGAAGTGCATGGTTATCTGCAACAAGAACCTTGGCGAAGAGGAAGCCTATCAGATGGCGAAGGCCCTGTACGAACAGGCTGAAAAGATGGCCGAAGCCAGCGCCGTATTCTTCATGATGAAGGAAAAAGCGTTCATCGGCACTGATCTGCCGATCCCGCTGCACCCCGGTGCCGAGAAGTTCTACAAGGAAGTCGGTCTGATCAAATAAGTAAGATTTTCAGCAAATAACTGAAAAAACTGCTTGCAATCCGCGCCCTGACCTGTTAGAATGTCAGGGCGCTTTAATTTTGCACGCCGGCCGATGGGCCGGGAGGTGCCGGAAACGGTACCCGTCTCAAAAGAAACCGGCGGAAGAAAAAACCAAACGGAGGAAGAAAAAATGAGCGTTATTTCCATGAAGCAGCTGCTGGAAGCCGGCGTCCACTTCGGACACCAGACCAAGCGCTGGAACCCCAAAATGGCTCCCTACATCTACACGGAGCGCAACGGCATCCACATCATCGACCTGCAGAAGACCGTCGGCATGATTGACGACGCGTACAACGCCCTGGTTCAGATGGTTGCGGACGGCGCCACCGTTCTGTTCGTGGGCACCAAGAAGCAGGCTCAGGACGCCATCCAGTCCGAAGCGGAACGCTGCGGCATGTACTATGTCAATCAGCGCTGGCTCGGCGGTATGCTGACCAACTTCAAGACCATCCAGAGCCGTATTGCCCGCCTGCGCGCCATTGAAAAGATGAGCGAAGATGGCACCTTCGAGGTCCTGCCCAAGAAGGAAGTTGCCGCGCTGCAGAAGGAATGGGACAAGCTGGAGAAGAACCTGGGCGGCATCAAGAACATGAAGCGCATCCCGGAAGTCATTTTCGTAGTTGACCCCAAGAAGGAACACATCTGCGTTCAGGAAGCTATGGCGCTTGGCATCACCCTGATGGGCATTGCCGACACCAACAGTGATCCCGAAGAGCTGGATTACGTGATCCCGGGCAACGACGATGCCATCCGTGCGGTCAAGCTGATCGTCGGCAAGATGGCGGACGCCGTGATCGAAGCCAAGCAGGGCGAACAGCTGACCGACAGTGAAGCTCCCGAAGCCGAAGAAGCCCCTGTGGAAGAAGCCGTAAAGGAAGAGGAGGAATAAGCCATGGCAGCCATTACCGCAGCATTAGTCAAGGAATTAAGAGAGATGACCGGCGCCGGCATGATGGATTGCAAGAAGGCGCTTTCCGCCACCGACGGCGACATGGAGAAGGCCGTTGAGTTCCTGCGCGAGAAGGGTCTGGCTGCCGCCGCCAAGAAGGCCGGCCGCATCGCCGCCGAAGGTCTGGTAACTGCCAAGCTGGACGGCAAGAAGGCCGTTCTGGTGGAAGTCAACTCCGAGACCGACTTCGTCGCGAAGAACGCGGAGTTCCAGCAGTACGTCTCCGACGTGGCCGATCAGGTCATGAAGAGCGGCGCTGCCACCATCGAGGAACTGCTGGCCGAGCCGTGGGCTCTGGATCCGAGCCTGACCGTGGAGCAGGAGCTGTCCGAGAAGATCGCCCGCATCGGCGAGAAGCTTTCCATCCGCCGCTTTGCGAAGGTGGAAACGAGCGGTGCCGTGGTGACCTACATCCATGGCGGCGGCCGCATCGGCGTGCTGGTCGAGGCCGACACCGACGCTGCCGACAGCGCGGAAGTCAAGGAAGCCCTGAAGAACGTTGCCATGCAGATCGCAGCCCTTCGTCCTCAGTACGTCAGCCGTGCGGACGTGCCCGGCGACTTCATCGAGAAGGAGACCGAGATCCTGCGCGCGCAGATCATGAACGATCCCAAGGAAAGCCAGAAGCCGGAGAAGGTGATCAACGGCATGATCGAAGGCCGTGTCAGCAAGGAACTCAAGGAGATCTGCCTGCTGGATCAGGTCTATGTCAAGGCCGAAGACGGAAAGCAGACTGTCGCCAAGTATCTGGAGCAGGTCGGGAAAGAAGCCGGCAGCCCCGTATCCATCAAGCGTTTTGTCCGTTTCGAGACAGGCGAAGGACTGGAAAAGAAGAACGAGGACTTTGCGGCGGAAGTGGCTGCACAGCTCTAAGAAAAACGACAAAAAACAGAAGGGGGATTGTCGGCGACAATTCCCCTTATTTTTTCCAAAAAAAATTATAGTAAGCATTAGAAAATTGTGGTATAATGCTTTCGTTATTTAACGGTTTGGAGGAGCCAGTGGATAATGAAACGAATTTAACCGATCGGCTTGAACGTAAAAACCGTGTAAAACGGATCAAGAAAACCATCATCACGATCATCATCGTATGGTTTCTCGGCTCGGTGATCATGCTGTGTTTTCTTTTTGTAAAAGTCCTGCAGCTCCAAAAGCAGGTCAGCATCCTGGCACTGAATCAGGATGAGATCACGCGCATCCTGGAAGACTACGAAAACTCGTTGGCGCTTCAGGAGCAGGCGGAGCAAGCGGAAGTCGGGAATGAAACCGCGAACAGCTTTTACGCGCCGACCGTGGAAACAGCGGCCTATGATGATGAAAATCTTGCCGGACCGGAGGATCGCCATAAGGTTTATCTGACATTTGATGACAGTCCGAGCCAGAATACGGAAAAGATCCTGGATATTCTGGATAAGTATGGAGTGAAAGCCACATTCTTCGTGGTCGGCAGGGAAGATGAAGACTCGAAGGAAGCGTACCGGAGGATCGTGGAGGAAGGGCATACGCTCGGAATGCACAGCTTCTCACATAAGTACAGCACGATCTACCATTCGGCAAAGGATTTCGCAAAGGATTTCCACCGTCTGCAGGATCTCTTAAAAGAGGAGACCGGTGTGGAGGGAAAGTTCTATCGCTTCCCCGG
>JAEEUR010000121.1 GCA_016290595.1 Lachnospiraceae bacterium | reverse complement strand
CGGCTTTCCCCCTGATCCTGTTGCACCGCGGAAGACTTTTGGAGCACCTCCCGCAGCACCGACGCCGACGCATAGCCGTAAGCAGACGGATCGCTGCTGCCGGAACCGACCGTTGCTTCGCCGATCTTCTGCCAGGTGTAGATGCTGCCGTCCGGATAGGTGATCTTCAGGGCGGAGCCTGTATTTTCGAAAGTATAGGTGTGGCTGCCGCCGCGGATGGTGCCCGCGCTCTTATCCACCAGAAAGACCGTCCTGCCGTACTCGACCGCAACGGCGCCGTTCTCTTTTTCTCTGCCGCAGCCGGCCAGGCAGGACAGGAGAAAGAAAACGAGCAAAACAAAAATCAATGGTCTCTTCACGGCGCTCTCCTTTCTTAAGTATGACCGGGCAGTCCGCCCGCAGTCCGCCGGGCTTTATTCGCCGTCCCGGCGCTTCTCTCTCTTCAGATATTCCGCCGCTTTCAGGATCGCCAGCTGCGTCTTCGCGTCCGGGATCTCTGCCCGCATGACCGCGTCCACGGCCTCCGCCAGCGGCAGCGTGAATACGTTGATGTTCTCGTCCGGATCCAGGTCCCGTTCGCCTTTGACGAGCCCCCGCGCCAGATACATACGGATATGCTCGTCGCTGTAGGCTGCCGCCGGGTAGAAATCTCCCAGGAAGACCCAGTCCGAGGCCCGGAAGCCGGTCTCCTCCCGCAGCTCGCGTTTGGCCGCCTCCAGCGGATCCTCGTCCTTAAAGTCCAGCTTGCCGGCAGGCAGCTCCGTTAAGACCCGGTCCACCGGGTAGCGGTACTGCCTCTCCAGGACGATCCGCCCGTCCTTAGTGACCGGCGCGATGCAGACCGCGCCCAGATGCCGCACCAGCTCGCGGGTAGCCAGGCTCCCGTTATAGACCTGCACCCGGTCCACCCGCATATCCAGGATCCGGCCGGCCCGGATCTGCTGCGAATCCACGGGGACCTCCTTCAGCTGTTCGTATTCGTTTCTTTCCTTTTCCGTCATGACTGTCCTGCCTTTTCCGCTGATCCGTTCAGATACGGCGCTGCAGATAAGCCAGCAGCAGCCCGTACGTCGCCTTCAGGCCCTCGATATGCGTCCGCTCGTAGCCGTGGCTGTTCGCCGTGCCGGGCCCGATGGCCGCGTGGCGGATATCGTAGCCCGCCATCACGCTGCCGTCGCCGTCCGTTCCGTAGTGCGGCGTGAAAATATCCATCACGTAAGCGATCCCGGCCTCTGTCGCCGTCTTCCGGAGCTCGTTCGTCATTCCCCAGTGATAGGGGAAGCGCGAATCCTTCGCGAAGATCGAGACCTTCCGCTCGTCGGAGTTCTGGTCCGGCCCGGTCGGCGCGATGTCCACCGCCAGGACGTCCTTCACGCCCTCCGGCAGGTAGGTCGTGCCGTGGCCGATTTCCTCGAACATGGCGAAATATGCCAGCACCCGGCGCAGCAGCGGGATCTTTTCCTCCCTGACCGCCTTCATGGCCGTCAGCAGTACGGCAGCGCAGGCCTTATCGTCGATAAAGCGGGACTTTAAGTACCCGTTCACATAGGCAAAGCGCGGCTCCAGCGCGATCATATCGCCGGTCTCGACGCCGAGCGCCCTCGTATCCGCGGCGCTTTTCACGTTTTCGTCCAGGACCACGCAGACGTTCTTCCGGAAATCGCCGGGCGTGGCGCGCAGCTCCTCCTCCGTCACGTGGATGGAATTCGGCGTGCGGCAGACGCAGCCCGTATAGACCTTTCCGTCCCGGGTATGGACGCGCACGTTCTCCGTCACGCAGTAGAAGGGATACAGGCCGCCCACCGGGCAGACGTTTAATGTCCCGTCCGCGTTCACGTGCCGCACCATCAGGCCGATATCGTCCAGATGCGCGGTCACGCAGAGCGTGTTCCCCTTGCCGCCCAGATCCGCTATCACGCCGCCCTTGTGCGTCAGCGTGTAAGAGATGCCGAGCTCGTCCAGAATATCGCAGCAGACCTGCTGCACCGCCTCGTACTGGCCGGTGGTCGAATCCGCCGCCAGCAGGCGTTCAAACGTCTTCAGACAGTATGCTTCGTCAAAAATACGTTCCATAAACAGCTCCTTCTTTTTCCTGACATTTTCAGTATATCATATTTTGCCCGGAAAAACAGCTTTTTCCTGTGGCCACGGCGCATTCCGCCTGCTATAATAGGGCCGACAGGGCAGCTCCGTCCCGTCACGAAATGCGAAGATCAGGAAAGGATCTTGTGAGGCCATGAACAGCGGCAGCAGCGTCCCCCCCCGGAAAAAATCTCTGACCGTCCATTACAGCCTGGTGCAGGCCACGTACTGGATGAATTACAGCGTCTCCCTGGGCTTTGCAGCGGTCTATCTGCAGGCCCTTGGCTACAACAACACCCAGCTGGGCGGCATCATCGCGTCCGGCCATCTGCTCAGTACGCTGCTGGGGCCGTGGCTCGCTTCCTGCATCGACAGAAGCGACCGCGTCACCGCCAAAAAGCTGGCTCCCCTCCTGCTCGCCTTCCAGACGGCCGCGCTGGTCATTATGCTTTTTTATCCGGTCAAGGGGCTCTTAACGACCGTCCTGTATTCGGTCTACATCTGCCTGTCCACTACCGACAACACGCTGAACCTGAAGCTCTACACGGACGCCTCCTACAGCGGCATTCCGCTCGACTACGGCTTTGCCCGCGGGATCGGGTCCCTTGCCTACGTTTTAAGCTCCGTGGTTCTGGGCATCCTGGCGGAGAGCTCTCCCATCCGCATCCCGCCGCTGGCCGGCCTTCTGATGACCGCCTTCCAGCTGGCCGCTTTTCTTTTCATCGCCGGAAAGGTCCCGGATACCGCGGCCGTCCGCGACGTGCCGAAGGGCGTCACCCTGCCGGAGTTTTTCCGGAAAAACCCGCGCTTCTGCCTGCACCTTTTGGGCATGGTCCTGATCTACTGCGCGCATCTGGCCATCTTCAGCTTTCTGATCAATATCACGCGGAACGCCGGCGGCAACACCCGCAACATGGGCTTCCTGACCGGCTATGCGGCGGCCATCGAGATCCCGGTCATGCTGCTCTTCACCCGCCTGTTCGGGAAGAAGGATTTCGGCCGGCTCCTGCGCTTTTCCATCGTTTTCTTCGTGTTCGAATCGGCGGCCATTGCCGCCGCCTCGAACCTGACGGGCCTTTACCTTGCCTTCCTGCTGCAGGCGCCCGCCTTCGCCCTGTATACGGCCGCCAGCGTTCCGTACGTGGAAAAAGCCATCTCTTTTGAAGACTCCGCCAAGGCGCAGAGCCTGACCTACACCACGACGGCTCTGGGCTCCGTGCTGGCCAGCCTCATCTGCGGCCGCCTCTTCGATCTTCTGAGCGTCCCGGCGACCCTGTGGATCGCCACCGGGATCTGCCTGATCGGTGCGGTGATCGCCTTCTTCGGGATCGAGACCAGGAAAAAAGACTGATCCTTCACAAAAACTTCACAAATTTTATTAGCACTCGCTATTGACGAGTGCTAATAACTGTGCTATACTGCAGCCGTAAGGTTCGGAAAGGCCTTACGGATAAAAAACAAAAGGTCCCCGGCGGGACCGAAGAGATAAAAGATTGGAGGACAAAAACATGTTATTACCGAGCGTATTTGGAAATGATTTCTTTGAGGACTTAATGAACTTCCCGACCTGGGACCGCCCCGCGCGTGACGCGCACCGCGAGCTGCGCCGCATGGAGCACGAATTCAACGGCATCGGCGGCCTGATGCGGACCGACGTGAAAGAGGACAAGGAAGGCTACGAAGTCCATATCGATCTGCCGGGCTTCAAAAAGGAAGACGTACAGATCACCCTGAAAGACGGCTACATGACCGTCGCCGCCAGCCGCGTAAACGAGGTTGAGGAAGGCAAGAAATACCTGCGCCGCGAGCGCTACGTCGGCAACGTCTCCCGCAGCTTCTACGTCGGCGAGATCCTGACCGAAGAGGATATCAAGGCGAAATTCGAAAACGGCGTCCTGAAGATCACGCTTCCGAAGAAAGAAGAAGTGCCGAAGGTTGAAGAGCCGAAGCACATTGCGATTGAAGGCTGATACAGCCGCTGACTTCCGCTTTCCGGCGGCGCCCGTATGGGCGCCGCCTTTTTTTGTGAAAAAAAGGACGAGAGCCGGCCCCGCCTTCCCCGGTCAGATCTGGGATCCGGCCTTTTGAGGCGCCTTAGTCCTCTCCCGCCCATTCTTTTTGTTTTTCCGGCTTACGGACTGGCTGCAGCCCCCTCAATATGAAGATGGGTCACATCGGAGCCTTCCGTATTGCCCGTCAGGATCCAATGCCGATAAATGACCCCGTTCGTCGCGCCTTCAGCATCGATGCACTGCCGAACGTTCTCAAGCGGCTTCCCGGACAGATACCAGACGGCCTTTTCCGCGCTCGTATTC
>JAEEUR010000039.1 GCA_016290595.1 Lachnospiraceae bacterium | reverse complement strand
TTTCGCGTAACTGGCAGGTCACGCTTTTATTATACACATTAGGAGTTTTTCTATCTGACTCATTGCTTAAGCTTTTTGGAACCACGCGACTATCGCGTGGTTTTCATCAGACAACGAAGCGGCGCCTTTCCGGCGCCGCTTTCTTTATACTCTCCTTGCGACCACGCTCACCCAGTCGCCCAGTTCCACGCTTTCCACCAGCTTCCAGGCAGGATTCTGCCGGAAGCTGTTTTCAACTTCCGCGCGGTGTTCTTTATAGATCCCCGAGGTGATGAACAGCGCCCCCGGCGCCGCCAGTACGTCCGCCTGGCCCGGCGCCGCCAGCGCCTCGATGACCGGCGCCAGGATGTTGCAGAGGATCAGATCGTAGCCGGAGCCGAAAGACGTTTTGTCGTCCGAGAGAATATTTCCCATGATTAGGCTTATTTTATCTTTCTTTATACCGTTCAGTTCCATATTTTCCCGGAAAACCGTCTCGCAGGCCGGGTCAAGCTCTGTGGCGAGAACAGACTTGGCTCCGTAGGCCAGCGCCGCCAGGCTCAGGATCCCGCTGCCGCAGCCGATATCCAGGACCTTCTCGCCGCCCTTCTGCCACTTCTTTAAGCCGTCCAGGCAGAGCCTGGTGGATTCGTGCGCGCCGCTGCCGAAAGCCGTGCCGGGGGCCAGCAGGACCGTTTGGATGCGGCCGGCCTTAACGTCCTCCGCGTACGCTTCGGGGACCTCTTCCCAGCAAGGCAGAATCAGCAGGTCGTTCGCCAGCAGCGGCTGAAAGTACTGCTTCCAGTTATCGCGCCAGTCCTCT
Source organism: Lachnospiraceae bacterium (assembly GCA_016290595.1). Classification (GTDB taxonomy): domain Bacteria; phylum Bacillota; class Clostridia; order Lachnospirales; family Lachnospiraceae; genus UBA6987. The sequence continues at coordinate 19,953 of JAEEUR010000039.1, read as the reverse complement.
TCGCGGCTGACGTCGCAGGACAGCTCGAAAGGAAGGCCGCCGGAGACCTCCGGCCAGGCCGCCTCCAGCGCCTTCAGAAGCTCTTCGGCCTCCTGCGCGCTCCAGGCTTTGTCGTGGATCGTATAGGAATCGTCCACCGCCTCGCCTTCCTGCGCGGCTGCAGCCGCCTCCCCGTCCTCCTCCGCGATCCGCAGATAAAAGTGAACGGCCGGCTGCGTGACCGGCGGCAGCTCGTCCGGCGCCAGCTCCGGGGATAAGTCCACGAACATGTTGCCAAGCTCCTCCTCCGTGGGAAAGAGCCCGTCTTCGATCTCCGCGCCTTCGACCCCCAGCGAATAAAGGAGGCCGGTCACAGCCTCCTCCGCAGCAGGATCAATGGATAAGGTATATTTCCGCCATTGCATCTTACAGTCCCTCCGCGATCTCCTTCAGCTTCCGCAGGCGATGATTGACGCCCGAACGCCCCACGGGCGGATCCAGCAGGGCCCCAAGCTCCGTCAGCGACGCCTCCGGGTGGGCAAAGCGCAGCAGCGCGATCTCCTTTAAGTGCGGCGGCAGCGAGGAAAGCCCCGCCTTCTCTTCTATTTTCCGGATCGCGTCCAGCTGCTCGCCGGCCGCCTGCGCGGTCTTGGCCAGATTCGCCGTCTCGCAGTTGACCATCCGGTTCACCTGTCCCTGCAGGCTGCGGTAGATCTTCGCATTCTCCCACTCCAGCCGGCTGGTCATGGCGCCGATCATGCTGAGCGCGTCGGAGATCGCTTCGCTCTCCTTCAGATAGATCAGTTCACGGCCTTTTCGTCTTGTCACACGGGCCGGCAGTCCGAAGCCCTTCAGGATCTTCTGCAGTTCTTCGGCGCGCGCTTCTCCCGCCGCAACGATCTCAAAATGGTACGAGCTGCCCGGATCGCTCACGTAACCGCCCGCCAGAAACGCCCCGCGCAGAAAAGCTCTCCGGCAGCAGTCCCGCTGCAGCAGGGCGGCCGGCGCCGGCACCGTTTTCTCGCGGATCACCCCGCGGTGGTACAGAAAGCCCAAGCTTTTCAGCAGCTGCTGCAGGGCGATCTGATCCTCCAGTCCTACGGCATAGAAGGGATTCTTGCCTTCCTGGCTGCGGATCACGCTGCAGTGCGTGTCGGCGCCGCTCAGGATGCCGAGCAGATAGTCCGCCCGCCGTACGGCCGGCAGATTCTCACTCTGCAGCAGCAAAGAAAGCTGCCCGTTTTCATCCACGCCAAGCTCGCCGATCCCCGCGATCAGCGCGTGCAGCTCCGCCAGCCGGCAATGTTTTGCCTTCACAGGCAGCCGGCTTAAGTATTCTTTTGTGTCCCGGGAAAACGCGGGTCTCATCAGAAATCCCCCCAGGTCCTCACTTCCAGTTCCAGATCCACGCCGGATCGTTCCTTCACGATGCGCTGCACCTCGCGGCAGAGCTGCCAGACCTCCCTGGCGCTGGCCGTTCCGGTATTGATCACGAAGCCCGCGTGTTTTTCGGAGACCTGCGCGCCGCCCAGCGTAAAGCCCTTCAGGCCGGCCTCCTCGATCAGTCTGCCGGCAAAATGTCCCGGCGGCCGCTTGAAGGTGCTGCCGGCGTTGCGGGTATTTAAGGGCTGCTTTTCCCGGCGCTTATCGCCGAGTTCCCGCATCTTCCCCTCGATGGCTTCCTTCTCGCCCGGCTGCAGGGCCAGCACGGCGGACAGGACGATCTCGCCGCTTTCCTCCAGACGGCTGTGGCGGTAGCCGAAGTCCATTTCCGCCGCCGGCACCTCGCGGACCTGACCGAAGCGGTCCATCAGCCGGACACTTTCCACCACGTCCTTCATCTCCGGCCCGAAGGCGCCCGCGTTCATCACCACGGCGCCGCCCAGCGATCCGGGGATCCCGTGGGCGAATTCCAGACCGGTCAGAGACGCCTCTGCCGCCGCCTTCGCCACGTTCCGCAGCAGGGCGCCGGCCTGCGCCGTGATCTTCGTTCCTTCCACGCTGATCTTGTCCATGCCCGTCATGTCGAAGACCGCGCCGGGCACGCCCCGGTCGCTGACCAGCAGATTCGTGCCCTTCCCCAGGATAAAGACCGGCAGTTCCTCCCGCAGGGCCAGATGCAGGCCCGTGCGCAGCGCCTCCTCCGTGTAGGGCTTCGCGTAAAACCAGGCGCCGCCGCCCAGCCGGAAGCTGGTATGCTCCCGCATCGGCTCGCCGAAAACGATCTCCACTTCATCCGTGGCGACGGTATAATCCTCCGCCAGCTTGATAATGTCACTCATGGCTTACAGTCCTTTGTCCCGCATCAGTTTTTCCATCACGCGGCGCTCCAGCTCCTTGGTCGCGTCGTAGCCCAGGCGCTTCTGCCGGTTGTTGATGGCGGCCGTCTCGATAATGACCGCCGAATTCCGTCCCGGGCTCATCGGCACCGTATAGCAGATCAGCTTGCTGCCCAGGTATTCCACAAAGTCTTCCTTCATATTCAGGCGGTTGAAGACCTTGCCGTGCTCCCACTCCTCAAAGCGGATCGCCATGCTGATCTGCTTCTCATCCTCCACGGATTCCACGCCGAACAGAGCCTTCACGTCAATCACGCCGATGCCCCGCAGCTCCATCAGATACTGCGTCACCTCCGGCGCGCGTCCCATCAGCTCGAACTCGCTGTAGCGGCGGATCTCCACGGTATCGTCCGCGACCAGGCGGTGTCCGCGCTTGATCAGGGCCAGCGCCGTTTCGCTCTTGCCGATGCCGGAATCGCCCAGGATCAGCACGCCTTCGCCGAAGACGTCCACCAGCACGCCGTGGATGGCCACCATCGGCGCCAGACGGATCTCCAGCTGCCGGGCCATGCGCGCCGTAAAGCTGGTGGTCGGCAGGCTGCTGGACAGGATCGGGATCCGGTAGCGCAGGGCCATGATCGCGACGTCCTCCGCCGGCTGATAGCCCCGGCTCAGGATCAGGCAGGGAATGTGCGCCTGGAAGAGGCGTTCAAAGGCCAGGCAGCGTTCCTCTCCGCTTAAGGAATTCACGTACTCGTGCTCCACCATCCCGATGACCTGCATCCGGCTGGCGTCAAAGTGCTCCATGAAGCCGGTCAGCTGCAGCGCCGGGCGGTTGATGTCCGCATTGTCGATCATAATGTCTTCCAGCGGGATCTCCGGCGTCAGATTGACCAGCTGCATATCCTTGGCAAGCTGCGCCAGCGAGATGCTGGTCTTCTTCTCTTCCTCCGCCGGCAGATCGGTCATTTCATTGAGCAGGGTAAAATTGGATTGTCTTTTCTTCATACGCGCCTCCGTATCCTGTAAGACCTGCGGCTTCCGTCCGCCGGGTCTCTGTTCATATATTTATTCCGGCACTTCTCCCTCATGGAAGAAGGCGTAGACCGCGACCGCGGCCGGCTCGTTCATGCCCGGGATGGCCTTTAATTCCTCGACCGAGGCGGCCTTCATGGCGTCGATGCCCGGCAGCGCCTTTAAGAGCGCCCGCCGCCTCGACGGCCCGATGCCGGGAATATCGTCCAGAATCGAATGCACCTGGCTCTTTCCGCGCAGGGAACGGTGATATTCTATCGCGAAGCGATGCGTCTCGTCCTGAATGCGGGTGATCAGCTGGAAGACCTCGCTTTTTACGTCGATCGGCAGCTCCTCGTCCCGAAAATACAGGCCGCGGGTCCGGTGATGGTCGTCCTTGACCATGCCGCAGACCGGGACCGAGAGCCCCAGTTCCGCCAGCAGTTCCTCCGCCGCATGGACCTGCCCCTTCCCGCCGTCCATCAGGATCAGGTCCGGGAAGCGCAGGAAGGAATCCTCCTCGCCCAGATTCTCGCGGATCAGGCTCTGTTCCTTCAAGCCATGGGTAAAGCGGCGGTACAGGACCTCCGTCAGGGACGCCGTATCGTTGTTGCCCTCCACGAAGCGGATGCGGAACTTTCGGTAGTCGTTTTTCTTCGGCCGCCCGTTCTCGTAGACGACCATGGAACCGACCGTCGCGAAGCCGCTGATATGGGAGATATCGTAGGCTTCGATGCGGACCAGCTGCTCCATCTTTAAAAGCTGCGCCAGGCTTTTCACCGCACCGACGCTGCGCTGCTCTTCCCTCTCGGCGGCCCGCTGCAGACGCTTTAATTCCGCCGCCGCATTTTCCGCCGCCAGATCCAGAAGGCCCCGCTTCTCTCCGCGCTGCGGGACGCGGATCGTGACCTTCCGCCCGGCCCGGAGCGTCAGGACCTGTTCCAGCAGTTCCTTTTCGGCCGGCTCGCGCTCCGTCAGGATCTCCTTCGGCAGGAAAGGCGTCCCGCTGTAGAACTGGCGGATCACCTGCGATAAGACCTCCGCCGGATCCTCTTCCGCCACCTCGAACTGGCTGTGGTCCCGGCCTATCATGCGGCCGTTCCGGATAAAGAAGATCTCGGCGATCCCCTCGCCCTCCGCGAAGGCCAGCGCCAGCACGTCGCGGTCCTCGCCATCCGGCTCGGAGAGCTTCTGCTTCTCCGCCAGGACCTTTACGTCCTCCATCAGGTCCCGCAGACGCGCCGCCTCCTCGAAATCCAGGCGCCCGGCGGCCTCCTGCATCTTATCCTTCAGCCAGCTCACCGCCGGCCGGTAATCGCCCTTCAGGAAACGGCGGGCTTTTTCCACGCTTTCACCGTACTCTTCCGGGGAGATCGTCCCCTTCTGGCACGGCGCCGGGCAGCGGCCCATCTGATAATTGAGGCAGGGCCGCTCCTTTCCCTGCTGTTCCGGGAGCCTGCGCTCGCAGGTGCGCAGCGAAAAGATCTGCTGCATCAGCCGGATGGTCTCGCGCACCGCCGTTACGTTCGTGAAAGGACCGAAGTACTCGTTTTTGTCCCGGTGCAGGCGCCGGCTCAAATATACCCGCGGATACAGCTCGCTGCTGCTCAGGCAGACGTAGGGATACGCCTTGTCGTCCATCAGGACCGTGTTGTAGGGCGGCCGGTGCTCCTTGATCAGGTTGCATTCCAGGATCAGAGCTTCCGTCTCCGAGCTGACCGTGATGGTCTCGAACCAGGCGATCTCCCCGATCATCTTGATGATCTTCGGGCCGCGGTTCACGGTCTTTGCAAAGTAGGATTTCACCCGGTTTTTCAGGCTGGATGCTTTTCCCACGTAAAGAATGCGGCCGTCGGCGTCGTGCATGAGGTAGACGCCGGGCTCGGCAGGCAGCTTTTTCAGTTCCTCCTGAATAATGAAGCTCATAAAAGGATTATAGCATAACTGCGGCAAAATGATACCGGCGTTTTCTCCCGAAATCCTGTTTTTCATGCCTTTAAGAGGCTGTTTTCTCGTAATAACAGGCAGATTTTCGGGAACTGTTGCCAAAAAGAAAATAATGCGCTATAATTATTTGCACTTTCCGGAAAAAGAAACCGGCGGAAGGAGAAAGCATGGCAGAATCCCGTTCCAAATCAAAATCACCCCTGGCGCAGGACCGGCAGCGGAAAAAGAAGATCTTCGTCTACGCAGCTGTCGGGGTCCTGGCGGTCCTGACCGTCGGCCTGCTGACCTCTTTTATTTATAAAACCAGCCGCGGCGAAAAATGGCAGCCCCTGGCCTTTTTATTCGGTACCACGGAGGCGCCCACGCTGCCGGTCTCTCCCACCATCGCGCCGATCGACGTCCTGATCTCGATCGCCGATTCGACGACGACGGCCCCGTCTGCCTCCGTGTCGGACACCACGAAGAATTACGATCCCTTCCCCATCTTTACGGAAGCGGATACGACGGCCGGGGATGAAACGGCCGCGCCTGTGACCGATGAGCCCACGGCCGTTGAAACGACGCCGGAAGAAACGACCACCGAGGAACCCACCACAGAAGAACCCACGACCGAGGAACCTACGACGGAAGAACCCACCACCGAGGAACCTACGACCGAGGAACCTACGACCGAGGAACCCACCACCGAAGAGCCCACGACCGAAGCGCCTACCACGGAAGCCCCCACGACGGAAGCCCCTACCACCGAAGCCCCGACGACGGAAGCCCCTACCACCGAAGAGCCCACGACCGAAGCGCCCGTCATCTTTGACGGCACGGACCTGGCCGCCCATCTCGAGGCGGCCGGCCTCAGCGAGGATCAGCTGACCGGCTCGCAGCTGGTAATCGTACGCGGTACGGAAAACGGACGCTGCCTGCTGTATTTCTTCGAGAAAGACGGCGAAGGCTGGAGCATGACCTCGGCGGTCGCCGCCGCGAACGGAAACCTCGGGGAAGACGGGATCCGGAGCGATAAGCTGCCCGGCGACAAGGTTACGCCTGCGGGTTATTTCAGTCTGGGACCGGCTTACGGCATGGCGTCGTCTGCCATCACCTCGATGGAATACCATCAGCTGCAGTCGGGCGATATCTGGGTCACCGACCCCTCGTCCGCCTTCTACAACAGCCTGCGGAACGACCATGAACCGGATGCCGACTGGAAGAACGGCATTTCGATGGTGACGCAGGACGGGACCTACAAATACGCCGTGCTCGTCCAGTACAACATGCCCGAGACGGATCCGGCCCGCGGCGTCGGCGTTTTCCTGAACATGAATTCCGGCTCTTCCACCGACGGCTCCATCGGCCTGATGGAGGTCACCATGTTCACGCTGCTGCAGTGGCTGAGCCCCGATGCGGATCCGCATATCCTGATCTACCGGGGACAGAACTAAACCGCCGGATCCGGCCTTACAACGATGAAACCGATCACCGATAAATTTCTCTTCTATTTTCTGAACTTCACCTGGGGCCTGCCGCTCAATATCGGCGGGCTTCTGGTCTGTCTGATCATGCTCCTGACCGGCCACCAGCCAAAGCGCTGGGGGCCCTGCGTGTATTTCAACGTCGGAAAGCACTGGGGCGGCGCCGAATGGGGGGTGTTTTTCCTGACGGACAAGGAAGACAGCATCCACGTGAAGAACCATGAGATGGGCCACGCGATGCAGAACTGCTACTTCGGACCGCTGATGCCTTTTCTGATCTGCCTCCCCTCCGTTGCGCGCTACTGGACCAGGCGCCTGCGCGAAAAGACGAAGCATCCGCCGAAGAAGTCGTACGACGCGATCTGGTTCGAGGGCTCTGCGACAAGGCTCGGTTTTCAGTACTGGAAAGCGCTGGCCGATACGCGGAAGGCATAAAAAAAGCGGCAGCCGAGGCTGCCGTTTTCTATGTGTGTGATCTTACTCTCCCGCAACAGATACGGCCGGGATGCGGACCGCGTAGGGGCCCTCATAGCGGGCGGAAACATAGCGTTCCTTCGAGAACAGCAGCTGTCCCTGTTTCTCCAGCAGCAAGGCGCTGACCGAGCCGCCGGTCACCGGCGTGACCTTTCCGTCTTCTTCGATCAGATACGCCAGGCGCATCTCGCCGCCCAGATAGCCGCTCATGGGATCCATCTGGAAATCCGAGAAGGTGACTGCCCAGAGGCAGGGCGCCTTCTTTAATGCTTCAAACGGCAGGCTGCCGGAGTTGTCGCAGCGCAGGGTCCGGTAATCGCCGGTCGCTTCCTCCCCGAGATAGCGGCAGAAGCGGTTGGATCCGTGGATCGTTTTCAGGACGCCCTTGTCCAGCAGCACGCGGTCCTTCATCGGGATGCCTTCTTCGCTGAAGGGCTCCGACGCCTTCAGGCTTAAGGAGAGGCTCTCGAAGCCTTCCTGCGCCTCCTGTACGGCCTCGCCCTTCTTCCAGCGCGAATAACCGGGATAGATCATGCGGGCGGAGGAACGGCCGGTATAGAAGCTTAAGATCTCGCCGACGTTCGCGCCGGTCAGGATCAGATCGTAGCTGCCGCTCTTTAAGATCTTCTGCGCCCGGGCGCGGTCCGCCGCGAAGGAAAGCGTCTCCGCCACCAGCGCGCTCAAGGCCTCCGGCGCCGGGTCATCATAGGAAAAGTCCTGATAGATCTCCACGTCCTCCGGCTCCTTGCACTGAGCCACGAATTCTCCGTTCACGCGGCCGCCGGTCCAGGAAACGTCCGTGCCTTCGGAACTCACGATCCGCGTTTTCTTCCGCTCCACGAAAAGTTCCGCGGAATTCAGGAAGGCCGACGGATGCGTATCCTTTTCAAACAGGGCGCGGCTCATGACGGCCGCCGTTTCCGCCAGCGGTTTTTCCAGAAGCGGCGTCTTTTTCGCTTCGGCCGCCGCCTGCACCGGATCCGGCATCGCGTACCCGGGATTCATCGCGAAAGAGGCCGCATAGCAGGCGTCCGCCAGCTTTTTCTTCAGATCATTCCAGGCGATCTCCGGCGGCAGGGTGATGGCCGTGGAGCCGATCCGCCCTGCGTCATCCTTCCGGAACAGCGTCACCGTATAATACGTCACGTCCTTGCTGCGGCGGGTATCCAGCTGCTTTTTTACGAAAAACAACTCGGCCGTTTCTTCTTTTCTCTCTTCGATCCGCCACGCCGCCGGCGCAACGGGCCGTATGGCATCGATAATTCTGTTGATCATAGCCGCCTCCTATCCCAGACGGATGCGGGCCTTCATATACGGGCCGCCGTCCGAAACCTTCACCCATTCCTTGTAGCCTTTGCCGCAGTAACCGCCGCCGCCCAGCTGGATATCCGGGCCCATCATCGAAACGGATTTCAAAAGGTCCGGGACGTAGCCGGTCAGTACGATCGGCGAGAAGATGCGGCCGGTCAGTTTCCCATCCTTGATCTCCCGCGCGATGTTCACCATGCACTGGATGCCCCAGTTCTTGGGATCCTCCATGCCGGAGGACGGATTTTCCAGCAGAAAACCGTATTTGACCGAAGCGATCATCTCCTCCGGCGTGTCCGTACCGCCCTCGAAATAGGTGTTGGTCATACGGGTGTAGGCCTTGCGTTCAAAGCTCTCGCGGCGGCCGTTGCCGGTCGGCTTAACGCCCAGGCGGGCCGCGCTTAAGGCGTCGCACATGCCGCGCTTTAAGATGCCGCGATCGATGATCACCGTATCGCCGGAAAGCGTCCCTTCGTCGTCAAAGAGGAAGGTCGCCACCTCGTCCACCGCGCTGCCGTCATGCATGGTCACCAGCGGGCTGGCGACGTATTCGCCTACACAGGAGCGGGCCAGCGCCCGGTCTTTGACGAACATATCCATCTCCACACCGTGGCCGAAGGCCTCATGCACGATCATGCCGGTCGTCTCCGGATCGCAGATGCAGTCGTACTCGCCGGGTACCATCGGCTCGCTTTTCAGCAGTTCCAGCACGACGTGCGTCACGTCGTCCACGCCGCTTTCCAGACGTTCCAGCAGCTCGGCGCCGCCCAGCGTTGAAAAGCTGCGGTAATAATCCTTGACCTCCTCGCCACGTCTTCCGAACGCCACCATGGAAGCCGTAGTCCAAAGGATGCTCTGGTCCAGATCGCGGTGCTCGCTGATAAAGATCTTGCGGTAGGAACGGTAATTCATGCGGACGGCTACGTCCAGTATCCCTGCCGTCTCCAGGCCTTTTTCCCGGACCGCGTTCAATCGCTTCAGGATCTCCTCGTCGCCCAGCTCGCGGGGATGGATCCGGTATTCAGACTCTTTCTTCAGGCAGGCCGGCTCATCCGCGGGGATAGGCGTCGGCAGAGGCGCAACGCCGTCCGGCAGCGTTTCGGCCGCCGCTGTCAGGTTCTCCTTCAGTTTCCGGCAGATCTCCGGGATCATTGCCTCCGAGAAACGGTTGAAGGAATACTCCCCGCAGCCGGTCCCGTCAAAGACGCGCACCACGAAGCCGCAGTCTCCGTCCCGGCCGCCGGCCGAGATCGCCGAACCGGCGCGGCTGATGCTCCAGCTCCGCTCGTCGCCATCCGAGGCCAGCACGCTGGCGTAGGCGTAGTCCTGCCGCAGGGCAGCGACCAGCTTTTTCAGCGCCGGCCTGATTTCATCCAGATGCTCAAACATTCTGCTATGATTCTCCTTTCGACAATATCCGATCCGGTCTCCGTGCCTTAAGGACGGGACCGGAACATGCTTAACCCGAGAAGCCGCCGTCTACCATCAGCACCTGACCGGTGATGAACGAAGCCTTCTCTCCCGCCAGAAACGCCACCGCCTCCGCGATATCCTCCGGGCGTCCCAGACGCCCCAGCGGCGTTTCCTCAGCCAGTTCCTTTAAAGTCTCCTCCCCCAGGACCTGCACCATATCCGTATCGATCACGCCCGGCGCCACGCAGTTCACGCGGATGCCGGAGGGCGCCAGCTCCATGGCCAGCGACCGCGTCAGCCCGACGATCGCGTGCTTGGTCGCGGAATACACGGATTCGAAGGAGGCGCCCCGAAGGCCCCAGATCGACGAGATATTCACGATGCTGCCGCTCTTTTCGCGGATCATATGCGGCAGCACCGCCTGTACGGTGTTGCGCATCCCGCCGACGTTCACGGCAAAGTAGCGCTGCCACAGGGCATCGTCCACGTCCTGGATCAGCGCCTGGCCGGCAACGCCCGCGTTGTTGACCAGCAGCGTCACGGGGCCGAAATCCTCTTCCACCGCCTGGACCATGGCGCGGACCGCGTCCGCATCCGCCACGTCTGCCCGGAAGATCATCGCCTCCCGCCCCAGCGAGAGCAGCTCGTCCCGAAGCGATTCCGCCATATCCCGGCGCTCGATATAATTGATACAGACCGCATATCCGTCCTCCGAGAGACGGCGGGCAACGGCCCGTCCGATTCCCCGGGAAGCTCCGGTCACCAAGGCAACTTTTTTCATGCTTTTTCTCCCTGCGGGACGCCCGGCCCCGCGTGAGTATTGTACTATGAAACGACGCTTTCCGCAAGGCGCGCTCCCCTTCTTTTCGAAAAGCGTTTGACTTTTTCCGAAAACCTGCTACAATGATTCCTGCACGCCGGTGTGTTGGAATTGGCAGACGAGGTGGACTCAAAATCCATTGGGCTAATCACCCGTGCGGGTTCGAGTCCCGCCACCGGCATAAACGAAAAAACCGCGGAGATCCCGCGGTTTTTTGCATGTTTCCGCTTTCCGGTTCATGCCGGGCTTCCGGCCTTCTCCGCATAACGCCTGACGGTCTCGGCCATCTTTTTATTCCGGAATAGCGCTTCGACCTCCTCCATATCCACGCGGCGTCCGGCAAGGATCCCCTGGATCAGGACCTCCGCGTACAGGACCTCGCGGGTCATCGGATCCTTCAGATAGGCCAGAAGATCGATATTCATCTTCTGATCGATGCCTTCCACGCCAGTTCCTTCTGCGTCAGCCCTTCCGATCTGCGGAGCCGCTGAATATATTGTCCGATCTTCAGATTATCCATTGCTTTTCTCCTTCTTCCGGCCGCTTCCGCGGTCTTCGGCTTTATCATACAACAGCTCCCGTGATTCGTAAATAACGGGATAATTGAAAATATTCCACTTCCGGTTGAGCCCGCCGGCGGAAAAAGCTGAAAAAATGAGACGATTTCTCTTGAACACGCGGCCTGAATCCGATATATTTATATAAGAAAACGCCGCTTCCGCCGTGCAGAACGGCTGTACAAAAAGAACCACGGAACGAATATCATGAGAAACACGTCTTTTCTTCATCACCGAAAGCACCGCCTCCGGCTTCGTCTTTTTGTTGCCGCGGTCATCTTTTTAATGGGGATCCTCTGCCTGATCCTGTCCCAGACCATCCTGATGAGCCTGCCTTATCTGTTAAGCGCAGTGCTTTTCTGCCTCTCCATCGACAACATCTATGAGGCCTTCAAGAACCATCACTTCGACGAAGAGGATACCGACGAGATCGCAAACGCCATCATCTTCCTTGCCCTTGCGATCGTCGTGCTTTTCAAGGCCGGCGAGTCGGCCACCATCATCGGCTCCATCTGGGGCATTCTGGGTCTTTTCCTGGCCTCCAACAACATCAGCCACGCACTTTACGCGCTCATCAATAAAAAAGGCTCGACGGCCGGGCACGTGCTGCACCTGCTGCATGCGGCCCTGAGCACCGGCATCAGTATCACGCTGCTGCTGGATCCGGCGGAACACCTGCACCTGCACGTCTACATTCTGGGGCTGGAACTCGTGGACTACGCCGTCAAGGTCGCTTTCGGAGAAGTGTAGCGCCGGGAGCGGCGCCGTACCCGCCCATGCAAGAGCATCCCGCCCGATTTAGTTAGAAAGCAAAGTTTCTCCCGCCGTATCGTTTCGGAAAGTCGGTCCGGCGGCTTGAAAGTGCACCGTTTTTATGGTATGATCCTGTACAGAAAGACAGTCCGACAAACGCAGCAGCCGGCCCCGCGCAAGCAGCGGCAGGCTTTCCGGCTGCCACGGAACACATGAGAAAAAGAAAGGAACTGCCAATGAAGAAATATACCGAAATGAACAGGGCCGAACTGAAGGCCGAACGGGAAAGAGTGGAAGCCATTTACAAAGCGCTTCAGGATCAGAAGCTCAGCCTGAACATGGCCCGCGGCAAGCCCGGCAAAGAGCAGCTGGATCTCGTCAGCGATATCCTGGATGTTCTGAAATCCGACAGCGACTTTATCTGCGACGGCATCGACGTCCGCAATTACGGCAACCTGGAGGGACTTCCCTCCTGCCAGAAGCTTTTCGCCGAAGTCCTCGGCGTCAAGCCGGAAAATATTTTCGTCGGCGGCGCCGCCTCCCTGCAGCTGATGTACGATACCATTTCCAAGGCATACACGCACGGCCGCGTGAACAGCGAGAAGCCCTGGGCAAAGCTTGACTGCGTCAAGTGGCTGTGCCCTTCCCCGGGCTACGACCGTCACTTCGGCGTCAGCGAAAGCTTCGGCATGACGATGATCCCCGTCCCCATGACCGCGGAAGGCCCCGACATGAACGTCGTGGAGGAACTGGTAAAGGATCCCGACGTGCGCGGCATGTGGTGCGTACCGAAGTATTCCAACCCCGACGGCATCATCTACAGTGAGGAAACCGTCCGCCGCATCGCCTCCTTAAAACCGGCCGCGAAGGACTTCCTCCTGATGTGGGACAACGCCTACTGCATTCATGAATTCTTCGGCGACTTCGTCCCGTTCCCGGACATTTTGAGCGAATGCGCGAAGTACGGCAACGAGGACATGGTCTTCGAATTTGCCTCCACCTCCAAGATCACCTTCCCCGGCGCGGGCATTTCGGTCTTTGCCTGCAGCGACAACAACATGCGCTACATGAAGAAGCTGCTTGACAAGCAGATCATCTCCTACGACAAGGTCAACCAGCTGCGCCACGTACGGTATCTGAAGGACAAGGCCGGCCTGCTGGCGCTCATGAAGCGGCACGCCGGCGTACTGGGGCCGAAATTCCGCTGCGTGCTGGACGCCCTGGAGAAAGAGATCGCTCCGCTCGGTATCGCGGAATGGCAGCGTCCGAACGGCGGCTACTTCGTCAGCGTCAATACCATGCCCGGGATCGCCTCTGCCACCTGGAAGCTTTGCCTGGATGCCGGTCTGACCATGACGAACGCCGGCGCCACCTTCCCGTACGGCAAGGATCCGAAGGACAGCAATCTGCGCGTCGCGCCTTCGCTGCCGCCGATCAGCCAGCTGGAAAAAGCCATGGAGATCTTCTGCGTGAGCCTGCGCCTCGCCGCGCTGAACAAGCTGCTGGCCGAATAAGCGCATTCATAAAGACAGCCCCGCCTGTCAGGCGGGGCTATTTCATTATGCGGCCGATCCTATTCTTCCCACTCCAGGACGCGTCCCGCACCCAGGACCTCCGTCTTGTCCGGCAGCTGTGTCCGGAAAGCTTCGCACACCTCGTCCGCAGTGCAGTGCGCCAGATACACTCTTTCGACGTTTTCGCGCATGTAATCGAGGGTCTTCTGCGCCGTCTCATCCATCGAAAGCAGATGGAATCCGCCCAGCACCGCCCGGACCTTTGTCCGGCCAGAGAGCTTTTTCGCATATTCTACGGTGTTGCAGATGCCGCTGTGCGCGCAGCCCGAGATCACGATCAGCCCCTCAGACGTTTCGATCATCAGGCCGCTGTCATCCGGGCAGGGATAAGTCCTGCCCTCCCGGTCGATCATCGGAAAACTCTTCCCTTCAAAATCCAGCTTCCGCTCGATCTCTCCCAGAAACGTGATATTGCCGCCCAGGTCGGCCGGCGCGGCGCTGAAGCCGGTCCGGTATTTCCTTTTCAGTTCCGCCTCTTCGATGGGCATGCCGGCGAAGGTGCCGCGCGCGCGGCTGATGCGGAAGCTCGTGCAGGCGGGATGAGCCAGCAGCTTCTGGCCGCCGGGAAGGTAGCGCAGCCCCCCGGTATGGTCGTAATCGCCGTGGCTTAAGACGATCACGTCCGCCTCCTCCGGACGGATCCCCAGCTTCCCGGCATTCCGAAGGAACAGATCCGTATTGCCGGTATCGAAAAGGATCCTTCTGTCCCCGCTCTCAATATACAGGGAGAGGCCGTGCTCGCAGGCCAGAAGAGGATCGCAGAGCCTGTTGTCGTTTAAAACCGTTATGCGTATCATTGGGACGTTCTCCTATTCTCCTGCGTCTTTTCCGCACGGATGTATTCGTAGTAGGCGTGCACCAGATTCCGGTAGCCGAGTTTTTTCATGTCGTCATAGCGCAGGTTGAATCGCGCTTTCGTCCGGGTCCCGACCGCCAGCGTCCGGATGCAGTCCCGGGCGTATTCGTCGATCACCCTTAGATTCTTCGTCGTATTGATGACCGAGAAGAACCAGCAGCTCCAGGTCAGCTCGCTGTCACCCGCGTTTTCCAGCAGCTTGCGGTTAAAGATGCGGATAAAGGCGGCGGCGGCCTTTTCGCCCTCCACGCCGTTTCGCCTGCTCCAGCGCAGCAGCGCCCGCGTCTTGCGGCGCATCTTTGCCTTCAGCTTCGCGACGGTGACCGGCGCTATATCGATCTCGCCCTCCTTATAGGCAAAGCCCAGGAAGGTCCAGCCCTCCTGCGGGGCAAAGTACTGTTCCTTGGACGGATTCACGGCCAGGCCGGCTTCGTTCAGAAAGCGCCGGATGGTCTCAGCGTACGCTTCCGTCCCCTCCCGGCTGTCCGCAAACACGATGATATCGTCCGAATACCGCGCGTAGGGGATCTGCCGTTCGGCGAAATACCGGTCCAGTTCTTTTAAATACAGATTGGCATAGAAGGATGCCAACGGCGTGCCCGCCATGATCCCCTTCTGCTCCCGGATCCGCTTTTCTCCGTCCAGGACCTCCTCTTCCTCCAGCAGGCGTTCCAGAAACGCGCAGAGCGGCGCATCCTCTCCCACCGCCTCCCGAAGCACCGGCAGCAGGCGCTGTACCGGGATCGAATTGAAATAATTGCTGATATCGACTTTGTAGGCGTACATCCGGCGGATCCCGGGAAGCCGGGTCAGGCGGCGGATGGCGTCCTTCGCGGAGCGTCCCGGCCGGAAGGAATACAGGCCGTCGGAAAAGAGGCCGTCGTACGTTCGCAGCAGCAGCCAGGTCAGCAGCTTCAGCACCGTATTCTCCGCCGGCGGGTAGATGTAGACGGTGCGTTTTTTCTGCGAGTGCAGCTTGCTGATCACGGCCCGGCGGGGCAGCGGAAAACGCTCCCCCTTCGCGATGCTTTCACAGACGGGAAGATACGCGCGCGCGTCCATAAAGGCCTTCAGTTCCCGTTCGAATTCCTTCGGGCAGGCCAGGGAAGTCTTGTATTCGTAAAATTCCTGCCAGCTTCCGGGATCTGACAGTCTGTCCAGGAGAGACATCCGTGCTTCCTCTTTTTCTTTTCAGGAAGAACGTGCCAGGAGAACGGCTTCCGGACTGCGGCCGACAGCCGGAAAACGTGCTCCTGGCACTGACAGAAAAGGCGGAAAAGAGAAGGCATTAAAGCCCGGAAGATTCCGGGAAGTACCAGGCCGTACACGAATCGGCTGCCTGCGAAGCATGTTCAAGGATTCGTGCCGGGTCCGCCGCAGGCGCAGGGCATTCTCTTTCCGCCGAAAACAGAAGGCAGGGCCTTCTGCAGGTAACAAGTCAAACGTTAACGGTGCAGCGCTTCCTTCATGCGGTTGATCACGTAGGTGCGGGCATTCCACCAGCCGATATCGCTGCAATTCGTGTAGAAACGCAGGTACGGCACGCCGGAGCGCAGCGTATCGCGGCGCAGCTTGTTCGCGGCGCAGCTCTTCTTCATCAGCTCGATCACCAGCACTTTGGCGCCGGCCTGCGTGAAGGTGTAGATGTCGGACTCATAATACTGCGGATGACTCAGTTCAAACGGCAGATCCGCAAATTCCGAGCGGAAGATCCCTTCGAAATACTCGCGGTAGCTGCCCTTGAAGGAGAACTGATTCTCATCCTTCGGCATGATCTCGCCCCAAAGAGCGTCCGAACGCTCCTGTTCCGGCTCTGCCGCCGCGCCGGAAGCGGCCGGCTGAGGGGCGGCTGCCTGCTGCGGCTTCGGAGAGGTCTCGGAAGACTCGATCTTTTTCGCAACGTTTTTTAAAAAGTCCAGAGCCGACTTTTCGGCTTTCTTGTTGGCTTCACCCAGTAACTTCGACAGTAATCCCATAGCATGACCTCCTCTTCGATTACAGACTTCGGTTCTGATCTATTATTATACCGAAAGCATTCCGGCTTGTAAATCTTTTTTTGAAATCGGACGGCCTACCGCCTGGCTTCCGCCGCGATGCGCTTCTTCCAGCAGGGCCGGCACATGGCCAGATAGGTATCATTCCCGCCCAGGACCACCTGCTCGCCGCCGGTCACGATATGTCCCTCTCCGTCCAGGCGGGCGTTCACCGTCGCCTTGGCGCCGCAGGCACAGACCGTCTTGATCTCCGTGACCGACTGCGCCAGTTCAAAAAGGCGCTTGCTGCCGGGGAACATCTTCGTCTGGAAGTCCGTCGCCAGGCCGAAGCAGAGCACGGGGATGTCCTCGTTGTCCACCAGATCCGCCAGCTGTTCTATCTGTTCGGGCGTAAAGAACTGGCTTTCGTCCGCTATGATCACGTCTTTGCGGCCTTCCAGCGCGTAGTACAGGGCGGCGACGTTGTCCTCCGGCCGGATGACCGCGTCGGCCTGCGCCTCCAGACCGATCCGCGAGCGCACCGCGCCGATGCCGTCCCGGCTGTCCACCGAGGGTTTGATCAGCCAGACGCGCATGCCGCGCTCCTCGTAATTGAATTTCGCGATCAGCGCCTGCGCCGTCTTGCTGGAGCCCATCGCTCCGTATTTGAAATACAGCTTCGCCATATGACTCTCCTTGTTTCAGTTTTCCGGAACGGCCCGCCGCTCCGCTTCTATTCCGCTTCCGCCGGATTGACGTGTATCATCACGTGCTTGACGTTCGGGTATTCCTTTTCCACGCTGCCGTGCACGTTTTCGGCGATTGTATGCGCCTCCAGCAGGGAAATGTCCCGCTCCACCGCGATCTCCAGGTCCACGTAGATCTTATTGCCGAACTGCCGCGTGTGAAGAAGGTCTATCTTCTTCACGCCGGGCTGTGCCAGGATAAAAGACGCCAGCCTGTGTTCGAAGGTCTTGTCGCAGGACGTGTCCAGCATCTTGGTCAGGGCGTCCCGCAGGATGTCGTAAGCCACCTTCAGGATAAAGAGGCAGATGATCAGGCTGGCGATGGGATCCATGACCGGAAAGCCAAGCTTGGCCATCCCGATTCCGATGAAGGACCCGACGGAGGACATGGCGTCCGAGCGGTGATGCCACGCATCCGCCTTGAACGCGGCGGAATCCAGGCGCTTCGCGTAGTGCATGGTGTACCAGAACATGCCTTCCTTCACGAGGATCGAAACGACGGCCGCGATCAGCGGCAGCAGGGTCGGGACTTCGATCGCATCTCTTTCGAAGAGCAGCTGGCGGACCCCCGTCCAGCCGATGCCGATCCCGGTCCCCGCCAGGATCAGCCCCAGAATCAGCGAGGCGACGCATTCGAAGCGTTCATGGCCGTAGGGATGCTCGGCGTCCTCCTTCTGCCGGGCGAGCCGCACGCCGATATACGCGATCAGCGTCGCGAAAACGTCCGAGAGCGAGTGCACGGCATCCGAGATCATGGCGCCGGACCTGCCGAAAATACCGGCGAACAGCTTGAATGCCGCCAGCAGCACGTTTCCCAGGATCCCGACGCGGGACAGTTTTTTTACGATTTGTCTGTCGTTCATAACAGCCTCTTTTTAGGGCGGCAGGTGACTTATTCCCCTCTTCCGGGGAAAAACAGCTGCATCAGCCGGGTAGCTGATGCAGCCGTCTTTGGAAAATAGCTGTTTCGGCCGGATCGTTATACGCAGGTGAAGCCGCCGTCGACGGCAATGGCCTGGCCGGTCACGTAGGTGGATTCTTCGGCGCCCAGGAAGATCGCGGCGGAATTCAGTTCGCCCTGTCTGCCGTAACGGCCCATCGGGACGGTGTTCTTCGCGAAGGTCTGGAAGAATTCCGTGTTCAGCGTATCGGTGGTCAGCTCGGTGTAGAAGAAGCCGGGGCAGATGGTGTTGACGGTGATGCCGTACTTCGCCAGTTCAGCCGCAGCGCCGCGGGAGAAGTTCACGACAGCGCCCTTGGTGGAGTGGTAGGCGATGGTCGGGATGGCCATGTTGCCGACCAGACCGTAGATGGACGCGATGTTGATCACGCGGCCGTAGGCCTGCTTGCCTTCTTCGATGTTCTTCTTCATGTAGCCGGCAAAGAACTTGGTGACCTCGAAAATAGAGGTAAGGTCAAGATTCAGGGTGAATTCCCAGTCTTCTTTCTTGTAATCGATGAGAGGGGTGCCCGTGCCTCTTTCACCGCCGGCACAGTTTACGATAACTTCCACTTTCCCGAACTTGGCATCGATCGCGGCAAGCGCGTTCTGGATGGATTCGGTCTTGGTTACGTCGCAGGCCACAGGAAGGACCTGCACGCCATACTTCTCTTCCCATTCTTTCGCGCTGGCTTCCAGTCTGTCGACTCTTCTTGCCATCAGAACGAGGTTCGCGCCGCACTGCGCATAGCCTTCGGCCATCTGCTTGCCAAGACCTGAAGACGCGCCGGTCATGGCAACTACTTTTCCAGTGTAATCGAACATAAAAACTACCTCCGTAGTATGGTAACGCTATTATACAATGATTGGTATAAAAATATCAATCTCTGAGGCGAAAAAATACAAATATTTCTTATCTATCCCACAGAGGATCCGCCGGAGCCGCGTTCCGATCCGCCGCTCACTTTTTGCTGTCGATCTTCACCCGGCCCTCATGCAGGCTCTCCTTGAAGAAATCCTTCACCGAGCAGCCGGCGCGGCCGGACGATGCACAGGCGCAGGCGCAGGCGCAGGATGACGCGCAGGCGCAGGACGAAGCGCAGGATGACGCGCAGGCACAGGACGAATGATGCGAAGAACCGCCGGAACGGGATGATCCTCCCGAACGGCTGAAGGACCCGCCGGAACGCGGCCGCCTCACCGGCACGTTGACCACGTTGACGCGGATATAGGTGTTCGGATAATCGCCGTAGCGGTACGTCCCGTTGAGCGTGTATTTTTCGGGCTTCTCGATCTGGCTCTCCTCCACGACCTCCTTGCTCTTGATCATGCTGCGGCCGCAGTAGGCGCAGCTGTCTTTGCCTTCCTCCCGCGCGGAGCCGCAGCTGGGGCAGTTGGCATAGTACTCGATCTTCGTGCGGGTGATCTTCTTCTCCGTCGCCTGGCTTGAGCCGAAGCCCAGGCCGCCGGCGATCCATTTGAAGAACTTGACGGCCAGCAGGATGGGAACGGCAATGATACCGAGAACAAAGACCAGGGCGAACAGGACCCCGAAAACGTCAAAGAAACCAAAGGAGGAGTCGCCGTCTCCTTCCCAGCCGTTCGGCGTATCCGGCTCGTAGCCGCCCTTGTTCTCCTGACGGTCGGAGGAAAAGCCGAAGGCATCGTTCGGATAAACGACGCTCACGGTATAGCGGCCGCCCGGCGAAAGCGCCGTGCGGAAAACAAGATAGCCGTCTTCCTGCGTGCAGTCCGGCTGCCAGGCGCCCGCCTTCTCCGCATTCCAGCAGATCACGAGTTCATCCACCGAAAAACCGTCAAACCAGGCCGGGGTAAAGGTGTAAACGGTCTCCCCCG
>JAEEUR010000038.1 GCA_016290595.1 Lachnospiraceae bacterium | reverse complement strand
GATAGGATACCCAAAGCGTTTCCTGCACGAGGCCGGTCTGCGCGGCTGCCCAGACGGCGCCGTAATCCTGAGGCTCCCGCTTTTTCAGGAAGAGAATTCCGCCGCCGATCAGCAGCAGGCCCAGCAGCAGGCAGGCCGCCGCGGGGATCCACCGTTTCATCAGGCGCCGCTGCTTTTCCGCGCGCTGCGCCGCTTCTTTTTCGTATTCCATTGCCCCGGCGATCAGGTCGGGACTCGTCTCATTCATGGCATTTTCCCAGAGCTTCATACTTCATAACCCTCATCTTTCAGTTTGGCTTTGAGAGCCTGCCGCGCCTTTTTCAGCTCTTTTTCCACAGTGGAACGGCTGACGAAAAGGCGGCGGCTGATCTCTTCCACGGAGCAGGAAGCGTAGTAACGGTACAGGAAAATGGCTCTCAGGCGGGGCGGCTGGCGGCGCAGAAAGTCCTCAATGCTCGCGGCCAGTTCCTTTGCCAGCAGGGCGTCCTCCGCCCCGGAGGCATCCGGCAGCACCTCTTCCAGCTCCTCCAGGGCCAGCAGATGCTCCGCCGGCACGTCCTTGGCGCGGGTGAGCCCCCGGAGCCGGCTGATGGCGGCGCGTCTTGCCAGCGTGACCAGAAAGGCGGGCAGATTTTCAGGCTCGGCCGGCGGGATGGCGTTCCAGGCGGCCAGCAGAGCGTCGCTGAGTGTTTCCTCAACGTCGCGCGGATCGTCCAGAAAGCGGGCGGCGCTGCGGCGAAGGAGTGCGCCGTACTTTTCTTCGGTCCGGCGGAGCGCGTCCTCTTCCCGCGCCTGAAACAGCTTCAGGATCTCGCCGTCGTCCGGCTGCCGATTCTGTTTTTCCTGATCGTTCTTCAATCCGTTACTCCTTGTTGCTGAAGGTCCTTCACCCTGTCTGTCGCAAAAAATGAGAGAATCCGTAAAAAACGGAAAGAAAAACCCCGCCGGGCGGCGGGGTCTGCTTCGTCCGGGCTCACATGCCCTCGCAGATGCTTTCGTAGATCTCGTCGGCGAGCGGCAGGGACTCGGCTAAGATGCGGCCGCCGCGGGCCCGGAAGTATTCGGCCTTGTCCGCGTCCTTCAGGCTGCCGATATTGATCAGCACGTTCAGCCACGCGCCCTGCATGGCGGCTTTTAAGGCGAGGGCGGAGACGGCGAGATCGCTGACGGCGTTCTTGTTCGAGCGGCCGACGAGCGAGGCGGTCAGCTGCAGCGCCTCTGCGGCCAGCTCCATGGTATGCAGCGGGGACTGCGTGCTTGCGGTCAGGGCGTCCTGCAGCGCCTGCGCACGCAGGGCTTTTTCTTCCTCCGTGGCCTTCGGCAGCGCCAGCGCCGCCATGAAGCCGTCGTAGGAGGAGGCGTCCTCGTTTAGGGCGTCCAGCAGGGCCAGCCGCAGGGCGTCGGCCTTTTCGGCCGCCTCGGCCGCCAGTTCCTGATAGTCCGCGTATCTGGCGCGGCCCCGTGTCAGATTGGCTACCATGCCGCAGAGCGCGGCGCCCAGCGAGCCGCTGAGGGCTGCGGCCGAACCGCCGCCTGGCGCCGGCGCGTCGGAGCCCAGAAGGGAGGTGAAATCGTTGATCGTGAAATGTGTCAGTTCCATTGCTTTTTTCCTCTGTCCGGATTCGTTCGGGATCCTGCCGTACGGCAGCTTTTACAGTACCTTCTGCTCCAGCAGGCTCTGCTCGAGATGCGTGAGCAGCTCGTCCACCTTCATAAGCAGGGCGGCGGCGCTGACGGCCTCGCCTTCCTTTAAGCTTAAGGTCAGGGTCGGGTCGCCGGCCGCTTTAAAGCGCAGCGCTCCGCGGGATTCGCGCAGCATTTTGATGAAAAGTTCGGGCTCCAGCGGCGCCTGCGGCAGGAAGGTCAGGCGGATCTGGCTCGGTGAAGCAGCCAGCTCGGTCACGTAGACCTTGTGTGCGCGCGCCTTTAAGAGCGCGATCTTCAGAAGATGGTCCACCGGCCGCGGGAGATCGCCGAAGCGGTCGATCAGCTCGTCCAGAACGTCATCGTAATCCGCCCGGCAGCTGATCTCCGCGATGCGGCGGTAGATCTCCAGCTTCTGGCTCTCGTTCGGGATGTACGTCGCCGGGATGTTCGCGTCCATCGAGAAGTCTACGCTCGTGTCGAAGCGGAACTGCTCGGAATCGCCGCGCTCGATGGAGACCGCCTCGCCCAGAAGCTTGGCGTAGAGCTCGTAGCCGACGGCTTCCATGTGGCCGTGCTGCTCCGCGCCCAGCAGGTTCCCGGCGCCGCGCAGCTCCAGGTCGCGCATGGAGATCTTGACGCCGCTGCCCAGCTCGGTAAAGTCGCGGATGGCGGAGAGGCGCTTTTCGGCGACTTCCTTTAAGAGACGTCCGCCGCGGTAGAGCAGGAAGGCGTAGGCGGTGCGGTTGGAGCGGCCCACGCGGCCGCGCAGCTGGTAGAGCTGGGCCAGGCCGAAGCGGTCCGAATCCTGAATGATGATGGTATTCACGTTCGGGATATCCAGTCCCGTTTCCACGATGGTGGTGGAGACCAGCACGTCGATATCGCCGTTTACGAAGTCGAACATGATGCGCTCCAGCTCGCGCTCGTGCATCTGGCCGTGGGCGAAGGTCACCACGGCGTCCGGCACCAGCTCCTGGATGCGGGCGGTCACGCTTTCGATATTGCGGATCTTATTGCAGATATAGTAGACCTGGCCGCCGCGCGAGAGCTCTCTGGCGATGGCTTCACGCACGATCTCATCGTTGTACTCGGAGATATAGGTCTGGATGGGCAGGCGGTCGATGGGCGGGTCTTTTAAGGTGCTCATGTCGCGGATGCCGATGAGGCTCATGTGCAGGGTGCGCGGGATGGGCGTCGCGGTCATGCTGATGACGTCCACGCTTTCGCGCAGCTTTTTGAGTTTTTCCTTGTCGGAGACGCCGAAGCGCTGCTCCTCGTCCACGATCAGCAGCCCCAGATCCTTGAAGGAAACGTCGTTCGAGAGCAGGCGGTGCGTTCCGATAACGATATCGCAGGCGCCGCGCTTTAAGTCCGCGACGGTCTTTTTCTGCTCGGCCGGCGTGCGGAAGCGGGAGAGCAGGCCCACGCGGATCGGGTAGTCCTTCATGCGCTCCGCGAAGGTGGTGTAGTGCTGCTGGGCCAGGACCGTGGTCGGCACCAGATACGCGACCTGCTTGGAGTCCTGCACGGCCTTGAAGGCGGCGCGGATGGCGATCTCGGTCTTGCCGAAGCCGACGTCGCCGCAGATCAGGCGGTCCATGATCTTGTGGCTTTCCATGTCGGCCTTGACGGCTTCGATAGCCTTGGCCTGGTCCTCGGTCTCCTCGTAGGGGAACTGCTCCTCGAACTCCTTCTGCCAGACGGAATCCGGCGAGAAGGCGAAGCCCTGGATGCGCTGGCGGGTTGCATAGAGCGCCACCAGATCCTTCGCGATCTGTCCGACCGCCTTCTTGACGCGGGTCTTGGTGGCCGTCCATTCGGCGCCGCCGAGCTTGTTTAAGACCGGCGGGGAGTCCGTATCGCGCGAGGCGTACTTCTCGATCTTATTCATCTGCGAGACGGGGGCGTAGAGATTGCCGCCGTCCCGGTAGCTGATCTTTAAATAGTCGCGGCCGATGTTGTCCACGATCTTGCGCTCCACGCCCCGGAAAATGCCCAGGCCGTGGTCCTCGTGGATCACGTAATCGCCGACGGAAAGCTCGGAGAGGCCGCTTAAGGGCTTGCCGCCGCGGGAATAGCTCTTGCGGGAGCGGCGGCGCTTCTTGCCGAAGAGATCGCCTTCGGCGAAAACGGCCAGGCGCAGAGAGGGAAATTCGTAGCTCTTCCGGAGGTTTCCGCAGGTGACCAGGATCTGGCCGGGCTGCACGTCCTTGCCGACTTCCTCGGAGAAGAAGGCGGCGAGCTCATAGTCCGCCAGCTGGTGCGCCAGACGCTCGGCCCGGCTGCGGGAAGCCAGCAGCAGGATGCAGCGGTATTTGTCGCGCTGCATTTTTTTGAGATCCGCCAGCAGCAGATCCATCTGGCCGCTGTAGGCGTGGATGCTCCGCGCTTCCACGGAGAAGCCCTTTTCGGCCGGAACGGGCCGGCCGCGGTAGGGAAGGGCCGTCAGGATCAGGCAGCGCGGGCGCGAGAGGCGTTCCCAGAGCTCGTCGGGAGCAAAGAGGGAGAGCAGCTGGCCGGCGTCGCCGGCTTCCGCCCGGCGGACGGCGCTTTCCTGATACTCTTTTTCGACGGCGTCGGCCTTTTCGGCCATGCGCTCCGGCTCCTCCAGGATCACGACGTCCGAAGCGGAGAGATAATCCAGCAGGCAGGCGGCGGGAGAGGGAGCACCGCTTCCGGCGGATGCGGAAGAGGGCAGGAAGTCCTCGCCGCCCAGCTCGTCCACGGGATAGACGTGGATCTCCCCGATATTTTCCAGGCTGCGCTGGGTCTCGGAGTCAAAGGAACGGACGGAATCGACCTCGTCGTCGAAGAACTCGATGCGGACCGGGTTTTCCTCCGTGACCGGGAATACGTCCAGGATGCCGCCGCGCAGGGAGAATTCCCCGGGCAGGCGGGTGATGCTTTCGCGTTCGTAGCCGGCGGCCGCGAGCTTTTTGATGAGGGTGGCCGGCTCGCAGATATCCCCCGTTTTGACGCGGATCACGCGCTCCATGAGCTGCAGCGGAGACATCAGGCGGCAGAGCAGGGCGTCCGAGGTGGTCACGACGGGGCCGCCCTTTTCCTCCAGCAGGGACTTCAGGCAGATCATGCGCTGGCGAGCGAGCAGGTTGCCGCGCACGTCCGCGCCGGAGAAGAGCAAGTCGCGGGCCGGGTAGAGAAGAGGCTCCGCCTCGCAGAAGTTCTGGGCGTCCTCCCAGATCTCGCGGGCGCGGACCTCGTTGTAGGTGATGAAAAGGACGCGGCGCTGTTCCGGGAGCGGCTCCGCCAGCTCCAGCCCCAGGTGGACGGCGGCGGAATCCGTGCAACCGGACACGGCAAAAGGGGCCTTCTCCGTGAAGAGGGCCCTCTGCATGGCGTCGAATTCGGCAAGCTTTGTCAGAGAACTGTTAAAGTTTTTCGCCATCCGGCCTGATCCTTTGATTGTATTCGTTCATGGCGGCGCCGAGCCCATTCTTCACGGCCAGCAGCGCAGCCTTCGCGGCCCGCTCTTCGGCGGCAGCCGCTTCCTTCCGCTCGCCCGCGGACATCGTCCGCAGCACGAACTCGATCAGATCCATTCCCTCGGGCTGCAGGCCCACGCCTACGCGGATGCGGGGGAACTGATCGGAGCCGAGGCGCTCGATGATGTTCTTCAAACCGTTGTGGCCGCCGGCGCTGCCGCCTTTTCGGATCCGCAGCTGGCCGAGCGTCAGGTTCACGTCGTCGCAGATCACCAGCACGTCCTCCGGCGCCAGCTTGTAGTAAGCCGCCAGCGGGGCGATGCACTCGCCGCTTAAGTTCATGTAGGTGAGCGGCTTGACCAGCAGCAGCTTTTCGCCTTCGTAATATGCCGTCCCCGTCAGGCCGCCGCTGCGGTTGACGTAAACGCGGGTCTCCAGAAGGCGCGCCAGCTCGTCGAGGGCGTGCCAGCCCACGTTGTGACGGGTCATATCGTATTTTTCCCCGGGATTCCCCAGTCCGGCTATCAGCTTCATGGAACTTCTGCACCTCGCTTCGGCGACAAGTATAGCACACTCGGGCGGGCGGGACAAGAGTGATTGTCATTGACTTGCCGCTTGCTTTTTGCTAAACTTGACGAGACAAAGGCGCCTGGCCCGCCGAGCGCGCCCGAATAAACTTTCGAGGCATATAAAGCGAAGCGTCCTATGCCGAGAAAGTTTTATCGTGGCAGCGAGGCGCAGGGAATGTTCCGTTTAGGAGATCAAAAGCATGAATCAGCATAAACAACATAAACATGTCAGCCTGCTGGCGGCGGTCCTCTTCCTCCTGTCTCTTTCCGCCTGCAGCTTCGGCAGCCGGAAGGATGCCGCGGTGAGCGGGGAAGTCAGAAAGAAGACAGTGGAAGGAGAGGCAAGCTCCGTAACGGTGGAGAACATCCACTTAAAGACCGGCGGCAGGTCGTACGGGCCTAAAGTGGAGCTGCTTTCGGACGGCGGGGCCAGGCGCGTGGAGGTGCAGGCGCAGGAATCCCTGCTGGACGCCATCGTGATCAAATTCAGCGGCGGCAGCCTGCGGATCGTGGCGGCCCAGGACGCGGACTATCTGACGGGCGAGCCGGTCGTGCTGCGCCTGTACAACTATTCTTTTGAGAAGATGAGCTTTTCCGGCGCCTGCGAGGTCAGCGCCGATACGATCGGCAGCCGGGAGAAGGATCTGGAGATCACGCTTTCGGGCGCCTCTTCGTTCAGGATCGGCGCGCTGTCGGCCAAGAAGCTGACGGCGGACGTCTCCGGCGCTAGCGCGATGACGGCGGACGAAATGACGATGGAGCATTTCAAGCTGGATCTAAGCGGCGCCTCGACCTTAAGCTGCGAGGCCTGCACGGTCGGCACCAAGTGCGACTGGCACGTCAGCGGCGCTTCGCTCATGACGCTGGCGGGGACCGGCAAAGAGCTGTTCGCGGTGGTGGCCGGCGCTTCCACGGTGAAGAGCTTCGATTTCGTGCAGGAGAGCTGCGTGATCACGGTCAGCGGCGCCTCCACGCTGGAATGCCACATGACGCAGAGCCTGGGCGGCAGCGTGCTGCACGCGTCCGCCGTGTACTATAAGGGAGACCCCGAGACGGCGGTCGAGGTGGGCAGCAGCGCGGTGCTGCAGAAGAAATAGGACGGAGGATATTATAATATGAAGACGATTGCAATCATCACCGGCGCGTCCAGCGGAATGGGCCGCCGCTTCGCTGAAACCGTGAAGAAATTCGGCGCTGTAGACGAGATCTGGGCCATCGCCCGCCGGGCAGACCGTCTGGAAGAACTGAAAAAGACCGCCCCGTACCCGGTCCGGCCTATCGCCCTGGACTTAAGCAGTCCGGAGGCGCCGGGCGTCCTGCAGGCGATGCTGGCGGGAGAAACGCCCTCCATCCGCCTGCTGGTGAACGCCAGCGGCTTCGGCAAGTTTCAGGCGACGGAGGAAACGCCGCTCGCCGACAACATGAATATGGTGGACCTAAACTGCCGCGCGGTGGCGGCGCTCTGCCAGATCTGCCTGCCGTACATGACGGAGGGCTCGCGCATCATCAATATCGCGTCCGTGGCGGCCTTCCAGCCGATCCCCTACATTAACGTATACGGAGCGACGAAGGCTTTCGTGCTGTCCTTCAGCCGGGCCTTAAACCGGGAGGTAAAGCCCCGCGGCATCCGCGTGATGGCGGTCTGTCCCTTCTGGACGAAGACCGAGTTCTTCGACCGGGCTGTGGTGACGAAGGACGCCGTGGTCAAAAAGTATATCGCGATGTACGATCCGAAGGATATCGTGCGGCGCGCCTGGCGGGACTTAAAATGGGGGAAGGACGTCAGCATCTACGGCTTCAAGGCCCGCGGACAGGTCGCGCTGGTCAAGATCCTGCCTCATAAGCTGGTCATGGATATCTGGATGAAGCAGCAGGGACTGCCGCAGGAGGAGAAATGATGCAGAAGAGAAACGATGCCGCGGAAAACAGGAGCACCGCCGTGATCCTGACCGCGCTGGCCATGATCTTTACGCTGCTTGTTAAAATCGTCGACGTGCAGGCCATCGGCCCCAACGGCTCCGAAGTGGGCTTTGCCGCCGTCAACGGAGCCGTGGCGAACGCCCTGGGCGTTAAGCTCTTCTGGTACGACGTCAGCGAGACGCTGGGCTATCTTGCGATCCTGACCTGCCTCTTCTTTGCCGCGCTGGGCGTGTATCAACTAATTAAGGAAAAGAGCCTGAAGAAAGTCGACAAGCGGATCCTGGCGCTGGGCGCCCTGTATGCGGTGACGGTGATCCTGTACGTCCTCTTCGATAAGGTCGCCGTCAACTACCGGCCCGTGCTGGAGAACGGCGTGCTGGAGCCTTCCTACCCGTCGTCGCACACGGTCCTGAGCCTGGTGGCTTTCGGCAGCGCCTTCCTGCTGGTCCGTAAGTATTTTATAGAAGAGAAGCCGCGAAAGATCATCAGCGCCGCCTGCCTGCTTCTGATGATCCTGACGGTCCTGTCGCGCCTGCTGTCCGGCTTCCACTGGCTGACGGATATCGTCGGCGGGCTTCTGATCGCCGGCGCGCTGCTGGCCTGGTTCGCCTTCGTACTGGGCCTTCTGGACAGAAGACGGGAACGGTAAGCGCGGAGGCTGCGGGGCGGAACCACAAGATGTAGTGGTCCCGCCCCGTTCCGGACACAAGAGAAAAACGTGCATAATATTATTAAGTAAAACGCCGCAAAAAACAAAGAAAATAAAGCTTGCTTTTTGCAGGTTCCTGTGGTAAAGTACCCCTTGCTGTGACATTGATAGCTGTGAAGCGCGAGGTTGCTGCCCGCCCGTGGCAGGTTTTCCGTGGAGCGAATGTCATGTTAGGAAACTGACGACAAGTCACTGTACCAAAGGATCTGTGAAAAACAGAGATCACGTGTGCAGACCGTTAGGACACACACGGAAGCGTGTACAGTCACCGCTTGTCGGACTTCCCAAGTTCGAATAAGGAGGCGACTATTTTTATGGCAAAAGAACGCATCATGAGGATCATCCTGAAGGCTTATGATCACCAGTCTGTGGACGCCAGCGCGGCTCAGATCGTGGACGTCGTGAAGAAGAACGGCGTGCAGGTGAGCGGACCGGTCCCCCTTCCCACCAAAAAGGAAGTGGTCACCATCATCCGTGCGGTGCATAAGTACAAGGATTCCCGGGAGCAGTTCGAGCAGAGGACCCATAAGAGACTGATCGACATCATGAATCCGAATCAGAAGATCATCACGGCCCTCTCCACTCTGGAAGTTCCCGCCGGCGTCTTCATCCAGATCAAGATGAAGAACAACTAATCTACATTAACTATTAAACGGGCAGACCCGGGTGGCTTTACACCCGACAAACAAGGCGCCGAGCGCGCCGCAAATATCATTCTAGTATGCGCATGAAAGTGCGCCGCTGTAGGAGGAAACATGAAGAAAGCAATCTTAGGTACCAAAGTCGGAATGACGCAGATTTTCGACGAGAACGGCGTGTTAACGCCCGTCACGGTGCTCCTGGCCGGCCCCTGCGTGGTCACGCAGATCAAGACTCCCGAAACCGACGGCTACGCCGCGGTCCAGGTAGGCTTCGGCGACATCAAGGAAGCCCGCGTAAACAAGCCTCGCAAGGGACACTTCGCCAAGGCCGGCGCCGCTAACAAGCGCTTCGTCCGCGAGCTGAAGCTGGAAGGCAATTTCGAACTGGGCCAGGAAATCAAGGCCGATCTGTTCGCTGCCGGCGACAAAGTGGATGCCACCGCCATCTCCAAGGGCAAAGGCTTCCAGGGCGCCATCCACCGTCACGGACTGCACCGCGGTCCCATGGCCCACGGCTCCAAGTATCACCGCCACGCCGGTTCCAACGGCGCCTGCTCCGATCCCAGCCGGGTATTCAAGGGCAAGAAGATGGCCGGTCAGATGGGCCACAAGCGCATCACCATCCAGAACCTGGAAGTGATCCGCGTGGACGCAGAAGATAATTTGATCCTCGTCAAGGGTTCCGTGCCCGGCGCCAAGAAGTCTCTCGTGACCTTAAAAGAGAGCGTGAAGGCGTAAGGATCAGAGGAAAGGAGAAACCACGATGGCAAAAGTATCCCTTTATAATATGAAGGCCGAGACCGTCGGCGAGATCGAGTTGAACGACGAGATCTTCGGCGTTGAAGTCAACGAGCATCTGGTCCACATGTCTGTCGTGCAGCAGCTGGCGAACAACCGTCAGGGCACGCAGCAGGCCAAGACCCGCGGCCAGGTCAGCGGCGGCGGCAAGAAGCCCTGGAGACAGAAGGGCACCGGTCACGCCCGTCAGGGTTCGACGAGAGCTCCCCAGTGGAAGGGCGGCGGCGTCGTATTCGCTCCCGTGCCGCGCGACTACAGCTTCAAGCTGAACAAGAAGGAAAAGAGAGCCGCGTTAAAGAGCGCTCTGACCAGCCGGGTAGAAGAAGGCAAGATCTTCGTCGTCGACGACCTGAGCATGGACGAGATCAAGACCAAGAAGTTCCAGGAGACCCTGGACGCCTTCAAGCTTGACAAGGCGCTGGTCGTTCTGGATGAGCTGGATCAGAACCTGATCCTCTCCGCCCGGAACATCCCGGATGTCAAGACCGAACAGGTCAACAGCATCAACGTGTTTGACATCTTAAAGTATGACAGCCTGCTGATCAGCGAATCGGCGGTGCACACGATCGAGGAGGTGTACGCATAATGGCAGATCTGAAATACTATGACGTAATCCTTCGTCCGGTAATCACCGAGAAGAGCATGGGCCTGATGTCCGAAAAGAAGTACACCTTCTACGTACATCCGGATGCCACCAAGACTCAGGTGAAGGATGCGGTCGAAAAATTGTTTGCCGGAACCAAGGTTGCCGCCGTCAACACCATGAACTGTGACGGAAAGCTTCGCCGCCGGGGCATGACCCAGGGCAAGACCGCGAAGAGCAAGAAGGCAATCGTATCTCTGACCGCCGACAGCGCGGACATCGAGATCTTCGAAGGACTGTAAAGAGCCTTCCCCTATACGGCGTATCCGGCGCCGTGACAAGAAAAACAAGGAGAACAGTTTATTATGGGCATTAAAAAGTATAATCCCTATACTCCGTCCAGACGGCAGATGACCGGCCTCGACTTCGCGGCAGTGACCAAGAAGACCCCGGAAAAGTCTCTGACGGAATCTTTGAAGAAGAATGCCGGCCGCAACAACCAGGGTAAGATCACCGTGAGACATCAGGGCGGCGGCGTTCGCAGAAAGTACCGCATCATCGACTTCAAGCGCAACTCGAAGGACGGCATCGTCGCGAAGGTCATCGGCGTCGAGTACGATCCGAACCGCACCGCCAACATCGCCCTGATCTGCTACGCGGACGGCGAGAAGGCCTACATCCTGGCTCCCGAAGGCCTGACCGACGGCATGGAAGTCGTCAGCGGCCCCGACGTGGAAGCGAAGCTCGGCAACTGCCTGCCGCTGTCCAACATCCCGGTCGGCGCTCAGGTCCACAACATCGAGCTGGTTCCCGGCCGCGGCGGCCAGATGGTCCGCGCAGCGGGCGGCAGCGCCCAGCTGATGGCCAAGGAAGGCAAGTTCGCGACCCTGCGTCTGCCCTCCGGCGAGATGCGGATGGTCCCGATCAACTGCCGCGCCACCATCGGCATCGTCGGCAACGGCGAGCACAACCTGGTGAACCTCGGCAAGGCCGGCCGCAAGCGCCACATGGGCATCCGTCCTACGGTCCGCGGTTCCGTCATGAACCCGAACGATCACCCGCACGGCGGCGGCGAAGGCAGAGCGCCTATCGGACGTCCCGGTCCCAGCACCCCTTGGGGCAAGCCTGCTCTGGGTTACAAGACCCGTGCGAAGAAGAAACAGTCCAACAAGATGATCGTCAGACGCCGCGACGGCAAGTCGGTGAAATAAGGAGGTTTAGAAAATGTCTCGTTCATTAAAGAAAGGCCCTTTCGCCGATGAGCATCTGTTAAAGAAGATCGATGCGTTAAACGCCAGCGGTCAGAAGACCGTCATCAAGACCTGGTCCCGCCGTTCCACCATCTTCCCCAGCTTCGTGGGGCACACGATCGCCGTACATGACGGCCGCAAGCACGTTCCGGTGTACGTCACCGAAGACATGGTCGGCCACAAGCTTGGCGAGTTCGTAGCCACCCGGACCTACCGCGGACATGGCAAGGACGAGAAGAGCACCCGGACCAGATAAGCGGAAGGAAGGAGGTTTCATTCATGGCAAAAGGACACAGATCCCAAATTAAAAGAGAAAGAAATGCACAGAAGGACACCCGCCCTTCGGCTAAACTCTCTTACGCGAGAATTTCCGTAACGAAAGCCTGCTTCGTTCTGGACGCGATCCGCGGCAAGGACGCGAACACCGCTCTGGCCATCGTGCAGTACAATCCCCGTTACGGCTCCGAAATCATTACCAAGTTACTCAAGTCCGCCATCGCGAATGCGGAGAACAACAACGGACTGGATGCCGACAAGCTCTACGTAGCCGAGTGCTACGCGAACAAGGGACCGACCATGAAGCGGATTCATCCCAGAGCACAGGGCCGCGCCTACCGTATTGAGAAGCGCATGAGCCACATCACCATCGTTCTGGATGAGAAGCAGTAAGGAGGAAGAAAATGGGACAGAAAGTTAATCCTCATGGTTTAAGAGTCGGCGTGATCAAGGGCTGGGATTCCGTATGGTATGCGGACGGCAAGGACTTTGCCGACAACCTGGTCGAAGATCAGAAGATCCGTGAATTTTTAAAGAAGAAGCTGTACGACTCGGGCATCTCCCATATCAACATCGAGCGGGCTTCCGACAGAGTCAAAGTCACCGTGCATACCGCCAAGCCCGGTATGGTCATCGGCAAGGGCGGCGCCGACATCGAAAAGCTGAAAGCCGACGTCCAGAAGCTGACCACCAAGAAGCTGCTCATCGACGTCAAGGAGATCAAGCGCCCCGACAAAGAAGCGCAGCTGGTCGCTGAGAACATCGCTCATCAGCTGGAGAACCGTATCGGTTACCGCCGTGCCGTCAAGTCCAACATGAGCCGTGCCTTAAAGAGCGGCGCGCTGGGCATCAAGGCCTCCGTCGGCGGCCGTCTGGGCGGCGCCGACATCGCCCGCACCGAGTTCTACAGCGAAGGCACCATCCCGCTGCAGACCCTGCGTGCCGACATCGACTACGGCTTCGCCGAGGCCAACACCACCTACGGCAAGCTGGGCGTCAAGGTCTGGATCTACAAGGGTGAGGTGCTTCCCACCAAGAAAAACAAGGAAGGGAGCGAGAACTGATCATGTTAATGCCGAAAAGAGTAAAGCGTCGGAAACAGTTCCGCGGTTCCATGGCCGGCAAGCCTACCCGCGGCACGAAGATCAGCTACGGTGAGTACGGTCTGGTCTCGACCGAACCGGCCTGGATCAAGTCCAACCAGATCGAGGCTGCCCGTGTTGCGATGACCCGTTACATCAAGCGTGGCGGCAAGGTCTGGATCGATATCTTCCCGGACAAGCCCGTCACCACCAAGCCGGCCGAGACCCGTATGGGCTCCGGCAAGGGCACCGTGGAATACTGGGTCGCCGTTGTAAAACCCGGCCGCGTCCTGTTTGAGATCGCCGGTGTTCCGGAAGAGACCGCGAGAGAAGCTCTGCGCCTGGCTATGCACAAGCTGCCCGTCAAGTGCAAGATCGTCTCCAAAGCGGATTTAGAAGGCGGTGAAGCGAATGAAGAGTAATGATTATCTGAAGGATTTAAACAAGATGACGGCAGATCAGCTGCAGGAAGAACTGGTTTCCGCGAAGAAGGAGCTCTTCAACCTCCGCTTCCAGAACGCCACCAACCAGCTGAGCAACACGGCCCGCATTACGCAGGTCCGCCGCAATATCGCCCGCATTCAGACCCTGATCCGGGCAAAGGCCGAGTAAGGAGGAGTAAGACGTGGAAAGAAATCTTAGAAAGACCCGTACCGGTAAGGTGATCAGCGACAAGATGGACAAGACCGTCGTCGTCGCGATCGAGGACCACGTAAGACATCCGCTGTACGGCAAGATCGTTAAGAGAACCTATAAGTTAAAAGCCCACGACGAAGAGAACCAGTGCGGCATCGGTGATACCGTCAAGGTCATGGAGACCCGCCCGCTGTCCAAGGACAAGCGCTGGAGAGTGGTCGAGATCGTCGAGAAGGCGAAGTAAGCCGGGAGGAGGAAGCAAATGATTCAACAGGAAAGCAGACTGAAAGTTGCTGACAACACCGGCGCCCGCGAGATCCTGTGCATCCGCGTGGTAGGAGGCTCCGTCCGCCGTTATGCGAACATCGGCGACGTGATCATCGCCACAGTCAAGGATGCGGCTCCCGGCGGCATGGTGAAGAAGGGCGACGTGGTCAAGGCCGTCGTCGTCCGCACCAAGCACGGCGCCCGCCGCAAGGACGGATCCTACATCAAGTTTGACGAGAACGCCGCGGTCATCATCCGCGAAGACAAGACCCCCAGAGGTACCCGTATCTTTGGGCCGGTAGCCAGAGAGCTCCGTGACAGACAGTTCATGAAGATCGTTTCCCTGGCTCCCGAAGTACTGTAAGGAGGACCCATTCATGTCTATGTCTAAGATTAAAGTCGGTGATACCGTCCGTATCATCGCCGGCAAGGATAAAGGCCGTGAAGGAAAGGTCCTGAAGATCGACCATGAGGCCGGACGCCTGACCGTTGAAGGCGCCAACATGATCACCAAGCACAACAAGCAGAGCGCCCAGAACCCGAACGGCGGCATCCTGAAGATCGAAGGCACCATCGCGATCTCCAACGTGATGCTCCTGAAGGACGGCAAGCCCGTCCGCGTCGGCTTCACGGTGAAGGACGGCAAGAAGGTCCGCGTCGCCAAGACGGAAAACGGCCCGGTGGTCATTGACTAAGGAGGTTCAAAGTGAGCAGCAGATTAAAAGAAATGTATCAGAATGAGATCGTTCCCGCTTTGACCAAGAAGTTCGGCTACAAGAACGTTATGCAGGTTCCGAAGCTCGACAAGATCGTCGTCAACATGGGCGTCGGCGAAGCCAAGGAAAACGCCAAGCTCCTCGAGAGCGCCATGAAGGATCTGGAGATCATCACCGGCCAGAAGCCCATCATGACCACGGCCAAGAAGTCCATCGCGAACTTCAAGATCCGCGAAGGCATGAAGATCGGCTGCAAGGTCACCCTGCGCGGCGACCGCATGTACGAATTCCTGGACCGTCTGGTGAACCTGTCCCTGCCCCGCGTGCGTGACTTCCGCGGCGTGAACCCCAACTCCTTCGACGGACGCGGCAACTACGCCCTGGGTATCCGCGAGCAGCTGATCTTCCCGGAGATCGAGTACGACAAGATCGACAAGACCCGCGGAATGGACATCATCATCGTTACCACGGCCAAGACGGACGAAGAAGCCCGTGAACTGCTGACCCAGTTCAGCATGCCGTTCAGCAGGAACTAAGGAGGGACATCATGGCAAAAACATCAATGAAGATCAAGCAGCAGCGCACGCCGAAGTTCTCGACCCGCGCGTACACCCGCTGCCGGCTGTGCGGCCGTCCTCATGCGGTCCTGCGCAAATACGGCATCTGCCGCATCTGCTTCCGCGAATTAGCCTACAAGGGCGAGATCCCCGGCGTTCGCAAGGCAAGCTGGTAAAGGAAAGGAGGAAATCACCATGGCTGTAATGAGCGATCCGATCGCAGATATGCTTACCAGAATCCGCAACGCCAACACGGCGAAGCACGACAGTGTGGACATTCCTTCCTCCCGCGTCAAGGCTGCCATTGCCGAGATCTTACTGAAGGAAGGCTACATCAAGGGCTACACCATTGACGGCGACGACGTCAAGAAGACCATCCACGTAAGCCTGAAGTACGGCAGAGACAAGAACGAGAAGGTCATCCACGGCCTGTCCCGCATCTCCAAGCCCGGCCTGCGTGTGTATTCCGGCGCGGAAGATATGCCGAAGGTTTTAGGCGGCCTGGGCATCGCCATCGTTTCTACGAACGAAGGCATCCTGACCGACAAGGAAGCCCGTGCAAAGAACGTGGGCGGCGAAGTGCTGGCCTATATCTGGTAAAGAATGAGGAGGAACAAGGCGAAATGTCACGAGTAGGAAGAATGCCTATCGCGATCCCCGCGGGCGTGTCCGTGGATATCGCAGAAAATAACAATGTGACGGTAAAAGGCCCCAAGGGAACGCTGACCCGCGTCCTGCCGGCCGAGATGGAAATCAAGAAGGAAGGCGCTGAGATCGTTATCAGCCGTCCGAATGATTTAAAGAGAAACAAGGCCCTGCACGGCCTGACCCGGGCTCTGCTTCACAACATGGTCGTCGGCGTATCCGAAGGCTTCCAGAAGACTCTGGAGATCAACGGCGTCGGCTACCGTGCCGCCAAGGAAGGCAAGAAGCTGACCCTGTCCCTGGGTTATTCTCATCCCGTAGTCATGATCGATCCCGACGGCGTCGAATCCGTCTGCGAGACGGCCAACAAGATCATCGTCAAGGGCATCGATAAGGAAAAAGTCGGACAGTATGCCGCCGAGATCCGCGGCAAGCGCGGACCGGAGCCTTACAAGGGCAAGGGCATCAAGTATTCCGACGAGCACATCCGCCGCAAAGCGGGTAAGGCCGGCAAGAAGTAAGGAGGTTCGATATGGTTAGCAAGGAATCCCGTAAAGAAATTCGCTTAAAGAAACATTTAAGAACCCGCAACCGCTTCGCCGGCACTGCCGAAAGACCGCGTCTGGCTGTGTTCAGAAGCAACAAGCACATGTATGCGCAGATCATCGACGATGACGCGCAGAAGACACTGTGCGCCGCCTCCACGGCGGAAAAGGACGCGAAGGCTGCCCTGGAATACACGGACAACACCGAAGCGGCGTCCTACGTGGGCACCCTGATCGCCAAGCGTGCGCTGGAAGCCGGCATCACCGAAGTCGTTTTTGACCGCGGCGGTTTCCTGTATCACGGCAAGATCGCAGCATTAGCGGATGCGGCCCGTGAAGCCGGTCTGAAGTTCTAAGGAGGCACGACATGAAGAAATCGAATATCAATCCCAGTTCCCTGGAATTAACGGATACGCTCGTCGAGCTGCGTCGTGTTTCCAAGACCGTCAAGGGCGGCCGGAACTCCCGCTTCGCCGCGCTGGTCGTCGTCGGTGACGGCAACGGTCACGTCGGCGCCGGCACCGGAAAGGCCAAGGAAGTTCCCGAAGCCATCCGCAAGGCCAAGGAAGCCGCGACCCGTCATCTGGTGGAGATCCCCCGCGATGAGAACGGTTCCGTCCCTCACGATTTCATCGGTGAATTCGGCAGCGCCCGCGTGATGCTGAAGCGCGCCCCCGAAGGTACCGGCGTTATCGCCGGCGGCCCCGCCCGTGCGGTGATGGAAAAGGCCGGCATCCGGAACATCCGTACCAAGTCTCTGGGCTCCAACAACAAGAACAACGTTGTTCTGGCTGCCATCAAGGGTCTGACCAGCATGTACACGCCCGAAGAGATCGCCCGCCTGCGCGGCAAGAGCGTAGACGAGATCCTGGGCTGATGGGAGGAAGATCATGGCTAAAACATTAAAGATCACCCTGGTAAAATCCCCTATCGGTGCGATTCCGAAGCATAAGAAGACCGTGGAAGCGCTCGGCCTGAAGAAGCTGCATCACACCGTAGAGCTGCCCGACAACGAGGCGGTCCGCGGCATGATCTGGCACGTAAGGCACCTGCTTCAGGTAGAGGAGGTAGAGGAATGAATTTATCCAATTTACAGCCTGCTGAGGGCGCAGTACACAACGATTTCCGGCGCGGCCGCGGCCATGCTTCCGGAAACGGCAAGACGGCCGGCAAGGGCCACAAGGGTCAAAAGGCCCGTTCCGGATCCCCCCGTCCCGGTTTTGAAGGCGGCCAGATGCCTCTGTTCCGCCGTCTGCCCAAGCGCGGCTTTACCAACATCAATTCCCGGAATCTGGTCGGCATCAACCTGGATCTCCTGGCTGCCTTCTTTGAAGACGGCGCCGTGATCACGGAAGACGCAATCCTGGAAGCCGGCCTGGTGAAGAATCCCCGCGACGGCATCAAGATCCTCGGAAACGGCGACCTGAACAAGAAGTTCACCATCTCCGGCCTGGCCATCAGCGAAGGAGCCAAAAATAAGATCGAAGCTGCCGGCGGCAAAGTAGAAGCGTAATCCGGGAGGTCCCTATGTTCAGAAACATCCTGAATGCATTCAAGATCAAGGACATCCGCAAGCGCCTGATCTTTACGCTGCTGATCATCGTGCTCGTGCGTCTGGGCAACCAGATCGTAACGCCCGGCATCAACCCGGCTTTCGTGAAGCAGTGGTTCCAGCAGATGCAGAGCTCGGCCTTTAACTTCTTCAACGTGATCACGGGCAATTCCTTCTCGACGATGTCCATCTTCGCCCTGAACATTTCCCCCTACATCACGAGCTCCATTATCGTTCAGCTCCTGACCATCGCGATCCCGCGCCTGGAAGAGCTGTCCAAGGAGGGTGAGGAAGGCAAGAAGACCATCAACAAGATTACCCGCTACCTGACCGTCGGTCTGGCCATGATCCAGGCTGTCTCCATGGCGATCGGCTTCGGCGACAACTACATGACCAACTACACCTGGTACAACGTGATCTTCGTGGGTCTGGTGATGACCGCCGGTTCCGCTGCTTTGATGTGGCTGGGCGAGCGCATCACGGAAAAGGGCATCGGCAATGGCATCTCCATCCTGCTGCTTGTGAACATCCTGTCTGGCCTGCCGAACGACTTCTCGACCCTGTATCAGGTCTTCGTGAAGCCGAACGGCGTGACCCTGGGTATCATCGCCGCGATCCTGATCCTGGCCCTGATCCTGGCTCTGGTCGTCTTCGTCATCTACCTGCAGGACGGCGAGCGCCGCGTCCCGGTGCAGTACGCCAAGAAGCTGCAGGGCCGCCGGATGATGGGCGGACAGTCCTCCAACATCCCGATCAAGGTCAACACCGCCGGCGTTATCCCCGTGATC
Source organism: Lachnospiraceae bacterium (assembly GCA_016290595.1). Classification (GTDB taxonomy): domain Bacteria; phylum Bacillota; class Clostridia; order Lachnospirales; family Lachnospiraceae; genus UBA6987. Next base: position 2,406 of record JAEEUR010000038.1, on the reverse strand, counting down.
TTCGCCAGCTCTCTGCTTTCGATCCCGTCCCTGATTGCCAGCTTCGCCGGTATCAACGTGTCCACCCCGACCACCGTGGGCGGCCACATCATCAAGGGTTTAAGCCAGAGCTCCTGGTTCAACTTCAAGGAACCGATCTACACCGTAGGTCTGCTGCTGTACCTGTTCCTGCTGGTCGTCTTTGCCTACTTCTACACTTCCATCACCTTCAACCCGACGGAAGTGGCGAACAACATGAAGAAGAACGGCGGTTTCGTTCCGGGTATCCGTCCCGGCAAGCCTACCTCCGACTACCTGAACAAGATCCTGAATTCCCTGGTCTTTATCGGTGTGGCCGGCCTGGCGATCGTCGCCGTGATCCCGATCATCTTAACGGGCATCTTCGGCGTCGGCAGCTCCCTGTGCTTCTTCGGCACCAGCCTGATCATTATTGTCGGCGTCATTCTGGAGACCTTAAAGCAGGTCGAATCCATGATGACCGTCCGCAGCTACAAGGGCTTTTTAAACAATTAAGGAGCAAGCGAGATGAAGATCGTATTATTAGGCGCTCCGGGCGCCGGGAAAGGGACCCACGCCCAGTATCTGTCTGATAAATATGAGATTCCGCATATCTCCACCGGGGACATCTTCCGGGCCAACTTGAAGAATGGCACGCCCCTGGGCCTGAAGGCGAAAGCCTATATGGACCGGGGCGAGCTGGTCCCGGACGAGCTGACGGTGGATCTGGTGCTGGATCGTCTGAATCAGGAAGACTGTGAGAACGGCTACATTCTGGACGGTTTTCCCCGCAACCTCTTCCAGGCCGACGCCTTAACGAAGGCCCTGGCCGAAAAAGGAGAGGACATCGACCACGCGATCCACTTCGTGATCAGCGAAGAAGCCATCATCCGCCGGATGAGCGGACGCCGGGTCTGCCCGGTCTGCGGCGCCACCTACAACGTCGTGGGCATGCCCACGAAGGTGGAAGGCATCTGCGACCGCTGCGGCAGCGAGGTCATTCAGCGCGAGGATGACAAGCCCGCCACTGTCCTGAAGCGCCTGGAAGTTTATCGGGAGCAGACGGAGCCGATCGTGGGTTATTACCGCGAGCGGGGCAAGGAGGAGCGTATCGATTCCTCACAGCCGCTGGAAGAAGTCCGCAAAGCACTGGACGAGCTCCTGAAGGGGTGAAGCGATGGCTGTCACGATCAAAAGCGAACGCGAGATCGCTCTGATGCGGACCGCCTGCGGATACTTAAGCGAAGTCCTGGATGAGATGGTCGCTTACGTAAAGCCGGGCATGTCCACGAAGGAGATCAACGATTTCGGCGACAGGCTGATCCGTGCGCACGGCTGCGTCCCCAACTTCCTGAACTACGAAGGCTTTCCCGGATCCTTCTGCCTCTCCGTCAACGAAGAGGTGGTGCACGGGATCCCGTCCCGGAAGCGCATCGTAAAGGAAGGCGACCTCTTGAGCATCGACGGCGGCCTGATCTATAAGGGCTACCATTCCGATGCGGCCCGCAGCCTCATCGTAGGCGGCCGGGACAAGGCCGATCCGGCGGTGCTGAAGCTGATGGACGTCACGGAGGAATCCTTCTTCAAGGGGATCGAAAAGGCCGTGGCGGGGAATCATCTCTACGATATTTCCAACGCCATCGCGGATTACGTGGAACCCTTCGGCTACGGGATCATAGAGGATCTGACGGGGCACGGCATCGGCCGGCACCTGCATGAGGATCCGATGATCCCCAACTACCGGCAGCATTCCCGCGGGATCCGCCTCAGGGCCGGCATGACCCTCGCCGTCGAGCCGATGATCGGACTCGGCACCTGGGAGGTCGATTTTGCCGACGACGGCTGGACCTGCACCACAAAAGACAAAAAGGTGGCTTCTCACTACGAAAACACCATCCTCGTCACCGACGGAGCGCCCGAGATCTTAACGCTCCCCGGCGGCAGAAAGCGCAAAAGCGCAGAGCAATAAGGAGATAACGACACATGTCAAAAACCGACGTCATCGCTATGGAAGGCAAGGTGCTGGAAAAGCTTCCCAATGCCATGTTCCGCGTTGAACTCGAGAACGGCTTAGAGGTGCTGGCCCATATCAGCGGCCGGCTCCGCATGAATTACATTCGCATCCTGCCCGGTGATAAGGTTACGGTGGAATTGTCCCCTTACGACCTCACGAAAGGACGCATCAGCTGGCGGGACAAGTAAAAAAGTACTTGACACAAAGGCTCATGCTGTGATACATTAATAGTTGCGCTCGCCAAAAGCGCGCTCATTCGAAACAAAGGAGAATGACCATGAAAGTGAGATCTTCCGTAAAGCCCATCTGCGAAAAGTGCAAAGTCATCAAGCGCAAGGGCAGCATCCGTATTATCTGTGAAAATCCCAAGCATAAACAGCGCCAGGGTTAATTTT
>JAEEUR010000037.1 GCA_016290595.1 Lachnospiraceae bacterium | reverse complement strand
GTGGCCGAGCTTCCGGATCAGGAAGGAGGTCATGAAGGGCAGGATCCGCCGCACCAGGGCCAGGATCCTGTCGCTTTCCGCCAGGGAAGCGTCCGCCGGCTTCAGCGAGCGGCTGATGATAAAAAAGATCCAGAGCGCATCCAGAACGAACAGCAGCGCCAGCACCGTCCGGCTCCTTTTCTTTTCTTTTTCCACGCGGCCTTCCTCCTTTCCCGCTTTGTTCTCTTCTATCATATCAAAAAAGAGGCGGCTTTGCCAGCGCGCCTCTTCATGTTTCGAAGACCCGCTCCGGAAGGCCCGGAGCCGCAGGTCTTTTGTCCGCTCTTACGAAGCCGGCTTCATCTCGGCGGGCGTCATCTCCGGCTTCTTCAGCTCGGGGACCCTGACGCGGCCGGGCTTCGGACGGATCATGGCGCCGATCAGCGCGCCGAGCACGGCGGGCAGCACCCAGGCAAAGCCGTATTCGGCCAGCGGCAGTCTGGCGAGGAAGGGCATCGAAACGCCCAGATCCCTGACGGTATCCAGCAGTGAAACGATCAGCGCGCCGATGGCCGCGCCGCGGTTGATATTCGGGTTGTGCAGCTGCTTATTGAAGAAGGACAGCACGACCTGCGTCAGGAAAACAGGGTATACGACGGTCAGGAGCGGCGAAGCCAGCGAAATGATCATGCTGATGCCGAAATTGCTGACGAGGATGCCGATCGCGCAGATCACGAAGACCAGCATCCGGTAGGAGACCTTGTTTTTAAACAATATGTTGAAGTATTCCGCGGCCGAGGAGGTCAGGCCGATAGCCGTCGTCAGGCAGGCGAACAGCACGATCATTCCCAGCAGGACCACGCCGAATTTCTTTAAGAGCAGCTCCGTGACCAGCACCACCAGGCCGGTCTGGTTGATGTCGCCCAGCTCCATCAGGGACGTCGTGGCGCCGAGATAGCAAAGGCCGCCGTAGACCAGGAACAGGCCGGCAAAGGCCACGATGCTGCCGGGCGTCATCACGCGGAAGATCATCTTATGCTCCGTAAAGCCCTTGTCCTTCAGGCTCTTCAGGATAATGATGGAGATGGGGATCGCGCCAAGGGCGTCCATGGTCTGATAGCCGGCCAGGATGCCGTCCTTGGAGACGTTTACGCTCTTCGCCGTTTCCGAGATCTCTCCGACCGGAGACAGAACGCCTTTGATGCACAGCGCCGCCAGCGTGATCAGAAGGACGGGGGTCAGGAACTTGCCGATGATGTCCACGACCGCCGTGGGCTTTAAAGTCAGCAGCGCCACGATCCCGAAGAAGATCAGCGCGAAGATCCAGGAGCTGAAGCCCGGCAGCAGCTGTTTGATGCCCAGCTCAAAGGTCGTGGCACAGGTCCGCGGGATCGCGACGAGCGGTCCCACGCAGAGGATAACGATGGTCAGAAGGATCCGCGTGGGGATCCGTCCCAGCGGAGCCAGAAGATCTTCGATGCGGCCCGAAAAACGCACGCAGGCCAGCACCGTCATGATGGCCAGGCCGGCGTCCGCCATCACGAAGCAAAGAAAGCCTTTATACCAGTCCGTTCCCGATTCCAGCCCCAGAAAAGGCGGAAAGATCAGATTTCCCGCGCCGAAAAAAACGGCGAACATTGCGAATCCGCAGATAACGGCTTCGACTAAAAAACTGCGTTTTTTCTCCATGACAGTTTTCCTCACGTGCTTTTTCGGTATGATACGTACTTTTCGGTGATTTCATTGTAATCAAACGGCGCGCAAAACTCAAATGGCGCCCCGCTTCCCGCGGCGAAATTTTTTCTCTTATTATTCTCTTCAGAGTAGAAATTCCGTTCTCTTTTGTGCTATACTGATGTCAGCGAAGATATTTCGGCCGGTAAAACAGAATAAAAGTTGATTTATACGAAACGGAGGTGTTTCATGACTATGCTTTCTCAGGCGGTCGGAGCAAGGATCCGCCTGTACCGTCAGATGAAAAAGCTGACGCTTGTCGCCCTGTCCGAAAAGATCCACAAGAGCAAGGCCACCCTTTCCAAATACGAGACCGGGGAGATCACGGTGGACGTGGAGACGCTGTTCGACATCGCCGGCGCGCTGGGGATCCGCCCGCAGCAGCTATTGGACGTTCCCCGGGAAGGTCCGGACGCGCCGGTTCCGGGTGGGAGCTTCTTCGCCGGACGCCGGATCTATCTGTATTTCTATGACGGCCGCAGCAGCCGCATCGTCCGCAACCTGCTCGCAGCCGGACAGGACGGCGATCCCGCCGGCGCCACGCTCTACTACGACCTGCCCTCCTTCCGTCATCCGGAGGAATGCCGCAATCTCTACGTGGGCACGGCGGAATACTTCGACACCATCTCCAACTTTTTCCTGGCCAGCCAGAGCAACCGGATCGAGCACATCTCGCTGTGCGCCGCCAATCCCTTCGACCGCCGCTCGCAGGTCCTGGGGATGCTCTCCGGCCTCTCCCGCCATCCGCTGCTGCCGGTGTCCATCAAGTGCATCCTCTCGCCCGACGAACTGGAGGAAAACGACGCCTTAAAGGAAAAGCTGCTGCTCTCCCCGCAGGACGCCCGGCTGATCCGCAGCATGAACATGTTCGCTATCAAACCGCTTGAATAAAGCGGAAGCCCTTATCGATTTACCGTTCCCTGCAAGGAGGAAGGATCCATGCGCAGCATCCAGACAGTCTACAAGATCGGCCAGGGGCCGTCCAGCTCCCACACCGTCGGTCCCTTCCGGGCCGCCAAATATTTCAAGTCCCTGTATCCGGAGGCGGACGCCTTTGAGGTGGCGCTCTTCGGCTCCCTCTCCTACACCGGGGAGGGGCACGGCACGGAGAAGGCCATACGGCGCATCCTCCCCGACGTCACTGTGCTCTTCGACCACGGCAGCGAGGCGCTGCCGCACCCGAACACCATGCTTTTCAAGGCTTTCCAACGCGGGGAGCTGCTCGGAAGTCTCCGGATGTTCAGCATCGGCGGCGGCTCCATCCGCTGGGAAGGCCATACCGAAGGCGGAAACCGGGAGGTCTACCCGCAGAAGAACTTCGGGGAGATCCTCTACGACTGCTATCAGGAAGGGATCAGCCTGAAGGAATTCATTTACCGCAGCGAGGGGCCGACCCTAACGCCCTATCTGTCGACGGTCTGGGCCGCCATGAAGGAATCCGTGGAGCGCGGCCTTGCCGCCGAAGGCGAGCTGCCGGGCGGGCTGCATCTGATGCGGCGGGCCAAGGAGCTCTCCGAGGCGCGCTGCTACAACGAGAACGCGGACGTGACCATGAGCCGGCAGATCGCCGCCTACGCCTACGCAGTAAGCGAAGAAAACGCCGCAGAAGGCGTCGTGGTGACGGCGCCGACCTGCGGCAGCTGCGGGGTCCTGCCCTCGCTCCTTTACTATATGCAGTTCAACAAGGGCTTCCCGGAGGAGGAGATCCTGGACGCGCTGGCGGTGGCGGCCCTGATCGGCAACGTCATCCGCACCAACGCGAGCATTTCCGGCGCCGAATGCGGCTGCCAGGCGGAGATCGGCAGCGCCAGCTCCATGGCGGCCGGCGCGCTGGCGACGCTCTACGGGCTCACGGCCAAGCAGACCGAATACGCGGCGGAGATCGCCATGGAGCACAGCCTGGGCCTGACCTGCGACCCGGTGAACGGCCTGGTGCAGATCCCCTGCATCGAGCGGAACACCATCGGCGCCATGCGGGCCGTCGACGCCGTCAATCTTTCGCGCTTTCTGGTCGGCACCCGCAAGATCTCGCTGGACGACGTCATCGCCACCATGTACCAGACCGGAAAGGACATGAACGAAAAATACCGCGAGACCTCTCACGGGGGCCTCGCGGCGATCTACAACAGCCCGGTTTAGGCGCCGGGCCGCGCTTTTTCTTCTTTATTCCGCCTGCCAGATGCGCTTTCCGCCCAGGAAGGTCGCGAGCGGGCGGATCTCCCGCAGCCGCCGGGCCTCTGTTTTAAAGGGGTCCGCGCTCAGGATCACAAAGTCCGCGTACCGGCCTTCCCGTATGCGGCCTTTTTGTTTTTCCTCAAAGCTCGCCCGGGCGCCCGAGACCGTGAAGCTGTCCAGAGCCTCCTTCACGCTGAAAGCCTCCTGCGGCAGGAAGGGACCGGTGCCGTCCAGCGAACGCCGGGTCACGGCGCATTCGATCCCGGCCAGAACGTTCGGCAGCTCGACCGGGCAGTCCGAACCGTTGGAGACGCAGACGCCCTTTTTCAGCAGCGTTTTCCAGCTGTAGCTGTGCGCGGCCAGCGCCGGCGGCACGAGCTTCTCCACGATATGGTTGTCGTAGTCCAGGAAGATCGACTGCGCGTACACGTGCAGCCCCAGCCGGGCGATCCGCTCCAGCTGATCCGCGCGGGAGACCTGGCAGTGCACGATGCCGTGGCGGGGATCCGGGCGCGGATGAGCCGTCATGGCCTCCTCCAGCGCGTCCAGCACCTCGTCCAGGCAGGCGTCGCCGATGGCGTGCACCGCGATCTGCATGCCGTTTTTATGTGCGAAAGTGATCATCCGCTTCAGCTCGTCCGGCGGAAAGAGCGACATGCCGCAGCCGCCGCCCGTTAAATACGGCTGCGAAAGATGCGCCGTCCGGCTGCCCAGCGAACCGTCTCCGAGCAGCTTCAGCGGCCCCATCCGGAAAAATACACTGCCTTTTCCCGTCACGTTCCCCGCTTCCACGAATGCCTTAAACGCCGCCAGCTCCGCAAAATTGCACTGCTCCGTGACGCGCAGGGTCAGGCGGCCTTCGGCCTCCAGTTCGCGGTAGGCCTCGTTGATCCGCTGCCAGGGAACGGCCCGGAAGGTGCTGTAATCGTCGGACTGCACGCTGGTCAGGCCGTAACGGGCCGCTTCTTCCATCGCCAGCAGCAGCATCTGTTTGATCTGCTCCTTGTCCGGCAGGGGCTGGGCAGCCTCCGCCAGTTCGACGGCGTTCTCATACAGCCGCCCGTCCGGCTCGCCGCTCTCCTCCCGGCCGATGCGCCCGCCCTCCGGGTCCGGCGTATCCCTGCCGATCCCCGCCAGCTTAAGCGCCGCCGAATTCAGCACGCAGGAGTGTCCGCAGGCCCGCGTGATCCTGATGGGAACGCTTTCGGAGACGCCGTCCAGGTCCTGCCGCAGGGGCATGCGCTTTTCATCCGCGAAATAATCCTGGTTCCAGCCGCGCCCCGTCAGCCATTTTCCCGGACGCGGCGGCTCGTGCTTTAAGAAGTCCCGAAGATACGCCAGCATCCCCGCCAGCGAGTCCGTATGCTCCGCGAGCCGGGCGCCGTAAAGCGTCTGCCCGAAATTCAGCAGGTGCATGTGCGAATCATTAAAGCCGGGGCTGACGAAAAGGCCTTTCAGATCGACCTTTTCGTCCCCCGGCATCATTTCCGCGAGGATCTCCTCGTCCGAACCGGTCCGCCCGAAGCGGCCGTTCTCCACCCAGAACGCCCGGGCCGGAGCTTCCTCTCCCGTATACACGGTCCCGTTATGGTAAACGGTCTTCATTTTTCTTCTCTGCTTTCTGCGGCCGTCCGTCCCGTTAAAGGGAAGCGCCGCGTCCCGCCGCTCTTACATGTCCGGCAGGCTGGCCCCCTCGATCGTCACGTTCGTGATCTCCAGGCCGAGTTCTCCCGCCGACTGGCTGGCCTTGCCGCAGACCAGGGACGAGATCTCCCAGGGATGGTTGACGATCTCCGGCACCGGCATCTTCAGCTCGCTGACCGTGGCGGCAAAGGCACTCGCGATCAGGGTCGGCAGAAAGCTGACGATCTCGTAGGTCGTCTGGAAGCCGCGGCTCCTGAAGACCTCCAGCATGAAGGGGATCGCGTCGATCACCCGGAAGTCGTAGGTCCCGTAGGCGCGGACCCGGTAGGTCTCCCCGTTCTCGCGCACCAGCGCCGGCGAGCGGGTGGCCCACTTCCTTTCCGTGACCGGATTCATGTTGATAAAGTACAGTTCCGCCTGGATCGGCCTGATCGGGCGGGTCCGGAAGGCGACCTTTTCCGCCAGCATCGGGAAGTTTTCCGGCGTCAGGACGTAGCTGCCCTTGTCGAAAACGTCCGCCAGGGCGTTCTCCACCACAAAGGCGATCGCCTGCCCGGCAGCCACTTCGATCCGGCTTCCCGGCAGAAGGGGCAGGTCCCGGCTGTCCGAGCCGTAGCGGTAGATCACCAGGCCCCGCCCCCCGTCCGCAAAGCGGATCACGCCGTCACGATTCCATTTTCTTCCGAATAACATCTTGCCGCCTCCTCTACGAACGGGCTCCGGCCCGCCCGGCTTCGTTCTCACTCCTTAAGGGGAGTCCCTGTGCATCCTCGAATCTGTCCGTAAGGATCAGGATCAGGTCTACCACGACGCCCACGCCGTAGAAGCCTTTGGTCGCCCAGTACAGGATCCCCGTCCCGATCTTGCCGACGTAGAAGCGATGGATCCCCAGCCAGCCGAGAGTCAGGCAGAGGACGAAGGCCACCCATTTATTCCGGGTGCTGGCCACGGTTTTCACCGAGGCTTCTCTCGGCTCCGTCCGCCGCGTCCTCTGATCGAAGCGGCTCTCCTGTGCGCCGTATCCGCTCTTCGCACGGCTCTCACTGTTCCAGCTGTTTTCCGCCGTCCTCCGGCTGTTCTGCGCCGGAGTTCCGCAGTAGCTGCAGACGCTGCCCGTCAGCGGGGCTCCGCAAATCACGCATCTTCCTGCCATGGCCAGTACCTCCTTTCTTCTTTCTGCCCTTATTGTAGCAGAAAGGAGGGGGAAATAAAGGGGCTGCGGCAGGAAAATATGAAGGCCTATTTCTCCGGAAGGGGAGAAATAGGCCGAAAAGCGCCGGACGCCTGCCGGCCGCTTTACATAAAGTCACCCATCAGGCTCATCATGCCCAGGAACACGGTCATGAGCACGGTCTGGTAATCGGACTCCTCCGCCTCGATGCCCGCAGGCATCGCGACCGCATCGTCGGCCAGGAAATCCATCTGCATGCCCTGTACGTTCTCGGGATCCTCCGGGTCGACCATCTCCATCTCCATCCGGACGATCTCATGCGTATCGGCCCTGACGGTCAGGACGGCTTCCTGCGGCGAATCCGAATCCGAGCTGCCCGTCGCATCCTTCATCAGGATACGGTCGTATTCCACGCCGTCCTCGATGAAGCTGTCCAGATAGGTCACGTCCATGTCTTCGCCGTCGACGTCTTCAAAGATGTTGCTGGGGCCGCCGAAGCTTTCGAAGGGATCCTCGCCTTCCGGGATCTCGCAGCTATACCAGTTGTCTTCCCCTTCGCCGCCATCAGTCGGCTTTACGTAAACGTGGGCGTACAGCTTGCCGCCGTCCCGGTAGAGTTCGATCTTTCCGCCCTCGGCTTCCATGATCAGCGCGTCGGAAGCGTAGGTCATGGCGTAGGCTTCTTCCCCGTTGAGCAGCATGGCCATGCGGACGTTCTGGCTGAGGGCCTTCATGTCCTCGCTGCCGAGATAGGTTTTGTAATACTCGTCCTTGCCGGCAACGGGCTGCGTCTCGACAGGCTTCGTTTCCGGCGGCTGCGTCGCGGCCGGCGTGGTCTCGACGGGCTTCGTCTCGGGCGGCTGCGTCGCGGCCGGCGTGGTCTCGACGGGCTTGGTCTCGGGCACCTGCGTCTCGGCAGGCTTGGTTTCGGCAGGCTGGGTCTCGGCGGGCTGCGTCGCAGCCGGCGTGGATTCCGCAGGCTTCACCTCGGCAGTGCTTTCGGCAGGCTTATCCGTCGGCGCCTTGGTCGGAATGGCATCCGCACCGCAGGCCGCCATCATGATCACCATGGCCAGCGCTGCCAGTATCGCTAATCCTTTTTTCATCTCGTTTCCTCCCTCTTCTGCTCTCCTGCCTGGCGGCAGGCGCTTATACCGCCGATTCTCCGGACGGATTTCTCTCATCATACCTAACGGAATGACATCTGTCAAGGTTTTCAGATCTCCCGGACCCTTTTGCTAAGCAGAAGCATCAGGGCGGCGGCGGTAAAGCCCGCGGAGCAGAAGGCCATCAGCACCGAGCTGCCGAACAGCTGCAGGATGATCCCCGCGACCACGGAGGCGATCGGTACCAGTCCGTGCGACAGAACGCTGATGATGCTGGACACCTTGCTCAGCTTATCCCGGTCCACCACCCGCATGATGGTGGTGTTGATGGGAATATTGATATAGGAAAGCAGATACCCCATCAGCAGACAGCCGATGCCGAACAGGATCAGGAAAGCATTCAGGGAGACGCCGCGCTCCACCAGGATATAGTAGGCGGCCGTCAGCGCGATCAAAAGCAGCGCCATCAGGCCGATCTTCCGCGCGCTCGATACGCCGCACTTCTCCTTCTGCGGCCGGCTGCTTAAGATCGCCGCCCCCAGAAGGGAACTGGTGCCGATCAGCATGCCGAAGACCGAATCCCACAGCTCTGGCGTCAGGATCCTATCAAAGAGATAAGCCGGCGCGCCGGCCACGTCCGTTTTGATAAAGTACGGCAGGAAGTTGCCGGACAGCGGCGCGATAAAGAAGTTGATAAAGAGGATCGCTCCCATCAGCGTCAGCAGGGCGCGCTGCGTTTTTAAGTAGCGCAGACCGTCTCCCATGTCCGAAAGCGCCAGCCGGAGCGTGAGCTTTTCCGCAGACGGACGGTGCTCGTAGCGGATGAACATCTCCGAGATCCCGGAGCCGACGTAGCAGAGCCCGACCACGCAAAACAGGAGCGTCACCGGCAGGACCGCGTACAGAATGCCGGCCAGCAGCACGCCGATAATGCCGAGCAGCGAACTTTTGATGGTAAAGAAGGCGTTCGCCTGCTGCAGCTGGTCCTCCTCCACGATATGCGGGAAAAGCGAGCCGGCCGCCGGGGAAAAGATCCCGCCGATGATATTGCCGAGGATCCCCAGGATGAACAGGATCACGATATGGGCCGTGTGAGACGGGGCGATCAGCATGGCGGCGGCGGCCAGCAGGAAGAGCGCGCCCTTGATATAATCGCAGAGGACCATGATCTTCGCCTTGTTGAAGCGGTCGCCCAGAACGCCGCCGACGGGCGTCACCAGCAGGAGCACCACGCCGCAGACCGCCAGGAACACGCCCTGCAGCAGCGCGTTGTTGCCGCTGATCTCCAGGATATAAAAGCTGATGGCGAAGCTGGAGAGCGTCGCCCCGAGCTCCGAAACCAGGGCGCCCAGAAAGACCAGGCGGAAATTGCGGCTCGAAAATACGCTGTTTTTTCTTTCCGTCTTCTCACTCATCTTCCGTGATCTCCTTCCACATGGTTTCCAGTTCCTTGTCCTTCAGCAGGCGGAGCAGCGTTTCGACGCTTTCCCGGGCGGTCACGCCCAGCGAATCCCAGAACGCCGTCTCCTCCTCAAACTTCGCAAAACCGATCTGTCTCAGGCTGTAGTCCGGCGCCTTGTCAAAACGCCCGGCGTATTCCGCCGCCTTCTTCAGCGCAGCCTGCGCCGCTTCCCGCCGTCCCTCGGCCAGATCCAGGGACGCCCGCATGATCTCGGCATACGTCATCTCTTTGTCCAGAAAAGCGGACGGTGCTTCCTGAAAGAAGCCCTGCAGCAGCGCCTGCGTCCAGTCGATGATGGCGCGGGCCGACGCATTATCGCCCCGGGACCGGTAAAGAAAGGCATAGCTGAAAGCCGCATTGTTCAAGTTCGCCACACTGTCCGCGAAGGCCTCGGCAAGGTACGTCTCCGCCTCCTCCGGGCGGTCCAGGAAAATGGCCAGGCTCGCTCCGATATCGCCGCTGAAGAACCCGCCCATGTTGTTCTTCTTCATGAGCTCCAGCCCCTTTTCTTCCTCGCCCAGCAGGATCAGCGTACCGCCGATCACGGCCAGGACCGTATATTCGCTGATCCTCGGATCGGTATTCTGCCCGATCAGAAGCCGCGCCTGCTCAAACAGTTCCACCGCCCGGCGCAGCTTGGTCCTGCCGCCTTTTCCTCCGCCGAAGATCCGGTACAGCTGCGCACAAGCGTGAACGATCTCAAAGGAATTCGGGTACTTTTTCAGAGCTTTTTCCGCCTCCGCAAGAGCCTCCGGATCTCCGTTCTTCGCCAGCTGTCCCAGACGGGCCAGCGTCGCCTCCCGGCGGTTGTCCTTCATGCGGTAGCCGAGGAGCACGTCGACCGAGGTGTCGAAGAAGTCCGCCATCTCAACGATCAGGTTCAGCTCCGGGACCGAAAGGCCCGCCTCCCATTTGTACACGGCTCCCGTGGTAACGTTCAGGACTTCGGAGAGCTGCTCCTGCGTCAGGTTCCGCGCCTTGCGGAAGCTTCTTATATTTTCAGCCAAGGTCAGTTCCATCTTCTGCCTCCTGTTCCTGTTTTGTGATCTGCCGCTATTATGACACAAAAAAAGCGGTGTGGGAAGACACCGCTAATACTGATAAGATATTTATTTTTCTACTTTTGGTATGGATTTGGCTTGCCGGAGGCCCGTTACAGCTCGGCCGAGTATTCCGTGACGTTCAGGACCGTGTCGCCGTCGATCTGCGCCGCGCAGGGCCGCGAGAACTTCACGCGGATCTTATTGCCGGTCAGGACCGTCGTCAGGTCGGCCTTTTCCACGTGCTTTCCTTCAAAGATGGACGGGAAGTTGATCAGCGCCTTCAGCTTGGACCGGCTCCGGTAAAGCACGACGGTCAGCTTGTCCGAGTTCCTGTCCTGCGCCGGCGCGATCATCATGCCGCCGCCGTAGTAGCGCCCCTTCATGGCCGGCGCCAGCCAGACGTGATCGTATTCGTGCGTCACGCCGTCCACTTCCACGACCGCATGGCAGGGCCTGAAATGGAACAGCAGGCCCTTGATCGCGATGCCGGTATAATTGATCTTCTTGTTCGGCGTTTTCGCCTTGATCTGATCCGCCACCTCGCAGCAGTAGCCGTCGATGCCGAAGCCCATGTTGTTGATGTACTTCCGCTCCAGACCGTTCACCCGGACCGTCGGCAGGTTTTTAAGGTAGGGGTTCAGCAGGATCTCCCTGCCGGGCTCCTCGCCGATATCCTTCAGGAAATCGTTGCCGGTCCCGTTCGCCAGCAGATACACCTTGTTCTTTAAATTCTCGCAGTCGACGTGGTTGACGAGATAGTTGACCGTGCCGTCGCCGCCGATCAGCACCACTTCGTCCTCCGGCTTCAGCTCTCCGAAAAACTTCGCGTAGTCCAGGCCGGACGCGTCGATCATTTCCGCGCCGGGCACTTCCGTCCGGATGCCGTTGTTGGCCAGGGGGTTATATAAATAGTATTTCATCGGGAGACCTCCTTATCCCAAGATCAGTCCTAAAACGATCAGAAATTCGCCGAGAGAGTACGTGAGCATGACCGGAAAATGCGTCTTCAGCCGGCTCCTCTTGTGGAAGCGCACGTAGAAGAGCGAGCAGTCCGAAATAAAGAACAGCAGGGCGCCGACCGCCGTGATCACGCCGGCCGCGCCGCCGATGGAAAAGGCGCGGAACCAGGCGAAGCAGTTCATCAGGCCGTTGACGATCAGATAGACCAGCATCGGGTAGAACAAGGCCTCCGGCAGATGCGGCTTCAGATAGCGGAAAATGACCAGCGCGGCGGTGACGAAGAACACAAGCAGGGCGGCGGCCGCGGGCCAGGAAAAGGCACTGAAATCGGTCTGCGAGGCGTAGGTGATGATGAAGAAGATATGGCTGACGCCGAAGGCGATCCCGCCGGCCGTAAACCATTTGGTCCCCTTCGGGATCAGGAGCACGTCGCCGAGCCAGGAGAAGATGAGGGCCAGGACGGCGGTCCAAAGGACCGGTTGGGCGGCGGCAAGGTAAAAGCCGAGCAGGCCCAGCAAGATGAAGGGCTTGGTTTTATTCCGCAAGGGTTTGTCTTTTTTCAGAGATGCATAAAGATGGATGCCGGCCGACGCAAAAAAGACCACAAGCATCGCGTATTTCAGAACAGTCATGGGCGCCCCTTTCTTTCGCTCCTACGATATCATATCCGTGCGGCAATTGCAAGAAAAATGCAGTTGACACGCTCCCGGCCGCCTCGCGCCCGGACGAATACTTTTCCAGAACGCGTGCCCCTTTTCAAGGGCCCCGCTAGCGCTCACTAGTCGCTTTGCTAAATCGTTCGAAAAGAATTGTCCGGCTCGCTCGGCGGGTCAGGCTGCCTGCTCTCCCCTTGACAATATCCGGCTTCGGCGGTAAGCTTATGGCGAAAGTTTGTGTTTCGGAGGTGTTTCCCGTGTACAATTTCACATTTGAACTTCCCACCCGCGTTCATTTCGGGCAGGGCTCGCTGGAAAAGCTCGCCGAACTGAAGGAAAGCGGTTCCAAAGTCCTTCTGGTGTACGGCGGCGGCAGCATCAAACGCGCCGGCATCTACGGCGACGCCCTAAAGATCCTGCACGGCGCCGGCCTGGAAGTTTTCGAACTGTCGGGCGTGGAGCCGAATCCCCGCATCGGGTCCGTCCGTAAGGGCGCTAAGCTCTGCAAAGAGAACGCTATCGACACGGTGCTGGCGATCGGCGGCGGCAGCGTGATCGACTGCGCGAAGGTCACCGCGGCCGGCGCGAAATACGACGGGGACGCCTGGGATCTGGTGATCGATCCGATGAAGATCGCGGACGCCCTGCCCATCTACGTGGTCCTGACCGTTGCGGCAACCGGCTCGGAGATGGATCCCTACGCCGTCATCAGCGATCTGTCCAAGAACGAAAAGTGGGGCACCGGCTCTCCGCTGCTCACGCCGAAGATGAGCATCCTGGATCCGTCCTACACCTTCTCCGTCTCGAAGAAGCAGACGGCGGCGGGCACTGCGGACATCATGAGCCACACCTTCGAGAACTATTTCACCCCGGTGGAGGGCTTCCTGCAGGCGCGCTTCTGCGAGGCGGTCTTAAAGACCTGCATTCACTACGGCCCCGTCGCGCTGAACGATCCGGAAAACTATGAGGCCCGCGCGAACCTGATGTGGGCGTCCAGCTGGGCCATCAACGGGACCTTAAGCGCCGGCAGCGGCGTGAACTGGTGCGTGCATCCGATGGAGCACGAGCTGAGCGCCTTCTACGACATCACGCACGGCCAGGGGCTGGCGATCTTAACGCCCCACTGGATGATGCACGTGCTCTCCGAAGAAACGGCCGGCAAGTTCGCGGAATACGGCGTGAACGTCTGGGGCCTGGATCCGAAGGCGGATGCGTGGACGAACGCCCTCGCCGCGATCGAGTGCACCCGCCGCTTCTTTAAGGAGGAGCTCAAGCTGCCGATGACCCTGCACGAGGTCGGCATCACGGAGCAGGACAAGTTTGAGATCATGGCGGAAAAAGCGGCCGCCGGCAGCGAGGGCTGCTACGTACCGCTGACAAAGGAAGATATCGTAAAAATCTTTAAAGCCGCGTTCTGAGAACGCCGCTCTTCTGTTTTTAAAACAGCTTACAGACAGGCCGGGCAGCCGGCCAAACAACGGGAGGAAACGGATTATGACAGTAGGATTTGTCGGTTTCGGGGAAGCCGCGTCGTCGATCGCGGCCGGCCTGCATGAGGAAGGCGTGGAACGCATCGTCTGCTTCGACGTGATGCGGAACAATCCCCGCTTTCAGGACGCTTTTCAGAAGAAACTGGCCGCCTGCGGCGGCGAGATGCTGGAAACGGCGGCACAGGTTTGTCAGGAAGCGGATATCGTCTTTTCGGCCACGCCGTCCCAGTTCGCGGTCGCTGCAGCGGAAGGCGCCGCGCCCGGCATGCGGGAGGGCCTGATCTTCGCGGACGTTTCCACGACCACGCCGCTGGAAAAGAAGAAGATCGCCGCCATCGCCGCCGAAAAGGGCACCCTCTTCGTGGACGGCGCCATGATGGGCGCGCTCTTAAAGGACCGTCACAAGGTCCAGATGCTGCTCTGCGGAGACGGCGCGAAGCCGATGATGGAGCTGATGGCCCCGTACCACATGCGCCTGGAATACGTCGAAGGCGAAGTCGGAACGGCGACCTCGATCAAATTCATCCGCTCCATCACCACGAAGGGCGTCTCCTGCCTGCTGATCGAATCGCTCTGGGCCGCGAAGCGCTTCGGCGTGGAGCAGACCATCGTGGATTCCATCATCGACAGCTTCGGCCCCGAATTCAAGGGGATCGTGGACAGCTACGTCTCCGGCGCCATCATCCACGCGCTGCGGCGGGAGCACGAGATGGAAAACGTCGTCGATTTTCTAAAGAGCGAAGACCTGCCCTATACGATGGCGGACGCCACCCGGCAGTGGCTGGCCTGGCTGGACGAGAACGATATCAAGGGCCGCTTTGCGAACGGCGTCCCGCGCCGCTGGGAAGGCGTCCTGGAGGAGTGGGGACTGGAGTAAGAGACTCCGCTGTATCCAAAAAGCCGGCGCTCGCATGAGCGCCGGCTTTTCATGTGTGTTCAACCCTCTCTCCGGTCAGAAGACTCTCTTTCCCCCGACCCAGGTCTCCAGGACCCGGATCCCGGACAGCTTCATCGGATCCGTTTCAAAGGGATCCGCCGACAGGATCACAAAATCCGCCAGGAAGCCGGGCAGGATCTTCCCTTTCCTGTTCTCGTCAAAGCTGGCCGGCGCGGCTTCCGTTGTGTAGCCGGCGATGGCTTCCTCCAGGCTGAAGGCTTCCTTCGGATTCAAAGCCTCTCCCGTCCCGTCCAGCGGCCTTCTCGTCACGGCCAGTTGGATACCCCGCAGCGGGGACGGGATCTCCACCGGCGCGTCGCTGCTGTTGGAGACCGGGATGCCCAGTTCCCGCATGCTCTTCCACGCGTACGACTCTTCCGCCCTCTTTTCTCCCAGCCGCAGCTTTGCGATCCGGCAGTGATAATCCAGAAACGCCGTCTGGAAATGGACCCGCAGGCCCAGCGCCTTAATGCGCGGCAGCTGGTCCGGTCTCGTGACCAGGCAGTGGATCAGCGTGTCGCGGTGATCCTCCCGCGGATGCTCCTGAAAAGCCTTTTCATACGCGTCCATCACCATGTCCAGGCACCTGTCGCCTATGGTATGGATGGCGACCTGCATATCGTTCCGGTTGGCCAGACCGATCATCTCGTCCAGCACGGCCTGCGTGTATACCATCGCCCCGCAGGTGTCCGGCCGGTCGCTGTAGGGCTCGGACAGATACGCCGTATGCGCGCCGACCGCCCCGTCCACGATCATCTTTAACGGCCCGATGCGGAACCGGTCCGATCCGGTCCCCGTCGTATAGCCCGCCGCCCAGAATTCCTTCAGCCGCTTAGGCTTATCGAAGTAGGACTGCTCGTAGACCCGGACCGTCAGCTCTCCCGCCGTTTCCAGCTCCTCGTAGGCGCGGACCACCGGCCGCCAGGGATAGGCGTTGAAATCATCCGTCATACTGGTGGTGACGCCGAAGGCGTTCAGCGCGCGGCTGGCGGCGCGGATGTAGCGCTTGAAGGCTTCCACGTCCGGCTCCGGCATGGCGAGACGGATCAGGTCGATGGCGCTGTCGAAAAGCATGCCGTCCGGTTCGCCGTTTTCCCGGCCGATGCGGCCGCCCTCCGGATCCGGCGTCGCAGCCGTGACGCCCGCCGCTTCCAGCGCCTTCGAATTGACGCAGACGCAGTGCCCGCAGGTCCGTTCCGCATAGATCGGAACCTCCGTGCTGACCTGATCCAGGTCGTGACGGTTCAAGAAACGGTTCTCATCGGCAAAGCGGTCGTTGTTCCAGCCCCTGGCATAGAGCCACTCGCCCCTCCCGGGCGGATTTTTGGCGGAAAACTCCCGCATATATTCCACGACTTCCTTCAGGCTGCCGGTATGCGCGTCCAGATCGCAGGAAAGGATGGCCCGGCCGTACTCTGCCAGATGCATGTGCGTGTCGATAAAGCCCGGGCAGACGAAGGCGCCCTTTAAATCGATCACCCGGTCCGGCCGGACCGCCTCTTCGGGAGAAACAAAAAAGCCGTCCCGGACTGCGAAGGAATCCGAAAACCCCAAGCCCGGCGTATAGATCTTTCCGTTTTCAAATAAAGTCATCATTTGCCGCCTCCCCGGCCGAAGAGCCCCAAAAGCAGGCCGATCCCGATCCACGCCGCGAAGGCGATGACGGCCGTCCAGCCGATGAAGGCCGGATTGCCCGGGACGAACAGCAGGATGAAGACTGCCGTGGCGGCCAGCGCGGCAAACCAGGCGATCGACAGGCCGCCGGGCACCTTGTAAGGGCGCGGGATCTCGGGCCTTGTTTTCCGCAGGCGGATCAGGCAGTAGGCCGTGATCATCCAGGTCAGAACGTAGGCGGCCGAGGAAAAGCTGGTGACCGTATCGATCAGGCCGGCGCCCAGAAAGGGGCCGATCAGCGAAAGGACCAGGCAGAGGATCAGGCCGGCCTCCGGCGCGTCGTTTTTGTTCTGCCGCGCGAAGACGGACGGCACCAGGCCCTTGCGGCCCATGGCCATCAGCAGATTGGCGGAAGCGGAGAAGAAGCCGTTCCAGGTCGTGATCAGGCCGGCGATCGCACCGAGCACGATCATCCAGTAGAGGACCTCGCCCCACGCGCCGCCGTACATGACCCGGAAGACCGCTGCGGAGACCGGCCGGTCCAGGCTGCAGAAGGCCTGCCAGGGCAGCGCCGTGCCGAAGCAGAACAGCAGCAGGGCGTAAAAGATGCAGGCGAGACTGACCGACGAGACCACCGTTTTGCTGATGGAGGTCAGGCTCTGGCCGGCCTCCTCGATGCCCTGCGGGATGGTTTCAAAACCGGCCAGGAAAAACGGAGCGGAAGCCAGGACTGCCAGCATTCCGCCCATGAAGCCGTGCTGCGTCGGGATCTCATTCACGTTTTCATACGCGGGGAGAAGGTTCTGGAAGCTGCCTCCGATCACGGCGGCGGCCGCCCCGATCAGGGCCGTGACGACCAGGAAAATGCATAAAAAGCGCTGGACCTTTGCCGCCGTAGCCAGGCCGCGTTTGTTCAGCGCGAACAAAAGCAGCGAGACCGCGCTGCCAATGAGGATCGTTACCAGATAGACGTCCGAGCCGTACAGGGTATAAAGCGGCTCGCCGGCAACAAGGCCGGGGACCAGATAGCCGAGCATGGTCGTGATCTGGATGGCTTCCCAGGGCAGGATCGCGACAAAGGCGCCGAAGGCCGCCCAGCCCGAGATCAGGGCGATCGCCCGCCCGAAGGCCTCGTAGGAAAAGATCATGCCGCCGCCGGCGACCGGGAACATCGGGACCAGCTCGCAGTACATGAGCGAGATGGGGATGATGAGGATCAGGGCCAGCAGATACCCGGCGGCCGCCGGCAGCGGCCCGCCCGAGTTCAGCATCCAGCCGTTTAGGGAGACCGCCCAGCCTACGCCGACGATCGCGCCGAATCCTATGCAGAAATAGTCGATGGTTCCGATCTTACCGTTGCTTTTTTTTCCGTCCATATCGCTTCTACCTGCCTGTTTTGCCGCCGTCCGGCCCCCAGCCGGAAAGCATGACCATATTTTCTCCCCTTTCGTGATCTTCCGCTATTATCGCACAAAAAAAGCGGTGTGGGAAGACACCGCTGATATTGATGAGACATTATTTTTCTATCGGCAGTATGGGGGCTTCGGATGATCGAGATTGATATCAGTCTTATTGCTTTGGCAGATCAATTTCCTCTATCTTATAATCAACTTTTCTTCCTATAGGATCCGTTAAGATATAGTCCGGTGCGAATTCGATTCTGGATATCACAAGGACTCCGTCTTCCGGCATGTCATACTCAATCTTCAGCAGACCGTCCGATAAATAATGGATGCTTGTGCAGGGATATCCATAAGCGGCTTGACCTTTTGCACCCTTCGCATCTAACTGCCAGACCTCGGTAAGCAGTTTCCTGTAGAGCCCGGCGACAGGATCAACGGCTTCAACGGTTTCTATGCTGTCACCCGCTTTTAACCCGGCAAAGTCGGAAAACTGCAGCAGTTCCTTTACCACGACGGGGAAGCCGATCGTGAAGGCGTAATCAAGATTCCGATCATAAAACAGATACATGCGATAGCCGCTGTCTGTTTCGTAAATCGAGTACATGTCTCCGTTGTCTTTTAAGCGAATGGCAGACGTAGGAAACCTTTTCTGGATCCCTTCTGTTGAATTTTGCCCGGCATTCAAGTTGTAATAACACGCAACATCCCGCCCCAGATAAAACCCATCATTGTTCACGTCAAAAAACAAAGCCGATTCAGAATACACAGGGATGTCAAGCGGCTCTTCACCGCCGGCGCCCGATTCTGTCTCCGGAGGAGCAGAAGTCTCGTCAGGAATCGTCTCTTTCTGAGTTTCTTCTGTCTGCGGCGGGACCGTCACCGTCGCTTCGCTGAGGCTTTCTTTCGTGCTTTCTTGCGGCGTATGGCTCTCTTCCGCAGGCGCCTGATTTGCCGTACAGGCCGCCAGAATAAGGCTTAAGGATATAATGGCAGCGGCAATGCGCACCGGTAAAGTGTTTTTCATATCTTCCCCCTTTCCTTGGATATAAGCTTGATGTCCGTACCATCCGATAAATCTTCAGATATGATTATCATAACACAACCCTCACCTTCAAAAAAGCTTTTTTTCTGGAAGAATTACCGTTCCGGCAGGTCTACCTCCTCTATCCTATAATCAACTTTTTTCCCCAAAGGATCCGTTAAGATATAATCCGGCGCGAACTCGATTTTGGATATTACAAGGATCCCGTCTTCCGGCATATCATACTCAATCTTCAGCAGCCCGTCCGATAAATAATGGATGCTGGTACACGGATATCCACGGTTTGCATGACCTTGGGCTCCCTTAACATTTAGTTTCCAGACATTGGTAACCACCTTGTTGTGAAGCCCGGCAACCGGATCAATGGCTTCAACGGCTTCTATACCGTCTCCCGTTTTTAACCCGGCAAAGTCGGAATACTGCAGCAGTTCCTTAAGCACAACCGGGAATCCGATCGTGGCTTCATAATCAAGACTCTGATCATAAAACAGGTACAAACGATAGCCGCTATCTGTTTCATGAATCGAGTACATGCTTCCGTTGTTTTTTATGCGAATCGCGGAAGTGGGAAATCGCTTCTGGATTCCCTTTGTCGCATTTTGCCTCATATTTGTTCCAAAATAATAGGCTGCATCCCGTCCAAGATAAAACGTGCCGTTCGTATCAAACAACAGATAATCTTCCAAATATACAGGAATATCAAGAAACTCTTCACCGCCGACGCCCGGTTCTGTCTCAGCAGGGGCAAACGTCTCATCCGGAATTGTATCCTTCTGAGGGTCTTCCGTCGGCGATTGCGTCACCGGCAATTTGGCAGGATCTTCCGTAAAAGGAACGAAAGCATCATATCCTGAAGCCGTCAGTCTTTCAACCAGCAGCTTCTCCCCTGTCGGATAATCATATAGGTACATTTCTCTCATATAATAGATTCGCGCTCCGGCTTCCAGATGTGTTGCGGCACCTTCTTCTGCGGGAATCTGTTTATTATCTATTTTTTTCACGGTTCCGACTTCCTCAGCATCTGACGGAAGTCCCACAACTGTCGGGACTTTTTCCCAAAGTTGTCCCCGGAAGTATAAATAAACCCACCCCACTTCATCCTTCGGATAACCGGTCGGCGTCTTTGCTGCTGTAGTTTCGGTTTCTAAATCATTTTCGGATGGAGCAATTTCCTGTGTGTCTATGTTGTCAGTCGCACAAGCCGCAAGAAAAACAATACACACGATAATTCCAAGCAAGAAGCATATTTGGCTTTTTTTCATTCAGGAATCACCTCCTTCTACTGCTGATGGATATGCAGGGTGATTATGCAATCATTATAATAACTCCATAACCTTGTTACCATACTCGTAGTGGACTGGTAGTCTATTTTGTAGTGGGCTTTTATGCCATATACATACTTACTGACTATCCAGCTCTTTGGCCCATCTCCTTCATCCTGTAGGCTACCGGGCTCATGTAGATACCATAGAAATATTACCGCATCACCAACTCACTCAATCAGCTCCATTCCCAGAGAAATGTCGCCTTCCACATAAATGCCATAATTCATATTATCGCAATTATCGAGCATCGTATATAATCGATCCAGTTCCACTCCCGCAACAACTTTGTTCTGAATGACATCCGTTCCCGTTAGCAGGCTTTCACTGCCCCTGATAGTTTTCCTAAGATTTTGCAATTCTTCGAATAGAATACACTGCTCGTCGGATGCTCTACCGCTCTCAACCATATCAGAAAGTTGAATGTAACGATTATCTGTATCTGTACAATATAATACATCGATATAAATTTCATCTACAAAGCCCATTCCGCAAACAAATCCGAGTTGAAATTTATAACCGTCAATAAAGGCCGGTTCTTGATACAAGGCATATAAGGGTTTGTTCAGACTATAAAGATCCTTGGGTTCCTTGGCTTCACTCTCTAAAGCTTCATGCATCAGCTGGAAAAACATTTCCTTGTCTAATACGTGAAAACAATAATTCTCCGGATTCAAAGATAGCAATTCATCAACACTTTTTTGAGGATCCAGTATTTCACTGATTATTCTGATGTCTTCTCGTTCTTCTTCATTGGCAGATCCAAAAAACATAATGGATGGAGCAATTTTCTCATAGTATTTGTGTTGTGATATCTCACGGACCACCTTGATAGTATGCAGATCATCGAAGCGATAGCGAAGATTGATTCCCAAGAAAGAATAACGAACAATATGTGAATTGTCTAATTCGTCAGTTTTATAATCTTCATATATAAATTGGTAAACCCATCCATTTTCATCTGCCCGACTTTCTGTCGCAATTTTTCTAAAAAACAATAATTCAGGATTGCCCCAGACGGTTTCTTTTAAATCTGACGGTACAACAACAGAAGGAGTCTCAAACACACTCATCAGCGGCGAGTCAGATCGTTCCTCTGATAAATGTGTTTGAGAACTGCAACCAGTTAATGCGGTTAACACTATGATTAAGAGAGTAAGACAAAAACGCATCATACCAGTCCAGTACCCACTATATCTTATCCTGATAACACATTTTTAAAATACATTTACTATGCGGCAAATACTCTATCCGAACCACATCTTCCTTGTGAAACCATTTCGGGCTGATAATAAAATACCATTCATCTTTGATTTTTATATCCGCACCATACAATCCATTGACAATAGATTCTTTTGAAAACACCCCTTGTTTTTCCGCCGATTGATTGACTATTGGATTAACTGTGTTCGATCGTATCGGAAC
>JAEEUR010000036.1 GCA_016290595.1 Lachnospiraceae bacterium | reverse complement strand
GATCCAGGTCGGTGATCCAGCCGGGGCCGATGTGACGGGTGACCCAGTCGGACAGCAGCGGATTGCCGTGCAGCAGGAACCGGCGCTGCGTCACGCCGTTCGTCTTGTTGCTGAATTTCTCCGGCATCATTTCGAAGAAATCCTTGAATTCGCGCTTTTCCAGGATCTCCGTATGCAGTTCGGCCACGCCGTTGACGGAGTAGCTGCCCACGATTGCGAGCGGCGCCATGCGGACCTGACCCTCGTAAAGGATGGCCATCGAGCGGATCTTGCTCTCGTCGCCGGGATAGCGGCGGCGCACGTCGCTCACGAAGCGGCGGTTGATCTCGTCCACGATCTGATAGATCCTCGGCAGCAGGCGCGAGAACAGGTCGATGGGCCACTTCTCGGAAGCTTCCGCCATGATCGTATGGTTCGTGTAGGCGCAGGTCCTCGTGGTGATCTCCCAGGCCTCGTCCCACTCCAGATCGTAGTCGTCCAGCAGGATGCGCATCAGTTCCGCCACGGAGACGGCGGGGTGCGTGTCGTTCATCTGGATGCAGACCTTTTCGGGCAGGCCGTGGATATCGTCGTGAGTCTCCATATAGCGTTCCACCATGCGCTGCAGGGTCGCGGAAACGAAGAAATACTGCTGTTTTAAGCGCAGCTCCTTGCCGGTGTAGTGGTTGTCGTTCGGGTAGAGCACCTTGCAGATGGTCTCCGCCGTGTTCTTCGCGGCGTCGGCACCCGCATAGTCGCCGGCGTCGAAGGAGGACAGCTCCAGCTGCTCCACCGGCTCCGCGCTCCAGATGCGCAGCGTGTCGATGATGCCGTTCTTATAGCCGATGACCGGCATGTCGTAGGGAACGGCCAGGACCGAATAATAGCCCTCGTGGATGAAGCGCACGCGGCCGGAATCGTCGTACTCGCCGCGGGTGTAGCCGCCGAAGTGGATCTCCTTGGTGTGGGATTCGCGGCGCACCTCGAATGGATTGCCGTTCTTGAGCCAGGCGTCCGGGACCTCCTTCTGGAAGCCGTCCTCGATCTTCTGGCGGAACATGCCGTACTGATAGCGGATGCCGCAGCCGTAGGCCGGATAGCCCAGGCTGGCCAGGGAATCCAGGAAGCAGGCGGCAAGCCGGCCCAGGCCGCCGTTGCCGAGCGCCCAGTCGCGCTCCTGCTCTTCGATCGTATTCAGATCGATGCCGTACTCGTCCAGCAGCTCCCGCACTTCCTTCTGGGCGCCCAGGTTGATCAGGTTGTTGCCCAGCGCGCGGCCCATCAGGAATTCCATGGACATGTAATAGACCATCTTGCGGTCCTCGGCCTTGACGCGCTTCTGCGTCTCGGTCCAGGCCATCATGAACTGTTCCTTCAAGGCAACGGAGACGGCCCGGTAGATCTGCTCGGGCGAAGCCTCCTCGATGCCGGAGATCATCTGCATCTCCAGGATCTCGTTGATGCGCTTCTTTAAGATATCCTTATTGATGTGTAATTCTGCCATCGTTATGCCATTCCTTTATTTACAGTTTCTCCACGCCGAGCGTGACTTTTTCGCCGTTGATGTTCCACTCCTTGACGTAGCCCGCCGGAGCGGCGGCCGCTACCTCCTTCGCCAGCACCTCGGAAGCGATCTCTTCCTGCCGGTCCGCAAAGACCTTCTCCAGGACCTCGCTGCCCTCGTGCGTCAGGCGGATGCGGTCCATGACTTCGAAGCCCGCCTCCTTGCGCATGGTCTGCACCTTGCTGACGATCTCGCGGACGAAGCCTTCTTCGATCAGTTCGGGCGTGAGCTTCGTATCCAGCGCTACCGTGATCTCGCCGTCCTGCGTGGCCGCGAAGCCTTCCCGCTGAGCGGTATCGATCAGGAGATCCTCCGGCGCGAGCTGCGCGGGGCCGTTCGAAAGGTTTAAGGTCAGGAAGCCCATCTCCTTAATCTCCTTCATGGCGGCGGCGCCGTCGATGTTCTGAAGGAGCGTGCGGATCTCGTTTAACTGCCGGCCGAAGCGCGGGCCCAGGGTCCGCATCTGCGGCTTGAAGCTGTAGCTGATATAGTCGCCGGCGTCCGCCGTGAACTCCAGCGCTTTGACGTTCAGCTCTTCCGCGATGATGTCGTCGTAGTACTCGCTTAATCCGAACGGCGCCTTGATTAGCATGCGGGATAAGGGCTGGCGGTTCTTGATGGCCGCCGCGTTCCGCGCGGCGCGGCCCATCTCGACGAGCTTGACCGCGTGGTCCATATCGGCTTCCAGCGCCGGATCGATCAGGCTTTCGTCGGCTGCCGGATAATCACAGAGATGGATGCTCTCCGGCACACCCGGCAATACGCTGCGGACGATGTTCTGATAAATGGCCTCCGTCATGAAGGGGACCATCGGCGCGGCCAGCAGGCTCACCGTGTACAGCGCTTCGAAAAGCGTCATGTAGGCGTTGATCTTGTCCTGCCCACAGCCGGAGCCCCAGTAGCGGTCGCGGCAGCGGCGCACGTACCAGTTGGACATGTCCTCCACGAAGGCGGCCAGCGCCCGGGAGGCTTCGGTGATGTGATAGGTCTCCAGGCTGGAATCCACCGTTTTGATCAGGGTGTTCAGTTTGGAAAGCAGCCAGCGGTCCATGACCGGCAGGTCCTTCGGCTCCCATCTGCCGTTCGTCATGTATTTCGAGGGATCGAACTGATCGATCTCCGCGTATAAGGTGTAGAAGGCGTAGGTGTTCCACAGGGTGCTCATGAACTTGGAGCGGCCCTCCAGCACGGCCTCCTCGTAGAAGCGCTTCGGCAGCCACGGGGCGGAGCTGTTGTAGAAATACCAGCGGATCGCATCCGCGCCGAACTTCTCCAGCGCCTCGAAGGGATCCACGGCGTTGCCCTTGGACTTACTCATCTTCTGGCCGTTCTTGTCCTGGACCAGGCCCAGCACGATGACGTTCTCGTACGGGGACTTATCGAAGAGCAGGGTGCCCTCCGCCATCAGGGAGTGGAACCAGCCGCGGGTCTGATCGACCGCCTCGGAGATGAAGCGGGCCGGGAACTGCTGCTCGAACAGGTCTTTATTTTCAAACGGATAGTGATGCTGTGCGAACGGCATGGCGCCGGAATCGAACCAGCAGTCGATGACCTCCGGGACGCGGTGCATCACGCCGCCGCAGTCCGGGCAGGGCAGAGTGATCGCATCCACGTAGGGACGGTGCAGCTCCACCTTTGCTGCTGCGGGATCGCCGCTTCTTTCGGCGAGCTCCGCGCGGGAGCCGATGCACTCCCTGTGGCCGCAGCTGCATTCCCAGATGTTAAGGGGCGTGCCCCAGTAACGGTTGCGGGAGATGGCCCAGTCCTGGATATTTTCCAGCCAGTTGCCGAAGCGGCCCTTGCCGATGGCGTCCGGCAGCCAGTTGACCGTATTGTTGTTGGCGACTAGATTGTCCTTGTAGCTGCTCTCGCGGATGTACCAGGAGTCGCGCGCGTAGTAGATGAGGGGCGTGTCGCACCTCCAGCAGTGCGGATATTCGTGCTCGAACTTCGGCGCGGAGAATAAGAGGCCGGCCTTCTTTAAGTCCTCGATGATGACCGGATCCGCCTTCTTCACGAAGAGGCCCGCGTAGTCGGTCTCCTCCGTCATCTCGCCTTTGCCGTTCACGAACTGCACGAAGGGCAGGCCGTACTTACGGCCCACGTTCGCGTCGTCCTCGCCGAAGGCCGGCGCGATATGGACGATGCCGGTGCCGTCGGTCATGGTGACGTAACCGTCGCAGGTCACGTAGAAGGCTTTTTCGCTGCGGTTCTTCGCAACGAACTCGCCGGTAAAGGCGAACAGCGGCTCGTATTCCTTAAATTCCAGTTCCTTGCCGGTGAAGCGCTGCCGGATCTGCCAGTTCAAGGCTGCCTCCGGATCTTTCGGCTCGGCCGGGCCCAGTACGGCAGGCACCAGCGCCTCCGCCAGGATGTAGCTTCTTCCCTCCGCCGGCACGTACGCTTCGATGTAGGACTCGTCCGGGTTCACGCAGAGCGCCACGTTGGACGGCAGCGTCCAGGGCGTAGTGGTCCAGACCAGGAAGAAGGTGTTTTCCTCTCCCTTTACTTTGAACCGCGCGATGGCGGAGCGTTCCTTGACCGTCTTGTAGCCCTGGGAGACTTCCGCGGAAGAAAGCGGCGTCCCGCAGCGCGGGCAGTAGGGCACGATCTTGAAGCCCTTATAAAGCAGTCCCTTCTTCCAAAGCTCGGACAGCGCCCACCACTCGGACTCGATATACTCGTCGTGATAGGTCACGTACGGGTTCTCCATATCAGCCCAGAAGCCGACGCTCGCGGAGAAATCCTCCCACATCTTTTCGTATTTCCAGACGGATTCCTTGCACTTCTGGATGAAGGGCTCCACGCCGTATTCCTCGATCTGGTCCTTGCCGTTAAGGCCCAGCGCCTTCTCGACTTCCAGCTCGACGGGCAGGCCGTGGGTGTCCCAGCCGGCCTTGCGCGGGACGTAGTATCCCTTCATGGTGCGGTAGCGCGGGATCAGGTCCTTGATGGCCCGGGTCTCGACGTGGCCGATATGCGGCTTGCCGTTGGCCGTGGGCGGCCCGTCGTAGAAAGCGTAGCAGGGACGGCCCTGGCGCTCCCGCTCGGATTTCTCAAAGATGTGATTTTCCTGCCAGAACTTCAGGACTTCCTTCTCGCGTCCGACGAAGTTCATGTCTGTGGGAACTTTTCTGTACATGTTTTTCTCCTTTATAAAGAAAAAATCTCATCCCAAACGGGACGAGAGACCTCGCTGTACCACCCATTTGCCGTCTGCAAAAACAGACACCCCGCTTTGACGGGCGGATCCCGGCCGGGCCTACGCACCGCTTCTGCGGGTTCGGGCGGCGACTCCGGAGTGACTTTCGCGCGGGGGCTACCGGCACCGGTTCTCAGCTTCTCCGGCTCTCTGTGGCTTTCTTCCCGAGGCTACTTTCTCCATCACAGTCTGTAACGGTATTCAGTTTATAGAACAGGGGAATTATATAGGAAGAGAAAATATTTGTCAAGCTTTTTTCTGCCGGAAAGCGGCGGCTTCCGCTGTGAAAGCCGCCGCATTCCTTTACGCACCGGTCTGACCGCTGCGATCGGTATGGGAAAAGTGCCGGAGCAGTTCATCATTCCATTTCACTTTTAAAAGATTCACGTAGTATACCGTCAGCAGGTATCTGCTCATCTGAGCATCATCTTCCGCTTCCACCCCGGACAGGTAATCGATGAGCAGAGAAAGCTGATGATTGTTGGATACAAGCCTGCCTGCTTTTTCATTCCACAGCAAGAAGATCCTTTTCAGGTCCTCCGGAGCCTGAGGCATCTCGAAGGAGCGGTATAAGCCTTCGGATCTTGCGTTGCGTTCAAGAATCCAGGCTTTATCATATTTCCCCTCGGGTAAATAGAGGGAAGCGATAAGGGTGATAAAGAATTGCAGTTCCCGGCTCACCGGCTGACCGTCCTCGACCGGGACCAGATCAAACAACTCCGCCAGATCAGAAGCGACCTCCCCGGCACTGCGGGGAGGCGACAGGATCTCGTCCTTATAAAATTCGCGCAGGCGCAGAGCGTTTTCCTCTTTCAGGGGAAAGAGGGGCAGGCGAACCAATTCCAAATTTTTCTTGATCTGATCAGTCATAGCTCTTCTGATTTGTAACGGCAGAGAACCTGCGGTCGGCGGTACGCTGTTCATAGAACAAGAGGATTATAGGAAGATAAGGCGATGTTTGTCAATCGGTTTTTCATATCCGCTCCTTTCGACGGGCTCAGGGACCGGGATATGAAAAGACCTCCGGTTTCCCGGAGGCCTCTTCGGTTTGGATCCGCTTCAGGGATCCGCGTGTTTTAAGCCGGAGAGATTATTCCCAGCCGAAGTCTTTCAGCATGCCCTTCATCGTGGTTTCAACGCCGTTGATGAACTCATCGAACTTGTCGGTGTACAGCATGTTGATGCCCATGCCCTTGTCGGCAGCGGCCTTAATGAAGTCAGGATCCTTTTCAGCCTTCTTTAAGGCTTCAACGATCTTGTTCAGGACGTCCTTGTCCAGATCCTTGCAGGCGACCAGACCGCGGTCGGAGGAGCTGTATAAGCCCTTCAGTTCGGCAATGCCGCACTCATCGATGGTAGGGATGTCGGGCATCAGGTCGTTCTTCTTGGAGTCGAACACGGCCAGAACTCTGACGGCGTCGTCACCGGTGGACTTATAGGTGCCGAAGTAGTTGGAGACGTTGCAGGCCTGAGCCGCGACGTTGCCGCCCAGCATAGCGGTCTTAGCATCCGCGTCGCCGGGGTTTCCGCCCGGTTTGAACTGGGTGCCGCACTTCTGGTTCAGCAGACGGACCAGAACGTCGTCATCGGAGCCGGCACCGCCGCCGGTGGAGATGACCAGAGGTTCCTTCTTGCCGGCTTCAATCAGATCGGCAAGAGTCTGGTAAGGGCTGTCGGGACGGACAACGATGATGCCCGGGTCATGAACGATATCGGCAATGTTGGTGAAATCGCGATAGGTTCTCTTGATTCCGCCGGACGGGTTCAGATAGCCGCCGATCTGTCCGGGATAGTTCGCAAAGCCCAGCAGATAGCCATCACCCTTGGCAGTCAGGACCTTCTCGTAGCCGACCCAGTTGTTGCCGCCTTCGATGTTGTCGACGGTGACTTCAACACCGAGATACTTCTTCAGGTACTCAGCCGTCAGACGGGCGGACTGGTCCATAGCACCACCCGCTTTGAACGGGCAGACGATGACGATGTCGCCATCCGGCCATTCCTTTTTGCTTCCGCAGGCTACCAGGCCGAGGGCCATCAGCAGAACGAGAGCAATTGCCACAAGTTTCTTCATTGTTTTTCCTCCTGTTTTATATAGTTTCCGAAGGGATTTCCCCCATACTATACAGCTTCAGCAAAAATTTTACAAGTCTTTTTCACAATTTTGCTAATTTTATTAAATATCTTCCGCCGCGTCTGCCATTTTCCCGTTCTTTTTCTGGTACGCTTTGGAAATGACCTTGGAAAGCAGAGGGGCAAACAGCGCCAGGATGATCAGCACCATGAAGAAGATGCTGAGCGGGCGGGTAAACAGATACTGAACGAAGGATATCGTATTCGCCTGAATGATGCCCTGATACATATGCGAGTCTGCCATCGGGCCCAGGATCATGGCCAGCACGATCGGCGCCACCGGGACGCCGTACTTGCGCATAAAGAAGCCGATCAGGCCGAAGATGACCGCAATGTAAACGTCCGCGATATTCCGGGAAGCCGCATAGGAACCTAAGATGGACAGCATCGCGATGCAGGGGATCAGCAGCGGGATCGGGACCTTGGAGACCTTGGTCAGATACTTGCCGACCGCCCAGCCGACCAGACCCATCAGGATATTGGCGCACAGGAAACCGATGATGACCGCGTAGGTAATATCCGCGTGTTTCGTAAAGAGCTCAAAACCGGGCTGCAGGCCGTGGATGGTCAGACCGCCGAGCAGGACCGCCGCGGTGGAACTTCCGGGGATACCTAAGGTCAGCAGCGGGATCAGGGCGCCGCCGGTCACGGCGTTGTTGGCCGCTTCAGGCGCCGCAACGCCCGCGGGAATACCGGTACCAAACTGCTCGGGGTGCTTGGACTGGTTCTTAGCCAGGTTCAGGCCGACCCAGGAAGCGATGTCGCCGCCCGCGCCGGGCAGAATACCGATGAACACGCCGACTACGGAGCATTCCAGGATCAGCGGGATCAGGCCCACAAACTCCTTGGCCGGAGGCAGGAAGCGGCCGGCGATCTTGGCTTCGACCTTTTCGTTGGAAGACGTTTTCCCTCGCTCTTCCGCCTGGATCATGACCTGCGAAATGGAGAACAGACCGATCATGGCGGGGATCAGCTGAATGCCGCCCAGGATCGGGATATAGCCGAACGTGAAGCGGGCATAGCCGTCCGGAGAGAAACCGACCAGACCGCAGACCAGACCGAAAGCGCCGGCCAGCAGGCCCTTGATCATGCTGTCGCCCGCCAGGGAGGCGATCAGCGTCAGACCGAAAATAGCGATAAGGAAGTATTCGGCCGAGCCGAACTTTAAGGACAGACGGGCCAGCGGAGGCGCGATCAGCAACAGAGCGATGGAGCTGATGACGCCGCCGATCACGGACGCCGTCGTCGACAGGCCTATGGCGTGAAGCGATTCCCCCTTCTGTGTCATCGGATAGCCATCCAGACAGGTCGCCGCCGAAGACGGGGTGCCGGGCGTATGAATTAAGATGGCGGAAATGGAGCCGCCGTACACCGCGGAAGTATAGATGGCAGCCAGCATCAGGATGGCCGCGGTGGGATCCATGCCGTAGGTGATGGGGATCAGCAGGGCGATACCCATCGTCGCGCTTAAGCCGGGCAGCGCGCCGATGATCATACCGCCGACAACACCGATGAACAGACCCAACGCCGCATCCCAGGTAAACAGTCGGGCAAATGCCAGTTCAATTCCTTCAAACATAGCTTTCCTCCCTCCTTAGAACAGCAGACCCTGCGGCAGACGGACCTTCAGTTCGAACACGAACAGAAGCCAGACGAAGGCAAGCATGCCGCCCGTAACGAAGATGATCGGGAGCGGTTTGCGGTAGCCCATGTAAAGCATGGTTACCGGCATGAAGATGACGCTGGCCACAAAGAATCCGATCTTGTCCAGCATGATCACGTACAGCAGAACCAGCAGGAACATGGTCAGAGGATTCTTGAAGGTTTTGGCGTCGACCTCCTGTCCGCCGGGTTTCTTTGCGTTGATCAGCGACGTGATGACCAGAATAAGGCCCAGGCCGATAAACACAAACAGCACGAACCAGGTGAACTGCTTGGTGGTGTCAGGGAACTTCAGCGAATTCAGCAGCAAAAATACGCCGATGGCAATCGCGATCAGTCCGATGACTAAATCTTGAATTCTGGATTTTTGCATTTTTACTCCTTCCTCTCATTCAAAATCTTATTATCAGGAAGCCTTATCCGAAGCCCGAGAGGCTTAGTGGGCTTCAAATAATACTAAGTTGCCGTTCTCGTCGAACGGGACGGGCTCGTAGGGGCCGATGACCTCGACCGGCTTGACCGCCGCCTTCACCGCCGCCTCGGACATATAGACCTCGTCCAGATACTTGGTGGAGCGGATGATGACCAGGCGAATGTCCTCGTTTTTAATTTGCCCGCAGAGCTTAACGCCGGCCTGGAAGACTTCCTTGTCGTTGGCTAAGATCATGGGGATGCGGGTGGAATTTGGCTCAGTGGAGGTGATGGTGTTCATGTAGGAGACCTGCAGGTCCACCTGATCGAACATGTGCTGGGGCATAAAGTCCGCGAGGCCCATGCCGTTGCCGTTGCCTTCCGACTTTTCGGTCAGGTTCAGGACGCCCAGCTTGATGGTGTTGGGGCCGCCGGAGGCCGCGTTCGTATGGTAGCGGCCGATGATATTCGTATCCATGCCGGTGCCGCTGATCTCCTTGCCGATCTCGTTCACGATCAGGACGTCGATCTCATCCAGGGCGATGCGCGGCATGCGCTCGCGGGAAGCGATAAGGTAGCCGGGCTCGGTGTCCTTGATCTCGTCCTTGCGGGAGACGTGCAGCTCCGCCAGATGGTTGTAGCCGTTTTCAATAGTGGAGACGCCGCAGAGGATGTTCAGGTTCTCCAGGCCCACGGTGCCGACCATTTCAATATTGGAGGCCATGTTTTCGAAGCGCAGGAAGTGCGTCATCTCCGCGCCCTTCTGCTTGGCAAGGCCGATGGCCATCATCTTTAAGAGGCCGCTCTCATACTTTCCGCGGAAGGAAGTGTGAAGCTTGACCCGGTTCACCAGGATGATGCCGTCGCATTCGCAGGCGTTTCTGTCGATATAGACCGGAAGGCCGCGCGGCGTGGTGCCGATCTGGTTGACTTCCATGGTCGCCAGGACCGGCGCGCCGATGGTCTCCTCGCTGATGCCGTAGCGGCGCAGGACCTCTCTCTGGCCTTCGGCGGTGGCGCCGCCGTGGCTGCCCATGGCCGGGATCAGGATGGGCTGGCCGCCCTTGGATTTGACGAAATCCGCGACGGTTTTAATGATCAGCGCGTATTTGTCGATCCCGCGGCTGCCGCAGGTGATCGCAATGCGGTCCCCGGGCTTGATCGGGGCGCATTTTTCTTCGAGTCCTGCAAGCAGGCGCTCTTCCACGTTATCCAGTTCGTCGTTGTTGAAGGTCTGGCGGACCTTCGCCACGGGGGGAATCTCGTAATTCTTGAGCAGTTCGCTGATGGCGTTCATTGGCACCTCTGCTTTCCAAATAAAGGAAAGTCTTCTGTGAAAAAATCTTTCAATAATTAAACCGAAATGAAACAATACAAAGCTAATCTTATTCCAAAGCCGTTTTTTTGTCAAGCATTTCCGACTGTTCCGGCCTCATTTTTTTTGGATAATTTTGCCGCTTTAGCGGCTTCTTGTCCCATTTCTGCACATCTGTGCAGAACTCATATCAGCCCGGCTTGTTTCAGGCCGAAAAGCCAGAGGAAAATGGTGAGCATGGAGACAAGCGTGGAGACGGAAACGATCTCGCCGGCCATCTCGCCGTCGCAGTCGGCGGCGCCGGTGGTCACGTAGGTGATGATGGCCGTCGGCGTGCCGAAGGCGACCAGCATGGCGACCAGGTTCTGGGCGGTCCAGCCCGCAAGGATCGGGTAGATGAACGCCACGGCCGGCAGCAGGATCAGCTTGTACGCCGTGACCTGCAGCACGTTTCTGCTGTTGTTCTTTAAGTGCTTTACGTCCAGGCGGGCCCCCAGCATGATGAAGGCGATGGGAATGGCGCAGGCCGAAACGTTCTGAATGGTCACGGCGCAGGGCTCCGGCATCGGAATGCCGATCAGGTTCCAGACGATCCCCAGCATGACGCCGATCAGCAGCGGGTTCTTGAGCCAGCCCAGAAGGAGGGCGCCGAGGGAGGTCTTCTTGGCCGCCTCTTCTCCCCGCGCAGCCAGGACCTTCTGCTGATAGTGCTCCAGCACCGGGACGGAGACGATGTTGTTGACGACGGCCGCCAGCACCAGCATCACGGTGACCTCCGGCACGTCCTCGCCGAAGACGCCCTCGGAGACCGCCAGCGCGAAAAGCGTGGCGTTGGTGCGGAAGCCGCAGTGGACCATGGCGCCCTGTCTGGCCGGGTCCTTTTCCAGGCGCGGAACCACCAGCATCAGAAAGCTGATGGAACAAAAAATGCCGATCACCACGTACGGTACGATCGGCTGGCGGACCATGGAGGCGAGGTCGCCTTTATAGATGGCGTTGAAAAGATTGACAGGGAAGAGGATCAGGGCGACGAAGCGGTTCATCTTGAGCGAGCTGTGCTCGTCCAGAACGCCCGTCCGGCGCAGGAGCATGCCGAGCGCCAGGTAGACCATGAACGGAAAGACGACCGAGAAGGTGATATAGAGGTTGTGGAGCATGGTTCTTTATTCCGCCTCGATTTCTTTGATGATGCATTCGTTGCCCTGCTTCAGCCAGGTTTCCCAGCTGCCGCAGTGGGGACACTGCCGCCCCTGCGGGACGGTGGGATAGGTTTTTCCGCAGCCTTCGCAGTAAGTGACGGCGGGGATGGTCTCGAGAATGAGCTCGCATTCGGTGAGGGCTTTGTGGCGGCCGCGGAAATAGTTCCAGCAGTCGGTGAAGAGGTCCGTCATGATGCCGGAGACTTCCCCGACCTGCAGGGTCACGGAGCCGATCTTCGTTAAGTTTTCTTCTTCGGCTGTCTCGTCCAGCGTTTTTGCCAGATGCAGCACGATCCCCATTTCATGCATGACTGCTTCCTGCCGTTCAACTACTCTTTGTTGCGCCGCGCCCCGACCAAAACTTTTCTCAGACCACGTTCCAAGGGTCTTCGAAAAGTATTGTCGGGCTCGCGGCGCTTCAGAATTTTTTTCTTCCGGGCGCGCCCGGCGCTTATTTCTTCTTTTTGTTGACCAGGATCTTGGCGGTGCGCTTCGCAGCATACGCGGCGACGACCCCCATCTTATCCTCGCAGCGGACCATCTTGGAGGCTTCCGGATGGTCGCGCTCCAGTTTGATCGCGTCGAATTCGCAGCGGGTCGTGCACAGGCCGCAGCCGATGCAGCGGTTTTCGTCCACGGTCGTGGCGCCGCAGCCGATGCAGCGGGCGGCTTCCTTCTTCACCTGCTCTTCGGTGAACGGCAGGCGGGTGTCGCTGAAGGTCGTGACCGGGTTGATATCCTTATGGCCCGGTACGTTGCGGCCGGACAGGTCGAAGGAGTGAGGATCCAGCAGGATGTCGTTCTTATCCAGCTCGATAAATTCTCTTAAGTCGCGGCCGATGGTGAGCGACTGGCCCGGATGCACGAAGCGGTGCATGGATTCGCAGGCCTTCTTGCCGGACGCGATGGCGTCGATGGCGAAGCGGGCGCCGTGCTCGATGTCGCCGCCGGCGAAGATATCCGGCTCGCCGGTCTGGAAGGTGACGGGATCCGCGATGACGGTGCCGCCGCGCCGGATCTCGGCCTTCGTATCCTTTAACAGATCGCCCCAGACGGCGGACTGGCCGATGGCTTCCAGCACGTTCGCGCAGGGGATCGTGATCGTATCGTTCTCGTCATAGGTCGGATTGAAGCGGTGCTCCGCGTCGAAGACGCTCGTGCAGCGCTTGAAGACGACCGCGGTGACGTGACCGTTTTCGCTGATGAATTCCTTCGGGCCCCAGCCGTTCATGACTTCGATGCCTTCGGCTCTCGCTTCGGCGACCTCGTCCTTCGCGGCAGGCATTTCCGTCTCGCTCTCCAGGCAGAGCATGGTGACCTTGCCGTTCGTGGCGCGGACCGCGCTGCGGGCGACGTCCACGGCTACGTTGCCGCCGCCGACGACGATCACGTCGCCGCCCAAACGGACGGAATTATCGTCCTGCAGACGGCGCAGGAAGCCGATGCCGCTCTCCACGCCTTCGACGTCCTCGCCGGGCACGCCGACCTTGCGGCCGCCCTGCAGGCCGATGGCGATATAGAAGGCCTTGTAGCCCTGCTCTCTGAGTTCGGGGATCGTGACGTCCTGGCCGACGTTCACGCCGGTCTTAAACTCCACGCCCATCAGGCGCAGCACTTCGAGCTCGGCGTTCAAAACGTCTTTTTCCAGGCGGAAATTCGGGATGCCGTAGGTCAGCATGCCGCCGATCTGCTGCTCTTTTTCAAACACGGTGACGTCGTAGCCCATCGTGCGCAGATAGTAGGCGCAGGACAGACCCGCGGGGCCGGAGCCGATGACGGCCATCTTGTATTCGGGCCCCCACATCTTGCCTTCGTCGTTCTCGCAGAGCGGAACGAAGCGCTGATCGGCTTTGAGTTCCAGCGACGCGACGAATTTCTTGATCTCGTCGATGGCCACGGGCTGGTCGACGGTGCCGCGCGTGCAGGCGTCCTCGCAGCGGCGGTTGCAGATGGCGCCGCAGACCGCGGGCAGGGGGTTGTCCTGCTTGATGAGCTTCAGGGCGTCCAAATAGCGGCCTTCCTTCGCCATCCTGATATAGCCCTGGATCGCGATATGCGCGGGGCAGGCGGTCTTGCAGGGCGAGGTGCCGGTGTCGTAACAGTTGATCTTGGCGTCCTCGCGGTAGTGGACGTTCCAGTTGTCGGCGGTCCACTTCTGCGCGTCGGGCAGCTCGGTCTTCGGATATTTGATCTCGCCGTGCGTGGT
The DNA here is from genome assembly GCA_016290595.1 of Lachnospiraceae bacterium. Classification (GTDB taxonomy): domain Bacteria; phylum Bacillota; class Clostridia; order Lachnospirales; family Lachnospiraceae; genus UBA6987. Next base: position 7,542 of record JAEEUR010000036.1, on the reverse strand, counting down.
GCAGAGTTTCTGGCCGAGCTTGGCGGCGCCGACCGGGCAGACCTCCACGCACTTGCCGCAGGCCACGCATTTGGTCTTGTCGACGTGCGCGCGGTAGGCGGAGGCGGACATGTTCGGGGTGTTGTACAGCTGCGAGGTGCGGATGGCGTTGCAGACGCCGGCCGCGCAGTTGCAGATGGCGACGATCTTGTTTTCGCCGTCGATGTTGGTGATCTGGTGCACGAAGCCGTGGCGCTCGGCGCGCTCCAAAAGCTCGATGACCTCGTCGTAGGTGAGGTAGCGGCCCATGCCCTTTTCGACGCAGTACTCGGCCATGTCGCCGACGCCCACGCAGAATTCGCCGTTGATCTGGCCGGAGCCCTCGCCGCGCATGGCCTGCTGCTTGCGGCAGGTGCACTGCCCGACGGAGTACTTATCGTACTTGCTTAACCAGTGCGAGATGTGCTCGATGTCCAGCGTCTGGTTTTCCTTCTCGATGGCCTTCTCTACGGGGATGACGTGCATGCCGACGCCGGCGCCTCCCGGCGGGATCATCGGGGTGACGCCTTCCAGCGGCATCTGGGTCATCAGGTTGAAGAAGGTGGCCAGATTCGGATGCTGGGCGGTCAGCTCGTCGTTCATCATCATGAATTCGGCGGAGCCGGGCACGAAGATGGGGACGTTGTACTGGCGGTGATGGTCCTCGTTCTCGCGGTTCATCTCCAGCACACCGACCCAGCAGAGGTGCCGGCACATCTTTTCGGTGTCCTCTTCGCTCATGTTGTTCATCTTGGCGAGCTGCGGGACGTCGTAGGGGACGCGGGTCTTCCTGAAGTTCAGCAGGAAGCGCGCCTCCTCCTTGGTCAGGACCTCGTTTAAGGCCCAGAACTCAGGGTCGTCCGTCTTCATGGTGTGCGTATACTTCACCAGATAGCGGTCGGTGATCATGGTGCCGAGCTTCAGGATGATCTTCTCTTTTTCCTTGTCCTCACAGACGTATTCCGGCAGATTGGCGCGGTCCACGTCGTTGAACATGCGGTTTTTCTGTTCCTTCATGCCATCGTTCCTTCCTTTATGAGTAAATTATATGTCCAATATTCTCGCCTTCCCCTTGAGGGGAAGGTGTCACGGCGCAGCCGTGACGGATGAGGTGTTCTTTTCACGCGCTTCCCTCAGCCAGTTCTCCCACTCTTCCATCCCTTCGCCGGTCTTGGCGGAGACGGGGAAGATCCTGATGTCCGGATTAAGCCGCAGCGCCCGCTCCCGGCACTTATCCAGGTCGAAATTAAAGTACGGCAGTGCATCGATCTTGCTCACGATCAGCACGTCGCTCTGCTGGAACATCAGCGGATACTTTAAGGGCTTGTCGTCCCCTTCCGGGACGGACAGGATCATCACGTTTTTGTGCGCCCCGGTATCGAACTCGGCCGGGCAGATCAGATTGCCGACGTTTTCCAGGAAAATGACGTCCAGTTCGTCCGTGCCGAGCGTTTCCAGCGCCGCGCCGGTCATGCCCGCGTCCATGTGGCACATACCGCCGGTATGCACCTGGATGCTCCTGGCGCCCAGCGCCGCGATCCTTTCCGCGTCCACGGTCGAAGCGATATCCGCCTCCATCACGGCCAGCCGCAGATCCTTCAGATCCTGTAACGTCCGGGACAGGAACGTGGTCTTGCCCGAACCGGGCGAAGACATGAGGTTGAGGAACAGCACGCCCTTCGCCTTTAAGTCCTCCCGCAGCTTCGCCGCGTCCTTGTCGTTGGCGTCAGAGATAAAACGGTCCACCTGAATGACTTTCATCGCGCGCTCACCTTCCCTTTCAGATAGGCCAGCCAGGCGTCGAAGCCCTCGCCGGTCACGGCCGAGAGCGGGATCACCGTCATCTCCGGGTTGAGCGGCGCGATATTCTCCTTAAAGCGGTCCAGATCGAAATCAAAGACCGGCGCCACGTCCATTTTGCTGATGAGCGCCGCCTGCGAGACCGTAAACATCAGCGGATATTTCAAGGGTTTGTCGTCCCCCTCCGGCACGGAAAGCAGCATGACGTTCAAGTCCGCGCCGACGTCGAATTCCGCCGGGCAGACCAGGTTGCCGACGTTTTCCAGAAAGACGATGTCCAGGCCTTCCGTGCCAAAACGCGTGAGGCCCCGCAGGGTCATGTCCGCGTCCATGTGGCAGAGGCCCCCGGTATGCAGCTGGATGACCTTCGCGCCGGTCGCCGCGAGCGTCGCCGCGTCCACGTCGCTGTCCACGTCCGCCTCCATCACGCCGATCTTATACTCCGGCAGGAACTCGATGGTCCGCTTTAAGAGCGTGGTCTTGCCCGCGCCCGGCGAGGCCATCACGTTCACGAAAAACACGCCGGCCCCGTCCATTCTTTCCCGGACGAGCGCCGCCACCGCGTCGTTATCCGCTATGATCCGTTCCTTCGTTTCGTAGATTTCGTACATGCAAACAAAACCCTTCTGTTTTTTCAAAGGTGTTATCATCTTACCAAATTTACGCCCGAATGGCAAGGCGGAAGGCTTGCGTTCGGGAAAAATAAATGCTATACTTTTTCGCGGCTGACCCTCAGGTCCGTCCGTAAAAACCGGAGGTAATTCATATGCATGCATTTCCCCTTCTTCCCCTGATCAGCGTCTGGGGCATCCTGGGTATCATTTTAGGCGTCGCCGCCGTGGTCCTCGTCGTGCTGTATTTCGTCGGCCGCAAGCTGCAGAAGAAGCAGGCCGATGCGGAGGAGCAGATCCAGAATGCCAAGCAGACCGTCTCGATCCTGGTCATCGACAAAAAGCTGATGCGGCCCGCCGAATCCGGCCTGCCGGAAGCGGCTCTCGCCCAGATCCCCTGGTACGCCAAGCGCGCCAAGATGCCCATCGTCAAAGCCAAGATCGGCCCGCAGATCATGTCCCTCATGGCCGACCAGAAGGTTTTCGAGATCATTCCCGTGAAAAAGGAATGCAAGGTCGCCTTAAGCGGCATCTACATCGCGGAACTCAAGTCCGTGCGCGGCGGCAAGATCCCGGATCCGCCCAAGAAACAGAAGCTCCTGCAGCGGATCTTCAAAAAGGATCCGAACAAAAAAGCGGCCGCGAATAAGACCGCCGAAAAGGCGAAAGCGAAATAAGCTGTCCGTGATCCGATCTTCCGGGAAAACGAAAACCGCCCTTCGGGGCGGTTTTTGCTTGCCGGAAACTTATATCATCTCCTATCTCTCCAGCGCGTTCTCCACGAGCCTGTCCAAAAGTTTCGGAATAGGAAGGCCCTCCGCCTCCCAGAGCTTCGGGTACATGCTGATGGCGGTAAAGCCCGGGAACGTGTTGATCTCGTTAAAGATCACGCGGTTCGTGCCGTTTTCCAGGAAGAAGTCCACGCGGGAAAGGCCCTTCGCGCCGACGGTCCTGAAGATGCGGACCGCTGCGTCCCGGATCTCCTCCTTTTTGCCTTCCGGCAGCACGGGGTCCGTGAGCGTCTTGGAAGCCGGATTCGTGTACTTCGCGTCAAAGCTGTAAAACTCCGCCGCGGAAAGGATCTCGCCCACGCCGCTGGCCTTCGGGCCCTCCGGCGTATCCAGCACCGCGCACTCCAGCTCGCGGCCGAAGATGTTCTCCTCCGCCATCACGCGGGTCCCGTAGCGGGCCGCCAGTTTCAGAGCCGCCGGCAGCGCCGCGCGGTCCGGCACCCGGGAAGCTCCCTGGGAGGAGCCGCCGTCGCAGGGCTTGACGAACATCGGATACGTCAGGACGGATTCCGCCTTCCGGCAGGCCGCGTCCATGTCCTCCAGTTCCTTCTTTTCAAACGCCACGTAGGGCGCCTGCGTCACGCCGATCGCGTTCACCAGCACCTTCGCGTACAGCTTGTCCATGCCGACCGCGGAGGCCGTCACGCCGCAGCCCACGTAGGGGATCTGCGCCAGCTCGAAAAGCCCCTGGATCGTCCCGTCCTCGCCGTAGCGCCCGTGCAGGGCCGGGATCACCACGTCCACCGGCCAGTGCTCCACGGGTCCGTCCGGGCGGCGGATCAGCAGGGCCTTCTCCGAAGCGTCCGGCAGCAGGAAGGCCCGGATCTTCGAGAGTTCCCAGCTTCCGTCCGCGATCGCCCCGACGCCGCTCACCAGCAGCCAGCGCCCGGTCTTTGTGATGCCCACGATCTTTACGTTATATTTTTCCGGATTCAGGTTCCGCAGAACGGTCCCCGCGGACAGCAGCGAGATATCGTGCTCCTCGCTCTGTCCGCCGCAGATCACCAGCAGATTTTTCCTTGCCATTCTTTATGTCTCCTTTGTTCCGTTTTACCGGAATGTCAGCTGATAGTACGCTTTTTCCGTCGGATACCCGCCGTCCATAAAGCGGTCGTAATGATTGCCGCTGAAGTAGATGACCATCGGAAAGCCGTCCAGTTCCGGGATCAGCCGCTGCGACTGCCCGTCCGACGGATGGAACAGAAGCAGGATCCCGACTGCCGCCGAATTCTGCAGCAGCAACGTCTCATCGTCCGACAGGCTGTCCAGCGGAATCAGGCCGACCGCAGCATCACCTTTTTCGGGATAGCGGGCGGCATATTCCTCCGCCGAAAGCAGCTGTACCAGGCCGTCTTCTCCCGATATGGGCCGCAGCACCTCTCCCGCCGTCCGCCGGATCAGATAAGGGGCACTGACACGCGCTGCCTGCCGGCTGAACGCCAGAATGCAGTCCGTTCCGGCTGCCAGGATCGTATCCGGTTCCCACGCATAGCGCATCCTGCCGAGCGGCCAGCTCTCGGTCTTTCCGTCCGAGGAACGGATGACGAGCGCGCAGTTCTCTCCCCCTTCCGGGTCCAGCTTCATATCGGCCAGCACGGCGCACAGGCTTCCGTCCGGAAGGAACGACGCCGCGCGCAGGCGCGCGCCGTCCGGGAAGAGCGAAGGATCCTTCATCTCGATCTCTTCCACATTGCCGCTCTCCAGATCCAGAAGCTTTAAGACGGGACTCGGATTCAGGAAATACAGCAGTTTTCCGTCCCGAACTCCCAAAGGCGTGATGGATCTTTCAAAAACGCTGTAATAGCGTCCGCTGCTGCAGTCGATCAGCATCAGAGCCGTATATCCGGCATCGACAAAAAACAGATAGTTTTCCCGGGTATAGAAACTGCCTGTATACTGGCGCAGCGGAGCGATCCGTCCGGTATTCATGCAAAGCTCCGCCGTCAGTTCCGCGCCGCTCATCCTGGCCAGCCGTTCCTGCATGGCCGCCATCTGCTCCGTCGTTGCCTTAATGCTTACCCCATAACGGGTCAGGATCATCTCCCGCAGGTATTCTTCCGTTGCCGCATCGGCCGGGACCAGCCTGGTCGTCTTTTTTGTCTGCATGTTATAGAGGTAAGGCGCCACGGTGCCGGACATCAGCAAGGTTTCTCCGTCCGGCGCGATGGCGCTGCATCGCTCCGCTCCGCCGGAAAAAGCCTTCTCCGGAATACTTACCTGCTCGCCGGAGATCTTTTTGTCCCAGAGGCTTTCCCGCGCGGGATCCTCTTCGGGGGCCGTGGTCTCGGCGGGAAACAGGCCGTCCTGCGTTTCGGACGGAGCCGGCGCCTGGGTCTCCGGAGAAAGTGTCTGCTGCGCCGTCGTTCCGGGCACGTCCGCCGGCGTATCCGCTTCCTTCGTCGGGATATCCACGCCGCAGGCACCGAGCAGCAGACAGACTGCCAGCAGCACGCCCGTCACTCTTATCAATAAGCCTTTCATCAGGACTGTACCTCCTTTTTGCTTCTGTCCCCGGTATTTTACCAAGCGACCGGCTCCGTGTCAATAAAAGCCCGAAAAGAGCTTCCGGCAGCCGGGCCGGGCAGCCCCGGGTGGGGCGGAGCTTCGATTTTTCTTGCATTTTCCGCAGAAGCGTGTATAATTTATTCGGATTTTCGATTTTTGGGGAGGGAGAGATGATCGCCGCACAGGATCTGACCTTTTCATACGGACGGGAGACGCTCTTTCGGGGGCTGTCCTTCCGGGCGGGGGAAGGCGAATGCCTGGTCCTGGCGGGGCCTAACGGCAGCGGGAAATCCACACTGCTCTCCCTGGTCAGCGGCGTCCTGAAGCCCCGCAGCGGGCGCATCGAAAAGACGGGCAGCCTCGCCCTGATTCCTCAGGGCACCGCGCTCTTCGAGGATATGACGGTGGAGGAAAACCTGCTTTTCTTTGCGGGACTGAAAAACGCTCCGGTCCCGAAGGAGCTTCCCTTCTCCCTGAACCGCTACCGGGGGAAAAAGCTGTCCGCCCTATCCGGCGGCAGCAAAAAGCGCGTCAGCATCGCCTGCGCCCTGCTGGGGGACCCCGAAAACATCCTGTTCGACGAACCCTGCGCCGGCCTGGACGTGAAATACCAGGAAGAGCTGGGTGAGCTGATCCGGCGCCTGAAGGCAAAAGGCTGCACGATCCTCTACGCGGGACACGAACCGCTGGAATACGTCGGTTTTTTCGACCGGATCCTTTTCCTGGGGCGCCAGGCCCCGCAGCTTTACGAAGCCGGTCATTTTTCCGGAACATCCGGTGAACCATATGAAACCGCCCGAAACGTGGCGGCCGTCTATCGCAGTTTCTGCGAAAACGAGGAAGGAGACAATCAATGAGTAATTTTGATCCCGTGACCGGAGAACCCTTAACTCCGGAAGCCAAGGCGGCCCGCGCCGCACAGGAACCCACCCCTGATTACCGGCAGCCGAATATCCAGCCGGTCTATCAGCAGCAGGTTCTTCCGCAGATGGCACCGCAGCAGCCGTCCTACTACCAGCAGCCGCAGTCGGAGGAGGATCTGCTGAAGGTCAGCCGCACCTCCGCCCCGAAGGCGAAAAAGCTCCCCAAGGGCCTGCTGATCGGCGGCATCGTCGGCGGCGTCGCCGTTCTGGCGGCCATCGTCCTTCTGGTCAGCTCTCTGTTCGGCGGCTCGCCGGTCAAGAGGCTGGTCACCGGCGTTGAAAAGACCGCGAAGGCCATGTCCGCGACCGGCGTTGGCGAAACGGTCCAGCAGGTCATCAAGAGCGGCAGCGTCACGCTGTCCGTGGACCTGTCCAAAAACGACGAGCTGGTGCCGCTGATCACCGGCAGCAACATGGATCTGGACGCCCAGGCCGAGCTGGCTCTGTATTTCAAGGAGTACGGCGCCGCCCTCTCCCTGGATTCCAAGCTGAACGGCAGCGCCCTCGCGGACGCTCTCATCGTCCTGACCAAGGACGATCTGGCCGTTTCCAGCACCGCCCTGTTCTCCAAAACCAACTACGGCATCAACTTGAAAAACATGGCCAAGAACTTAAAGGGCTCCATCTTCGATCCGGAGGAAGGCACCGAATACGCCATGCCGGAATCCATGTTCGAAGCGCTGGCAGGTGAAAAGAGACTGGATCTGGACCAGATCGAAAAGCTGGCCAAGGAAGGCAAAGCCATCGCCAAGGATTTCCTGGATGAGCTCATTGACAGCGTCAACAAGAACGCGGAGATCACGAAGGGCAGCGAGAAGATCACCGTCGGCGAGAAAGAGATCAGCACCTCCACCGTCACGGTCGAGCTGGACGCGAAGGCCATCAAGGGCATCA
>JAEEUR010000120.1 GCA_016290595.1 Lachnospiraceae bacterium | reverse complement strand
TCTTTCTGCAGTTCGACGCGGCGGCGCACATCGCGACCGTGTACTGCAACAGGCAGGCCGTCGCCCAGCACAGCTGCGGCTATACCGCTTTCCGCGCGGAGATCACCTCCCTCGTGACGCCGGGGGAGGCTTGCGAGATCGCCGTTAAGCTGGACACCTCCGAAAACGAGGGGATCCCGCCCTTCGGCTTCGTGATCGACTATCTGACCTACGGCGGCCTGTACCGCGACGCGTGGCTGGATATCCGCCCGAAGGACTATATCGAGGACCTCTTTATCTATACGCCCGAGCCGGACAAGGCGCACGTGGAGCTGACCCTGGACGGGACGGCGGCCGGCGCGTACATCCGCTTAAGCGACGCGGACGGACTGACGGCCTATCAGCTTTCCGGCCCCGGGACGGTCTTCGACCTGACGCTGCAGGACGCGCACCCCTGGTCCGTCGACGATCCGTACCTTTACACCTGCCAGGTCTCCCTTCTGGATGAGGATGGGAACCTGGGCGATACGAAGGAAGTGACTTTCGGCTTCCGCACGGCCATCTTCAATCAGGATGGCTTTTACCTAAACGGCGAGAAGGTCTTCCTGCGCGGCTTAAACCGCCATCAGAGCTTCCCGTATATCGGCTACGCGGCGCCGGAGCACCTGCAGCGCGAGGACGCGCGGATCTTAAAGGAGGAGCTGGGCTGCACGGCGGTCCGCACCTCGCACTATCCGCAGAGCCAGTACTTTATCGACGAGTGCGACCGCATCGGCCTGCTGGTCTTCACCGAGATCCCCGGCTGGCAGCACATCGGCGACGAGGGCTGGAAGGATCAGGCCATTGAAAACACCCGCGAGATGGTCCTGCAGTACCGCAACCACCCGAGCATCATCCTCTGGGGCGTGCGCATCAACGAGAGCCAGGACGACGACGACCTTTACCGCCGCACCAACAAGGCGGCCCACGCGCTGGATCCCTCGCGCCAGACGAGCGGCGTGCGCTTCATCGAGAACAGCCACCTTTTGGAGGACGTTTACGCCTACAACGACTTCTCCCACAACGGCAAGACGCCGCCGGTCAAGGATAAGAAGGCGGTCACGAAGGAGATCGAAAAGGGCTTCTTCATCAGCGAGATGAACGGCCACATGTTCCCGACCAAGCCGTACGATCCCTGGGAGAAGCGCCAGGAGCACGCGCTGCGTCACGCCCGCGTCCAGGGCGCGGCCTTTACGAGCGGCGAGCACGCCGGCTGCTTCGGCTGGTGTATGTTCGACTACGCGACGCACGCGGAGTTCGGCTCCGGCGACCGCATCTGCTACCACGGCGTCATGGATTCCTTCCGCAACCCGAAGCTCGCGGCGGCCGTCTACGCCAGCCAGGGCGAAGAGCCGGTCCTGGAGGTCAGCTCGTGCATGGATATCGGCGACTATCCGGGCGGCCAGATCGGGAGCTTCTACCTCTTTACGAACGCGGACGAGGTGGACATCTACCGCAACGACGCCTTCGTGGCGACGGTGACGCCGAAGGAGCTCTTCGGCCTGCCGCACGAGCCGATCCTGGTGGACGATACGGTCGGCCAGCTTTTAGAGAGCGAAGAGGGCTTTACCGGCGGCAAGGCGAAAAACGTCCGCAAGGCCTTAAACGCCATGGCCAAGTACGGGGCGAACGCGATCCCGTTTAAGGAAAAGATGCGCCTCGGCTGGTGCATGCTGCGCTACCGCTTAAGCTTCGCCGAGGGCGTCAGGCTTTACGGCAAGTACGTCGGCGGCTGGGGCGGCGCCATGAGCAAATGGCGCTTTGAAGGTAAGAAGGACGGCGTGGTCGTCTCCCGCGTGGAGAAGGGTCCGAGCAGTCAGCTGCATATCAGCGCGAGACCCAGCAAGCGGGTCCTGAGCGAGGGCGACGCTTACGACATGGCCGCCGTTCGGATCCAAATAAGGGATCTGCTCGGTAACCCCGCCGTATACGCGCAGCTGCCCATCGAGGCGTCCGCAGAGGGGCCGATCGAGATCGCGGGACCGTCCCTCATGACCGCCGAAGGCGGGGCCACCGGCTTATACGTCAGAACCACCGGAGAAAAGGGCGAGGGAACGCTCACGCTGTCCGCGCCCGGACTTGCTCCCGTTCAGATATCGTTCCTGGTAAAATAATACTTCAGGACGGAAAAAGAAAGGAAAAACACCCATGCCGAAACTGTATTACACGATCTTAGGGGAAGGAATCGACGGCCCGGTCTCCGTGGCCGGCGCGGCCGACGCTGCCTGGGAGTTCCCGGGCGGCGACAAGAACGGTTTTCGTTTTATGCTCTTAAAAGCCGAGCCGGAGCTGCCGGACTGCACCTTAACGGAGATGACGGCGGAGCTGCCGATCCAGATGGGCGAGCAGGAGTTCCTCTTCATGAACGGCTTTCAGTCCTGGAGCTACTGCCCGGAGCAGACCAGAAAAGGCCGGACCCGCGGGATCAACGGCCTGCCGAAGCCGCTGGTGAATCACTACGGCCTGGACCGCTACGCGGACTACTATTTCACGAAATATCCCAACAAGCCGGGCATCATGCAGGGCGTTTCCTACTGCTATTTCCGCGACGGGGACAAATACCGCCTGATCGCCTCGCTGGACGAGGAGCCGGGCTACACCTATTTCAGCTACAACGCGAAGCTGAACAAGCTGACAGTGCGCCGCGACTGCGAAGGCCTGAGGGTGAACGGAACGTATAAGGCGCTGGACCTGTACTTTGCGGTCGGCAGCGAGCAGGAGGTCTTCGACGGCTGGTTCGACGCGATGGATATCCGGCCGCGCACGAAGGAAGCGGTCACCGGTTATTCGAGCTGGTACAACCGTTATGAGAACATCTCGCAGGAGACGATCCTTTCGGACCTGGAAGGCGCGGCAGCCATCCTGAAGCCCGGCGACCTGTTCCAGATCGACGACGGCTGGGAGAAGGCGGTCGGCGACTGGGAGGCGGATCCGGTCAAGTTCCCGGACGGCATGAAGGCCATGGCGGACGTGATCCACGAAAAGGGCTTTAAGGCCGGCCTGTGGCTGGCGCCCTTCGCCGCCGCCGAAAAATCCTCGATCTACGAGGAGCATCCGCAGTGGTTCTACTTCTACAAGCACGAGCCGTGGTTCGCGGGCTGCAACTGGGACGGCTTCTACGCCCTGGACATGGACCATCCGGAGGTGCGGGACTACCTAAAGAAGGTGTTCCGCCGGGTCTTCGACGAGTGGGGCTTCGATCTGGTGAAGCTGGACTTCTTATACGCGGCGGCGCCCTTCGGCAGCGCGAAGGAGACGCGGGCCGGCCGGCAGATCCGCGCGATGCGCTTTCTGCGCGAGCTCTGCGGCGACAAGCTGATCATCGGCTGCGGCGTGCCGCTGATGCCGATCTTCGGCCTGTTCGACTACTGCCGCATCAGCTGCGACGTGGGTCTGGACTGGAACGATACGGTCATCATGCAGCGGACCAACCGCGAGCGCGTCTCCACGAAGCAGGCGATCGAGAACGCGATCTACCGGCGGCAGCTGGACGGCCGCGCCTTCGGGGCGGATCCGGACGTGTTCTATCTGCGGGACGAGAATATCAAGCTGACGGCCGACGAAAAGAAGCTGCTGGCCATCAACTGCGCCTTATTCGGCACCATGCACCTGTGCTCGGACGATATGGGGACCTTTACCGACGCGAAGCGAGACGCCTGGGCACGGCTCAGGCAGATCGCGAAGGAAGCGAAGGATATCCGCATATCCCATACGCTGGACGAGAAGGGGAAGGAGAAGCTGTCCGTCCTCTACCATCTGGGCGAGACCGGATACACCTACGACGTCCCGCTGAAATAAACAACTCCGACTATCATCACTGTCAGGAGACGATTCCATGATTTTAGACGACATGCCCTTAAATCCGCCTCAGACCGAGGCGGTTTTAGCCACGGAAGGACCGGTCCTGATCCTGGCCGGCGCCGGCTCCGGCAAGACGCGGACCCTGACCGCCCGCGTCGCGTACCTTCTGGAGCAGGGGGTCAGGCCCTGGAACATCCTTGCCATCACATTCACGAACAAGGCCGCCGAGGAGATGAAGAACCGGGTCAGCGCCTCTTCCCCGGAAGGCGAAAAGGTCTGGGTGGCGACCTTCCACAGCACCTGCCTCAGGATCCTGCGAAGCGGAGCGGACCGGCTCGGCTACGAAAAGGATTTCAGCATCTACGATACCGACGATTCGCGCGTCGTCCTGCGGCGCCTTATAAAAGAGCTGGATTTCGACCCGAAGCAGTACCGCGAGCGGGAGATGCAGCGCGTGATCTCCGCGCTCAAAAACCGGATGATCTCCGTGGAGGCAAACGAAAAGGCTGCCGGCCAGTTCCGGGACAAGCGCATCGCGCGCATCTACCGGGAGTATCAGAAGCGCCTGATGGCCGCCAACGCCATGGATTTCGACGACCTGCTCTTAAACGCCGTGAAGCTCTTCGAGGAGAATCCGGACGTGCTCGAATACTGGAGAAACCGCTTCCGCTACGTGCTGGTGGACGAGTACCAGGACACGAACCCCGCTCAGTTCCGCTTCGTGGAGCTTCTGGCGAAGGAGCACCGCAACCTCTGTGTGGTC
>JAEEUR010000119.1 GCA_016290595.1 Lachnospiraceae bacterium | reverse complement strand
GTTGCGGTGGGCGTTGGCGATCTCCTGGTCATAGACCTCGCTGAGCCAGTAGTTGGCGGTGATGGCGCCGGAGTTGGAGAGGATCAGGCCGCCGACGGAATAGGTGACGGTGGAGTTCTCCTTGACGCGCCAGTCGTTGATCTGCAGGTAGTTGTCCACCAGATCCTTGTAGTTTAAGAAAACGCTCTTGACGTTGCGGATCTTTTCACGCTGCTTGCGGTACAGGATGTAGGCCTTGGCCACGTCCGTATAGCCGGCTTCGGAAAGGACCTTTTCGACGCAGTCCTGGATATCCTCGACCGCGATCAGATCGTTTTTGATCTTGGGCTCGAACTCAGAGGTGACCCGGAGGGCCAGCATGTCGACGACAGTGGGATGATACTGCTTCTTGAGGGCGTCGAAGGCCTTGGTGATGGCGGCGCTGATCTTCTGGACGTTGAATTCCGCAATTTCGCCGTCGCGCTTAATTACCTGATACATATGAACACACTCCTTCCGAATGAAAAAGAATTCGGCTTTTTGTTTTTTTTGGCGCCGTCTCCTCCTAAAGCCCTCCCTTCCGAAAGGGCGACAGACAGCGACTGCCTTGCGTCGCAAGGCAGGTAAACTATAGCACAATTCTTCCGGAAACGTCAATATTTAGTTGTAAAAAAAATCAGAAACACAATATCTTGTGGTTTGGGGGATAGAAGAGGGGGTTCGCGTGGCGGCGGAAAAGAGCGTTTTTTCGTTGCGGCTGCTGGAGATTTGCGGCTTTGTTACGGCTCTGTCAAGGTGGATAACGGGAGCGGGATTGACTTTTTTTGTTTCTGCGCCTTTCGCGCGCGGCGTTAGTCTGCGCCGCGCAGGCTGACTTCTTTCACGGCAGGCCGCACGATGTCCGCCCAGCGGAGCATGTCCTCTTTAGAGGGGGCGTGCAGGCCGGCGAAAAGGACGGTGTCGCGGTCGGTGAATTTCTGCAGGAAGTATTTTTCGGCGCCGGCGATCATGTCCCGGATCGCATAGAAGGAGTCGTCGTCGTGGAATTCGGCGATGACGGTCGTGCGGAATTCGTACGCGATGCGTCCTTCCTTCAAGAGCGCGATGCTGTCCCGGAGCGCGGACAGATCCAGCTTTTCCCGTCCGCAGGTGGCGGGATAGCGTTCGGGCGAGTTTTTGATGTCCATGGCGGCGGCGTCGATCAGGCCGCTATCGATCAGCTGCTTCAGCGCGCCGGGATGAAAGCCGTTGGTGTCCAGCTTGACCGGGTAGCCGAGCTCCTTGATGCGGCGGCACAGATCGGGCAGATCCGGGCGCAGCAGCGGCTCGCCCCCGGTCAGGGCGACGCCTTCCAGAAGGCCCTGACGCTTCTTTAAGAAGGAGAGCAGCTCGTTCTCGTCCATCAGAGCGGGGGCGTTCATGTCCAGCAGATCGCTATTGTGGCAAAAGGGGCAGCGCAGATCGCAGCCGCCGAAGAAGACCGTGCAGGCGACCTTGCCCGGATAGTCCAGCAGCGTCATTTTTTGAAGGCCGTGTATTTTCATGGATTACTCCGAAATTCAAATCTTATAGTGAGACCGTCCGCGTCAGTGCACCGCTTCCGCGGCCGGGCTGAAGCCGGCGGGATCCGCGAAGGGATAAAAGCTTTTGTCGAGATACCGGAAATCGAAGCAGCTTAAATCCGCGCTGTGGATCCCCGGGGATTCGCAGGGGATGATGGCGTCCGCCCGTCCCTTCCACCAGCCTTTGAAGTGCTGAGAGGACTTGAGGGCGATGATCTTCATGTCCCGCCAGTCCACGCCGACGATGCGGAAGGGCCCGTCGTCCAGGACCTGCCGCCGTCCCTCCGAAACGATGACGCCGACGTTGCCGGTCTGAAGCAGCGCCGTCAGGCCGATCCGGGCCGTCTCGCCCGCTCCCATGGGATTCTTTTTGAGGTAGGTGCCGTCGCTTAGCGTCTTGACGTAAGCGCCTTTAAGCTCCACCGGCTCGCCGTGCCGGCAGTCGCTCTTCCCGCCGACGAAGCAGTCGATGCGCTGTCCGGGGCCGGCGGCCAGCGCCTGCCGGGCGACCGCGGGATCGTAGATATATCCGTAGACCGAACCGGGCCGGTCGCGTTTTATCATTTCCCGAAGGAGATGCGTCCCGTCGCCGGGCGCGCCGCCGCCGGGATTGTCGGAGCTTTCATTGATCACGGCGACGCCCTTCACCTGCTCGGCCAGATCCATGGCCTGGGCGGCCGAATAGATCGGAGCGGAGAAATCGCGGCGGCGGGACCAGGCATATTCCGCTGCCTGCCGCGCATACGCAAGGGCGGCTTCCGGCGTTTCGGCCACCGCTGTTACGCCGGAGCCGGAGAAGGGCACGTCCGCATAGGGAAATCCGTGGAAGAAGCTCAGGTCCTTCAGGTCCGAGTGCGTTTCCGTCAGTTCCTGATCGTAAAGCATGATATCGCGGGCCGGTCCCGAGAGGGTCTCTCCGGAAGCCGGTATGACGTGCCAGGGAAGCTTGACCAGCGCCTGGTGGAGGCGCTTTTCGCCGCTCAGATGCTCATGGAGCAGGCAGACGAGCTTATAGGCGCTTTCATAGCTGTCCGTGTGCGGATAGCACTTGTAGCCCACGGTGATATTGCCCAGCCGTATCATTTCCGGCGAAACGTTGGCGTGCAGGTCCAGGACGATCCCGATCGGGATATCGTCTCCGAAGCACGCCCGCACCGCGCGCAGCAGATCGCCTTCCAGATCCGGATATCCTTCCGCCACGCCGGCCCCGTGGACGTTGAGAACGATCGCGTCCAGCGGCTTTTCCCTGTGCGCCGCCAGGAACTCCTCCGTCATGCGGCGGCGGAAGTCTTCATATACGTTCCGCAGGGCCGGGCCGCTGGGGCCCAGGTCCGCCAGGAGGACGGGCGCCAGCTCGATCCCGAGATCGCGGCAGGCATCGATGGTGCCGCCGGCGGGGCCGTGCACGCCGGTATAGCGGTCAAGCAGGCTCTGTCCGGATACGGACGCCCGCGCAAGCGTTTCTTCGGTGACGGGGATCGTGCCGAAGGTATTGGTCTCGTGTTCAAAACCGCCGACTGCAAAGCGCATTTCCTTTTACCTCGCGTTTTTTTTCTTGCCGGAGCTCAGCTGAGCTCTTCCCATTTCTCATACAGGCCGTCGAGCTCCGTTTTCGCCGCGGCGGCTCTGCCGTCCAGTTCCATGAGCCGCTGCGGGTCGGAAGCATTTTCCGGCAGCGCCATTTCTTCCTCCAGCGCTTTGATCTGCGCTTCCAGCGCTTCGATCCGTTCTTCGGTCTTTTTCAGTTCGTTTTCCTGCCGGCGGCGCAGCGTATTCGCCTCTTTCTGCTCGCGCCTCTTCAGGGCGGAATCCGTCAGCACCCTTCCGCCGGACGCGCCTGCCGTGCCGGAAGCCGCGTTCATCGCGGCCTTTTTCTCCAGATAATCGTCGTAATTGCCCAGATATTCCGTCAGGCTCCCGCCGTCCAGTTCCAGAACGCGCCCGGCCAGCCGGTTGATGAAATAGCGGTCGTGGGAGACGAAGAAGAGCGTTCCCTCGTAGGCGGACAGCGCATCCTCCAGGATCTCGCGCGATACGATGTCAAGGTGGTTGGTCGGCTCGTCCAGGATCAGCAGGTTGCAGGGCGAAAGCATCAGCTTGGCCAGGCTCAGGCGGCCGCGTTCGCCGCCGGAAAGGGCGGAGACCGGTTTGAAGACGTCGTCCCCGGTAAAGAGGAAGGCGGCCAGGAGATTGCGGATCTCGGTGTCCGTCAGCTTCGGATAGGACTGGCGGATCTCCTCGAAGAGCGTGTTCGATTCGGTGAAGTTGTGCTGCTCCTGATCGTAGTAGCCGATCTCCACCTGCGCGCCCAGGCGGATCGTCCCGCCGTCCGGCCGGAGGGAGCCCGTGAGGGTCTTTAAGACCGTCGTCTTGCCGCTGCCGTTCTCCCCGATCAGCGCGACCTTCTCCCCGCGGCGCAGCAGGAAAGAGAGTCCTTCGAAGAGCCGGCGGGAGCCGAAGCGCTTGCTTAAGTTTTCCACGGACAGCACCATCTGGCCGCTGACGGCGGAGGTGGCTAGGCGCAGCTTCATGGAATCGTTCAGCTCGGCGGGCTTTTCCAGCCGTTCGATCTTCGCCAGCATCTTTTCGCGGCTCTCGGCCCGCTTGATGGACTTTTCCCGGTTGAAGGATTTCAGCTTCGTGATGACGGCCTCCTCGTGCCGGATCAGCTTCTGCTGGTTATAGTAATGCTTCAGGGCCACCTCCCGTTCGGCGGCCTTTTTGGCCGCGTAAATGGAATAGCTGCCGCTGTACATGCTGACCTTTCCGTTTTCCACCTCCACGATCTTGGTCACCACGCGGTCCATGAAATAGCGGTCGTGGGAGACGATCAGCACGGCGCCGGGATACTCCCTGAGATAGCCCTCCAGCCAGCCGACAGAGGCGATGTCCAGATGGTTGGTCGGCTCGTCCAGAAGGATCAGGTCCGGGCCGGTCAGAAGCAGCTTGCCCAGGGCGACGCGGGTCTTCTCGCCGCCGGAGAGCACGCGGCAGGGCTTGGAAAAGTCGGCCTCGCCGAAGCCGAGGCCCTTCAGCACGCCGCTGATCTCGCTGCGCACCGCATAGCCGCCGGCTTCTTCGAAGCGGTGCGAGAGGAGGCTGTAATCCTCCATCAGGCGGGGGAGCGCGGCGCCTCCGGCGGAGGCGAGCCGCAGCCCCAGCCCCGGG
>JAEEUR010000035.1 GCA_016290595.1 Lachnospiraceae bacterium | reverse complement strand
TAGGCCTGGAGCGCCAGAAGGTCAGCCTTCGCGTCGTTGAAGGCGTCGCCGTGGCCCGTCAGGGAGGCGTCGCCCGGCGTCTCTTCCCGAAGGAAGGAGGCCGTCTCAAAACGCATCTCGTCAAAGTACGGATTGCTGACGGTCAGGACCGCCTTGAAGTCGTAGGTGTAGCGGTAGCGCGGCGGCATGAAGCTCACTTCCTTGCCTTCCGCGTCCTTGGTCGTGATCTCGTCCTTGTCTTCGGTGATCTTCGTCGTGCAGCCCGTCAGCTGGGCATAGTCCAGAACGTCCGGGTTCGTGCTGCGCCAGTCGCTGAAGCGGGACACGATAAACTGCCTTTTTCCCTCGTCCAGCAGGAGCTTATAACCGTTTCCCAGCGTGCGGGTCACGATAAAAGCTTCCACCTTCGCCTTATTGGCTTCGCGGTAGGCCAGCTGCTGTTTGATCTCTTCTACCGTGCTGTGACGGCGGTCGGAGAACCAGGGGGAAAGCAGCTTCTGGCAGTCCTTGCACATGTTGCCGTCTTCCAGCTTTTTGTTGCCCAGAAGGCCGATCTTGCTGCCGCAGATATCGCAGAATTTTTTGTCAAATAAGCCCATACGTCTCCTTTCTCTTAAAAGAGGGCAAGTCCCTCTCCCGTCTTTGGCCGGGGGAGGGACAGCTTATCCGCCTTCCCCGCGAGGGGAAGTTCTTATCTTATTCCGGTCTCTTGGTGCCGCACTGAGCGCAGAAGTTCGTGGTGTTGGCCGTGCCGCAGTTCGGGCAGATCCAGCCGGGCTTCACTTCAGGCTTCTTGGCACCGCACTGCGGGCAGAAGTTGCCGTTGTTCTGGTTGCCGCAGACCGGGCAGGTCCAGGCGTTCGCTGCCGGCTGCTGCGCCTGCTGCTGATACTGGGGCTGCTGATACTGCGCGTACTGCTGATTGTACTGCTGGCCAGCCGCGTACATGTTCGCGATCTGGCCGCCGCCCATGTTCATGCCCATGCCGACGCCCATCAGGCCCGCCATCGCGCCGTTCTCGTTGGCGGCAGCGGTGTTCAGGGCGGAGCCCAGGGAAGCGGTCATGTAGCCGGCGCCCAGGTTCGGGTTGGACAGCGTCGCAGCGGTCTGGAGCATCTTTAAGCGCTCCTGATCCTCTTCGGGCATGGTCACGGTGGACAGAGCCACGCTGACGACCTCGAGGCCTCTGAGCTCACCCCACTTCTGGGACAGGACTTCGTTCATGGCCTGCTCGAGCTCGGTGTTGTGAGCGATGATCTCGCTCGGACGGAGCTGCATCGCGCTCAGCTTGGCGAAAGCCGGCTGCAGGGCGCTGATGAATTCGCTCTTTAACTGCAGATCGATCTCTTCGCGTCTGTATTCGCTGCGGACGTTGCCCATGACCTTGGCGTAGAACAGGATCGGGTCCGCGATGCGGTAGGAATACACGCCGGCGCAGCGGACGGACAGTTCCAGGTCAACGTTCGCGCGCTGGTCCACGATACGGAAGGGGATCGGGTTCTGGGTGCCGAACTTGTTGTCGATCAGTTCCTTGGTGTTGAAGTAGTAGATCCGCTGATCGTGGCCGGTGTCGCCGCCGTAGGCAAAACGCTTGCCGAGGACCTTGAAGGTATCCTTGATGCTCTGCCACAGGTTGCCGGTGAAGATGCTGGGTTCCGAGGAGGCGTCCCAGGTGAAGCGGCCGGGCTCGGCGCAGAATTCCACGACCTTGCCGTCGTCCACGATGATCATGGCCTGGCCGTCGGCTACCGCGATTCCGGAGCCGTTGGTGATGATATTGTCACTTCCTTTGGTGTTCGTGGAGCGGCCGGAGGTGTGCTTGACGCCCTTGGTCATCAGCACGTCCTTGTCCATGGCTTCACAGTAGAAATACTCTTTCCACTGATCCGCGAGTACGCCGCCGATTGCTCCCAAACCTGCACTGATAAGTCCCATTTTGTTCTCTCCTTTACTGAAAATATTGCTCTTTGTATTCTTATTTTAAGCCGCATGCGCGGCATGGATACCGATAGGTCAGAACGTTCTGCCGCCGCCGCCGTGCGAGAAGCCGGACGAGCCGCCGCCCCCGAAGCTGCCGAAACCGCCGCCGAATCCGTCGGATTTCTCCGCGGGCGGCGCCTTGGGCACCTGCGTCACGCTGCTGTACAGATACAGCTCGTTCACGCGCCGCAGCTTAAAGCTTCCGGGCACCGCGTAGTTGCGGGCGGAGGTCGCCTGATAGACGGTCTTGAGCTGGCTCTTCAACACGCCGACCACGATCAGGCCCACCAGCGCGCCGATCGCCAGGCTGAGGATGATCTTGCCGGCGCCCGGCGGATAAAAGCCCAGCCGGTGCTTCTGATCCACCAGCTTCACGAAGGTCTCCGCCGCGCTGTCGTTGTCGTAGTCGCTCAGGCAGGCGGCCACCTTGTCGAGCAGGTAGTCCAGATCGTTCTCGAAGCGGGCGATCTCCTCGCCGGTGGTGGAGACCCACATCTTCCGGTTCATCATGTCGATGCCCAGGATGATGCCGCTCGTCTCCACGCCGCCGCAGATCACGTAATCGTAGAAATCCTCGGTGAAAGCCCGGATGCCCGTGTATTCGCCGCTCAGCTGGCTGTCGGTCAGCTGGTAGGTGGTCAGGATGACGATCTTCGTGCCGTACTTCTGCTCCATCTCGGCCATCTTCCGCTCCAGCGAGTTGTGCGTCGCCATGGAGAAGAGCATCGCGCGGTCGTAGATATGGGTGCTCTCGCCCATCGCCCGGACCGGCGCGGAGGCCGTAAACGGCAGGATCAGCAGGAACAGCAGCAGGGGCAGCAGGAAGTTTCTCAAACGCTTTTTCATACCGTCACCCCCCCTTAAAACACGAAGGTCAGCAGCGCCAGCACCGCTGCCGCCACGCCCAGGGCCGTTCCCAGGAAGGTCTTCGTGATCTTCCCCTTGTCGGAGGGCAGGTCGCCCACGATCTTCCCCGTCTGGCCGTTCACCGCGTAGGTGTAGGTCTGGCCGTCGAACTGCGCCGTGATCAGATACACCGGCAGCAGCACGTAGTTCACGTTCGTGTCCTGCAGCGCGATATGGCTGCGGCTGGACGTCACGGAGGAATAACCCGTGACGGCGCTGTAGAAGGTGGAAGCCACGGAACTCTTGACCCGCGCCGTCGCGCGGCCCAGGCAGGAATCCGCGTCCTCGTCGAAGCGCTCCGCCACGAAGCCGCTTAAGTACCCCTTGGCGAACTCCTGCAGATCCGAGAAATCGTAGGGTTCCACGGAATCCATCAGGGCGTCGTCCATGCGGTGCGAGCCGTCCACGGGCACCTTCTTAAAGTCCATGTCGCCTTCGCAGGTCACGTAGTAGTGGCTGGTCTCCGTATAGGTGTTGCGCTCGTCGCTCCAGATGCGGGTGCGCGTCGCGTCGAAGCCCATAGAGCCGTCCGCATGGCAGTCATACAGCCAGAACGGCAGGTACAGGCCCTGGACCTTTTCGATCTTCTGGGCCGTCAGGAAGTGCTTCGGCAGAAGCTTTTTGCCCTTGCAGTAGTTCTCCACGATCTCGTGCAGCTTTTTCTTGTCGATGCGGAAGGGGATGATCCCGTTCGGCTTGATGAGGCCGGACACGTTCTGCTCCATCACGATCACGTTGCCGCAGTAGGGGCAGAAGCTGGCCGCCGTGACGGCGTCCGCCACGACCTCCGCACCGCAGGATTTGCAGACGTAGGAGACCGTGCCTTCCAGCGTTTCCTGAGAAACGTTTTCCTTATAGTCGCCCCAGTCGAATTCGGTATCCGCGTTGACGTCGGCGTTCTTCACCTCTTCGAAGCTGAAGTCGCTGCCGCAGTATTCGCAGATAAAACGGCCTTTCTCCGCGCTGTAGAGGAGCGGAGAGCCGCAGCTGGGGCATTTGAATGATACTAATTCACTCACGCATTTTCTCCTGTTCCGTCCGGCCTTTTGGACCGGAAAACAACAAAACATCTTTTGCCGATTAATACTATAGCACAATCCCGCGAAAATGCAAGAAAAATGAGACGCGGAGCGGAAAAGTGGGACGGCTGCCCGCCGCCCGCGCGGGAAGAAAAAGCCGGAAAAGTGCTTGTTTCCCTCCCGTCTTCGATTTATAATAAAGTATTATTCCACTATCCTTCGCAGGAGAGGCATCATATGATCATCATTCTGAAGAACAACTCACAGGCAGATAAAAAGGCCCAGCTGATCGACTGGCTCGAAAAGCAGGGTCTGACCGTACATATATCCGAAGGCAAGTACCAGACCGTGCTGGGCCTGGTCGGCGACACCGGGAGCGTGGATCAGGACCTGATCGCGAGCCTTTCCATCGTGGACTCCGTCAAAAGAGTCAGCGATCCGTTCAAATGCGCGAGCCGGAAGTTCCACCCGGAGGACACGGTGGTGGACGTCTCGGGCGTCAAGGTCGGCGGCGGCCATTTCGTAATGATCGCCGGGCCGTGCTCGGTGGAGAGCGAGGAGCAGATCGTCGGGATCGCGAAGGCAGTAAAGGCTGCCGGCGCGGCCCTTCTGCGCGGCGGCGCGTTCAAGCCCCGCACCTCCCCGTACGATTTCCAGGGCTTGAAGGCGGACGGCCTGGAGCTCCTCAAAGTCGCACGGGCCGAAACCGGCCTGCCCATCGTGACCGAGGTCATGTCCGCGCGGGATCTGCCGCTCTTCGAGGACGTAGACCTTCTGCAGATCGGCGCCCGCAACATGCAGAACTTCGATCTTTTGAAGGAAGTGGGGCGGCTCAAAAAACCCGTCCTCTTAAAGCGCGGCCTGGCCGCCACCTTAAAGGAGCTCCTCATGAGCGCCGAATACATCATGGCGGGCGGCAACGAGCAAGTGATCCTCTGCGAGCGGGGCATCCGCACTTTTGACGACTATACCCGCAACACCCTGGATCTGGCCGCCATCCCCATGCTGCGCGAGCTCACGCACCTGCCGATCCTGGTGGATCCGAGCCACGCGACGGGCATCGCCAGGCTGGTGCCGCCCATGGCCCTGGCCGGCGCCGTCAGCGGGGCCGACGGCCTGATGATCGAGGTCCACAACGACCCGATGCACGCCCTCTGCGACGGCGCGCAGTCCTTAACGCCCGAGCAGTACGCGGATCTGGCCGGCAAGGTCGCCGCCGTGAGAAAGGTGGTGGAAGCATGACCGTCGGAATCATCGGACTCGGCATGATCGGCGGCTCCCTGGCGGAGGATTACGCCAAGGCGGGGCATAAGGTCCTGGCCTTCGACCGTTCGCCGGAGGTGCTGGACGCCGCGCGGCTCCTGGATATCGCGCAGGGGGAGCTCTGCGCCGAAAACATCGGCGAATGCGACCTGATCCTGGCCGCCGTGTATCCGGAGGGGATCATTCAGAAGATCACCGAATGGGCCCCGTATATCCGCAAGGACGCCTTCGTGATCGACTGCTGCGGCGTCAAGCGCGCGGTCTGCGAAGCGCTCTTCCCCGTGGCGAAGCAGTACGGCTTCACCTTCGTGGGCGGCCACCCCATGGCCGGCAATCAGTATTCCGGCCTGCGCTACGCCCACAGCGACATGTTCAAGGGTGCGCCGATGGTGCTGGTGCCGCCGGTCTACGACGATATCAATCTCCTGGACAAGGTGAAGGAGCTGCTGGCGCCGCCGCGCTTCGGCCGCTTTTCCGTGACCACCGCGGAGGACCACGATTCGATGATCGCCTTCACCTCGCAGATGGCGCATCTGGTCTCCACCGCTTACATCAAGAGTCCGACGGCGGGCCGCCACAAGGGCTTTTCCGCCGGCAGCTACAAGGACATGACGCGCGTTGCGCGCCTGAATCCCGAGATGTGGTGCGAGCTCTTTCTGGACAATCACGACAATATCCTGCGCGAGCTGGACAGTTTCATCAATGAGCTGACGAAGTACCGCGAAGCCATCGCGGCGGACGACAAGGAGCGGCTGAAGGCCCTGCTGGCGGAAGGAAAGCGCCGCAAGGAGGAGGTGGACGGCCTGTGAAGCGCATTCCCGTTAAGACCGGGTCTCCGTACGACGTGTGCATCGGCCGCGGGCTGCTGGACGAGTGCGGGCCGCTGCTCCGCGAGCGCTTTCGTGCCGACGGACGGAAGGCGGACGCGCCCTGCCGGGCGGCCCTGATCTCCGATACGAACGTTTTTCCCTTATACGGCGCCCGGGTGCGGGCTTCGCTGGAAAAGGCCGGTTTTTCGGTCGTTTCCTATGCGTTTGAAGCCGGCGAGGCTTCCAAAAACCTTAAGACCTACGGCAGTATCCTGCGCTTTCTGGCGGCGGAGCATCTTTCCCGCAGCGACGTGATCGTCGCGCTGGGCGGGGGCGTCACCGGCGATATGGCCGGCTTTGCCGCCGCGACCTTCCTCAGGGGCATTCCTTTTCTGCAGATCCCGACTTCGCTGCTGGCCATGGTGGATTCCTCCGTGGGCGGCAAGACCGCGGTGGATCTGCCGGAAGGCAAAAACCTGGTCGGCGCCTTCCATCAGCCCTGCCTGGTCGTCTGCGATCCGGACGTGCTCAAGACCCTGCCGGAAGCGGTCCTGAAGGACGGCTCGGCGGAGGTCATCAAGTACGGCATGCTGGGAAACGAAACGTTCTTCGACGAGCTGGAGCGGACGCCCATCCGGGAGCAGGCCGAAAACGTGATAGAAACCTGCGTTGCCATGAAGCGGGACGTGGTGGAGGCCGACGAGTTCGATACCGGCGAGCGCCGCAAACTGAACCTGGGGCACAGCTTCGGCCATGCGATCGAAAAGTGCAGCGAATTCGGGATCTCCCACGGGCTGGCGGTCGCCGCCGGCATGGCGATCATCACGAAGGCGGCCGTGGCGAAGGGCTTCTGCGAAGCCGGCGCGCTCCCGCGCCTTCTTTCTCTTCTTGAAAAACACGGCCTGCCGACGGACACGGACTTCTCCGCCGCCCGGCTGGCTGAGGCTGCCTTATCCGATAAAAAGTTTTCCGGCGGCCGGATCCATCTGATCGTTCCCGAGAAGGTGGGCCGCTGCCGCATCCTGCCGGTTCCGGCTTCGGAGCTGGCCGACTGGCTGAAAGCCGGAGGTGTCTTATGAGTCTGACCATCAAGGCCGGCGCCCGCACCGGTCTCGTCCGCATCCCCTCCTCCAAATCCGAGCTGCACCGGCTCCTGATCCTGGCCGCGCTGGGCGGAAAGCCCGTTACGATCCGCAAGCGCGGGGTCTCCGAGGATATCCAGGCGACCGCCCGCTGCCTGACGGCGCTCGGCGCCCGCATCTCGGAGGAAGCCGAAGCGCTCGCCGTCGAGCCGATCCCGCGCGCGGAAGGCCGCCTTCAGGCGTCCGCTTCCGATGCGCCGCTGTCGCTGCCGGTCGGGGAAAGCGGCACCACGCTGCGGCTGCTGCTGCCGCTGGCGGGACTTCTGGGCACTTCCGTCTGCTTCGTAAGGGAAGGGCGTCTGGCTGAACGGCCTCTGGAGCCCTTTGCGAGCGAGCTGGCGCGGCACGGCATGCGCTTCCGCGAGGAGGGCGACCTGCTCTACGCGGAGGGGAGCCTTGGCGGCGGCATGTACCGCCTGCCCGGCAACGTCTCCTCTCAGTACGTTTCCGCGCTGCTGCTGATCCTGCCGCTCTTAAAGGAGGACAGCGTGCTGCGCATCGACTGGCCGCTGGAATCCGCCCCGTACGTGAGGCTCACCGAGTGGACGCTGGAGGCGGCCGGCATCAAGCTGGAGCGCACCGAGCTCTCCCGTCCCGCCCCGAAGGGCGCCGACGGCGGCCCGCTTTCCCTGGTCTTCGAGCCGCTGTACTGGATCGGCGGGGGACAGATCCCGCAGCTGCCGGCGGATTTCAGGGCCGGCGGCGACTACTCCGGCGCGGCGGCCTTCTTCTGCATGGGCGCGCTCTCTCCGACCGGCATCGTCGTGGAGGGGCTGGATCCGGAATCCGTTCAGGGCGATAAGGCGATCCTGGACATCCTGGCCCGGATGGGCGCGGAGGTCGCGTCCCAGAACGGCCTGACCGCCGTGCGCGGCGGAAAGTTAAAGGGCGGCATCTTCAATCTGGCGGATACGCCGGATCTGGCGCCGGTCCTGGCGATGGTGGCCGCGAACGCGGAGGGCAACACCCTCTTCCGCGGGGCGGGACGCCTGCGCCTTAAAGAATCCGACCGGCTGGAGGGCATCACCGAGATGTTAAAGGCGCTGGGAATCCAGGTCGAGACCAAGCAGGACGCGATCCTGATCTACGGCGGGAAACTCAAGGGCGGCGAGGTGAAGACCTTAAGCGATCACCGGCTGGCCATGGCGGCGGCGGTGGCAGCCTGCGGCGCCGACGACAACGTGAGCCTGGACAACGAGGGCTGCGTCGCCAAATCCTACACCGCCTTCTGGAAGGATTTCGCGGAACTGAAGCTGGGCTGATCATCTATGAGCAATACATTTGGCAAAACCTACCGAATCACCATCTTCGGCGAGTCGCACGCCCCGGAGATCGGCGTTATGATCGAAGGTCTGCCGGCCGGGAGCGTCATCGACCGGGCCGCGCTGCAGGCCTTTTTGGAGCGCCGCGCCCCGGGCCGCAGCGCATATTCCACCGCGCGGAAAGAGCCGGACGAAGCGGTCTTTACCGAGGGGCTTGGCGCGGACGGCCGCAGCGACGGCACGCCGCTTAAGGCCGTGATCCGCAACACCGACGTGCGCTCCGCGGATTACGATTCCTTCCGCAGCGTTCCCCGTCCGGGACACGCGGACTATCCCGCTTACGTCAAGACCGGCCGCATCGCGCCCGGCGGCGGCAAGTGGTCCGGCCGCATGACGGCGCCGCTGTGCATCGCCGGCGGCATCGCCAAGCAGCTGCTGGAGAAAGAAGGCATCCGGATCGCCGCGCGGATCCGGAGCATTGGCGGCGTCAGCGAGACCGCTCCGTTTACGCAGGAATTCGACGGTCAGACCGTCCCCGTCACCGCCAATTCGCCTCTCATCGCCAAACGCTTTGAGGAGAAGATCGCGGCGGCCAAGGCCGCCGGCGATTCGGTCGGCGGCGTGGTGGAGTGCTGCGTCATCGGCCTGCCCGTCGGACTGGGCGACCATCCCTTCGGCGGACTGGAAAACCGCATCGCCGAGGCCATTTTCGGCATCCCCGCCGTCAAGGGCCTCGAATTCGGCGACGGCTTCGCGGTCAGCGCCCTGCGCGGCAGCGAGGCGAACGACGCCTACCGCTTTGAGGACGGCCGCGTCGTAACGAAGACCAACCACTGCGGCGGAGTCCTGGGCGGCATGTCAAACGGCATGCCTCTTATCTTCCGCGCCGCCTTCAAGCCCACGCCCACCATCTACAAAGAGCAGGAAAGCGTGGATCTCGCCGCGGGCAAAAACGTGATCCTGAAAGGCAAGGGGCGGCACGATCCCTGCATCGTCCCGCGCGCCGTGCCGGTCGTGGAGGCGGCCGCCGCCTGCGCCATCTACGATATGCTGCTCGGCGAAAAAGAGGGCAAAAAGGAACCGGCCCCTTCGGCCCCTGCCGGCGATCCGCTTTCCGCGCTGCGGGAGCAGATCGATGCGGCCGACCGGCAGCTGCTGGACGCCTTCTTAAAGCGCATGGACGCGGCGGCCGCCATCGCGGCTCACAAAAAAGAGAACGGCCTGCCGGTCTTCGACGGCGCCCGCGAAGCGGCTCTTCTGGAAAAGATCGCCGCCTGTACGCCCGAAGCCATGCAGCCGTACACGAACGAGCTGTATCAGACCCTGCTGCGGGTCAGCAAGGATTACCAGAACGCGCTGCTGCGCGAAGAATAGATTTTACGCGAAACGGAACGAACCAATGGAACGATGCGGACTTCTGGGGCGGAAGCTTTCTCACAGCTTCTCGCCCGCCATTCACGCCGAACTGGGGAAGTATCCCTATGAGCTGATCGAGCTGGAGCCGGAGGAGCTGCCGGCCTTCCTGGCGCGCGGCGAATTTCACGGCCTGAACGTCACCATTCCCTATAAAAAAGCCGTCGTCCCCCATCTGGACGAGCTCTCCCCGCGCGCGCGGATCCTCGGCAGCGTCAACACCATCTTTAAGCGGCCGGACGGCACGCTCTGGGGCGGCAACACGGACTGGGACGGCTTCGCCTATCTGCTGGACAGCGCCGTAAAGGCGCAGAGCCTTTCGCTTGCCGGAAAAAAAGCGCTGGTCCTCGGCAGCGGCGGCGCTTCCGTGACCGTGCAGGCGGTCTTAAAGGAAGCCGGCGCCTGCGTCACCGTCATCTCCCGCAGCGGTCCGGACAACTATACGAACCTGGACCGTCACGCGGACGCGTATCTTCTCGTCAACACCACGCCCGTCGGCATGGCTCCGAAGATCGGGGAAGCACCGCTTTCTTTGAAGGGCTTTCCGCAGCTGGCCGCCGTCATCGACCTTATCTACAATCCCGCCCGCACGGCCCTGCTGCTGGAAGCGGAAAGCCTCGGCATCCCGGCCTATAACGGCCTGTCCATGCTGGTGGCGCAGGCGGCCGAGAGCAGCCGGATCTGGGGCTTCTGCAATAATCCCGCGGCCGAGACGGCCCGCATCCTGCCGCAGCTTCGCCGAGAGCAGGAAAACGTCATCCTGATCGGCATGCCTGGCTGCGGGAAAAGCACCATGGCGCGGATGCTCGCCGAGCAGTTAAGCCGGCCGGTGTACGATTCCGATGCGGAGATCGAAAAAGAGACCGGCAGGAGCATCCCCGACATCTTCGCGAAGGAGGGCGAGGAAGCCTTCCGGAAGATCGAGACCCGCGTGCTGGGGCGGCTCGGCGCCATGAGCGGCATCGTACTGGCGACCGGCGGCGGCATCGTCACCCGGGCGGAAAACTACCCGCTCCTGCACCAGAACGGCCGCATCATCTGGATCCGCCGGCCGCTCTCCCTGCTTTCCACGAAGGGCCGGCCGCTCTCCCAGAGCCGCAACGTAAGCGAGCTCTACCGGGAGCGCGCGGACGCCTACGAGCGTTTTGCGGACGCGGCCGTGGACTCCCAGCCCGATAAAAAAGATACGCTGCAGCGGATCCTGGAGGCGCTGACCGGACCCGCCGCACTCTGACCGCCGGAGGTTACTTATGAAGATCCTTGTCATCAACGGACCGAACATCAATCTGCTGGGCCTGCGCGAGCCCGCCATCTACGGAAAAAAGTCCTATGCGGCCCTCGTTGAATACATACAGAAAAGCGCCGCCGCGCTGGAACTGGAAGTCGAATGCTTCCAGTCCAACCACGAGGGCGCCATCGTCGATAAGATCCAAGCGGCGTACGGGGTCTTCGACGGCATCGTGATCAATCCCGCGGCCTACACGCATACCAGCATCGCGATCCTGGACGCCTTAAAGGGGATCGGGCTGCCCGCCGTCGAGGTGCATCTGTCCGACATCAACACCCGCGAGTCCTTCCGGCGTATCTCCTACGCGGGCCTGGCCTGCGAGATCAGCTACGTCGGGCTGGGCTTCGAGGGCTACAAAAAAGCCCTGCAGTATCTGAAAAAACGGCTGTCCTGACAGCAGACAGCCGCTTTTCCGGCAATAACGGTCTTTCGAAAAACGGCGGTCCTGCCTGAAAGCGGGACCGCCGTCTTTTTTATGCTCCTTACGGGGCGTTTCTCAGCGCTTCTTCCGAGCCGAAGAGCGCCAGCGCCGCCTCCTCGCTCATGTAAAAGATGATGTAGCTCACGGAGCCACGCCAGGACTGCACGCTCTGATCGATATACATGATCCCCTTCTGAACCAGAACGGTTTGCATGAGAGCCTGCGTCCAGCCGTCCGCCGCTTTAAGATCGGGCCCATACAATCCGTTGGGCATTACCGTCAGCTCAGCCTGCCGGATCTTCAGCAGCAGTCCGTTCTCATCCTCTCCGGCGAGCGCCGGACCGGCCATATAGACCGCTCTCGGATTCCTGCTGTTCTCCGTCTCCAGCGCGATGGCTTCCGCCGCCGTTTTGGCAGCCTCCGTATCCCCGCGGATCACGCACAGGTACAGGCGCGGCGCCGTCCAGCTTCCCTTCAGAAAATGGTTGCCGATGATCTGCCACTGGCCGTCCTTCTTTTCCAGCCACACGACGCCTTCGATCCTGTCCGAAGCATCCTCTGTTTCCAGACTCCAGTGCAGGATCCGCCTGTTCTGATCCCACGCCACCGTACAGCCTTCCAGAATCTGCAGCCCGGATCCGCTCAGCGACACGCCCGGAAACGATTCGTCCACACGGTCAGACTCGGAGAATTCCCATGCCAGAAGCGCCGTCATCTCCGGATGCAGAAGGAAATATTTGTTCCATTCCAGTACCTCCTTCTGCGTCAGCATATCATCTTCGTTTCTGACCATAAAGGGCGCTCCGTAATAAATACTCATCCGGCAGCCTGCGCTCAGGGAATAATTAAAGCTCGTTCGGATCGGCAGCGTCTTGATATTGATCGGATAAGCTGCCACATAGTCGTGACTCTGCACGACGTAACGGCGGATATACTCCGCCAGGGATTCCTGCAGCGAAGCCTGATAGGCTTCGGCCTGCGCACGCGCTTCACTTTCCTGCGCCTGCCGAGACGCCTCCGCCACGCGGGATTCTCCGGCCGGAGACAGCGTGGCTTCCGCTGCGGACCCGGACTGTGCCGGCTGGCTCTCCCGGTCCTCCGGCTGCGACTGTGCCGGCTGACTCTCTTCCGGCAGAGTTTCCGTCGGCAGCGTTTCGCTTTCCGCCGGCGCGTCAGGCTCCGTCTGCCGGCCCGGCGCATTGGTGAGGGCGCAGCCGGCCGCGATCAGACTCACGCAGACGGCGGCGGCGATCAGCCAGAAGGCCGGACGGCGGTAGTTCAGGACCGAGCGGATGCGCCGCTTCACGTTCTGCTCGCCGAAGGCCAGCGGGCAGGCCGAGATCCGGCTCTGCGTGACGCTGTAATGCACCAGCGCCTCCGAATAGGATTTCCGATAGGCCGGATTCTTCTCGCAGATCACCTTTTCGTCGCAGGCCGCCTCGATATCCCGGCAGAGCAGCACGTAGGCCAGCCAGAACAGCGGATTAAACCAGTACAGGCTTAAGAGGAAGAAGCCGAACGGCTTCCAGAAATGGTCCCCGCGCCTCAGGTGCGCCCGCTCGTGGGCGAGCACGAAGGGCCTTTCCTCCGGATCCATCTCCGAAGGCAGGTAGATGCGCGGCCGGATCAGCCCCAGGATGAACGGCGTCTCCAGCCCGTCGCAGCTGTAAAGATCCTCCGCCTCCCGGGCGGCGCTGCGCAGCCTAGCCTTAAGCCGCAGATAACTCCAGAGCATGTACAGCAGCATCCCGCCGGCGCCGGCCGCCCAGAGATACGCCAGCAGCGGCACCAGGGTGTCTCCGAGCGTTTTCGGCTTCGCCAGACTCTCCTGCGAAACGACGACGTACTGTTCTCCGGCTTCTCCCTGCACGGTAAGCTCCGGCTCGGAAAGGATCAGCTCCGCAAACAGCGGCTCATCCTCCCGGACGATGCGGGTGTCCTCCGCCGTGCGCTCCGAAATTTCGGTCACGATCTGACCGCTGCCGACCTTCTCCGGTAAAACGGAAAGCTTGCTTTCCGGAAAGACCGGGATCAGAAGGCGCAGCGCGACGAGGGCCCAGAGCGCGCAGATCAGGGAACGCGGCGCTTTTTTGAGCAGCAGCCGCAGGCCCATAACGAGCAGCGCAACGATACTGGCGGAAAGGCAGAGGCTCAGGATCTGTAAAAACAGGGCCTTCACTCTTCCTCGCCTCCTTCCCCGTCATAAGCCTCCAGCATCTGCCGGATCTCCTCCAGGTCTTTTTTCGAAAGCGGCTTGCGGCCGGCGCCGGTAAAGGCAGCCAGAAACGCCGGCAGAGAACCGCCGAAGGAGTCGCGGACGTACTCGTGGCTCTGTCTGGAGTAAAACTCCTCGCGGGACAGGCAGGCGCTGACGCGGCCGCCGTCGTTGCGGAAATATCCTCTGTCGCAGAATTTCTTCAGAACGGTGTATGTCGTGGATTTTTTCCAGCCCAGAGCGGCCTCGGCGTATGCCACCAGGTCCCGGGAGCTTAAGGGCTCGTGCTCCCAGATCAGGTCCGCGAAGCGGGTCTCCACCGGGCCGAAACGCATTTCACTCATTTGACTGTCCTCCTTGTTTTGGTCTATATTGTGTCGACAGCCTCAGTCTATATCATATCGTCCGGGTTGTCAAGAGGGTTTTGGAAAAATTTTTGCAAAAAAAGAAAAGGCCTTTCGGCCTTTTCTTTTACGGCAGCATGGCTTTGATCCGCTCTTCGTAGGCGTCAAGGTCCGCCCCGACGACCGCATCGCCGACCATCTCGCCTTTCTCGTTCAGGAAGATCGTCGTCGGAACGTACATCAGGGAGGTCAGGCTTTCCAGTTCGCGCGTCGGCAGCACGTTCAGATAGCTGACGCCGGCCTTTTGCAGCAGTTCTTTGCCGTCCTTCAGGCCCGTGCTCTCCGCGCCGTCCAGCAGCACGCCGACCACCGCCACGCCCGCGTCCTTATATTTCTGATACAGGGCTTCCAGATCCGGCAGTTCCCGCACGCAGGGCGGGCACCAGGACGCCCAGAAGTTGAGCATCACGACCTTGTTCGCCGCGCAGACGTCGCTTACGTAGACCGGCTGATTGTTCAGGTCCCGCGTCTCAAAAAAGCGCTTTACCGGCGCCGCCGTAGCAGCCGTTTCCGGCACGGCGGTTTCCGGGGCCGCCGTACTGGCGGCAGCGGCAGGATCCGCCGTGCTCTGGGCCGGCGTCTTCGTTTCCTCCGCCGTCTGCGCAGCGGTGCTGCCCTCGGCCGGGCTGCTGCTTTCCTTTAAGGGGACCGAGCAGGCCGCCGTCAGAAGGCTTAAGCTAAGCAGGCCCGCCAGGATCTTTATCGTCAGATTTTTCTTTTTCATATTCCGCTATTCTCCGTTTTCTTTTTCTCTCCCGCCCCGAAGCCGAATTTCAGAGCGCCAGCCGGGCAGGCCGCCACACATTTGCCGCAGCGGATGCATTCCGCGCTGTTCGGATCCAGCTGAGGCTTTACCTGCATATCGCAGCACTTCTCACAGGCGCCGCAGGCGACGCACTTCTCCTTTTCCAGGCGGATCTTCAGGAAACTGATCCGCGAAAACAGGCCGTAGAAGGCGCCCAGCGGGCACAGATATTTGCAGAAGGGCCGATGGATGAAGACCGAGGCCAGCAGCACCAGCCCCAGGATTCCCAGCTTCCACACGTATAAAAAGTGCGCCGCGCTGCGCAGGCCCTTGTTCAGCAGCACCAGCGGCAGGCCCGCCTCCAGTGTCCCCACCGGGCAGAGCCAGGCGCAGAAATACGGGACCGACAGGCCCATCTCGTCCCGCAGGATGATCGGCAGCAGGATCACGAGGACCGCCAGCACCGCGTATTTAAGGTAGCGCAGCGGCCGGTCCCACTTCTCCGGGATCACAAGCTTCTTCGTCGGGATCTTATACAGAAGCTCCTGGATCAGGCCGAAAAGGCAGAGCCAGCCGCAGATAAAGCGGCCGACCAGCACGCCGACCAGGAGCAGAAATCCCAGCACGTAGAAGGGAAATTTCACCTTGCGTCCGGTAAACGAATTCTGCAGCGCGCCGATGGGGCAGGCGCCGAGCGCCCCGGGGCAGGAATAGCAGTTCATGCCCGGCACGCAGAAGCGCTTCAAGGGGCCGTTGTAGATCGTCCCCTTGAAAAAGCCGGCCAGGTGCGCGTTCGAAAGAAGGCCCCAGAGGGCCTGCACGCACTTTCTGATCCGTTCCTGCTTTTTTACCTTATCCAATGCCGATACACTCCAGGCAGATCCGCACCGCCTTCTGCAGCACCAGCTCCATGTCGCCGCAGAGCACGCCGAAAAGCAGGGCCGCGGCCCCGATCCCGAGCAATATAAAAGGCGCTGTTTGGGAAAGCTTTTCTTTCATAACAGCGCCATTATAGCAATTCGGGAGGGGGAAGTCAATTCGGCACGTCGACGAGGGTGAAGCTGTAGCCTTCCAGAAAACCCAGAAGAGATATGATCTCTTCGATCCCCCTGTTGCTCAGTTCCCGCTTGTTGTCGGACGATGCGATCAGGATCTGCAGGTAGCCCCACGAGGTGATCTCCATGCCCAGGTAGTAATCCGGAGCCTGTCCCGGCCCGTACTTTTCTTCCAGCGCCGCCAGCAGCTTATCCGCGATTTCCAGGGATTTTTTCGTGCGTCTTTCGGCAGCGATACGGTTCAGCTCCGTCCACCACTGTCTCAGACCGGCAGCGGCCGACAGGCTGCGGTCCAGTTCCGTTCTTTTCCTTTCCAGAAGCCGCACGTCCTCCCTCATTTCGCTTGATTTTCCCGAAAAGGATACGGTCCTCTCCGCCCCGTTTGCCCGGAACCAGATCTCAATCTCCACGGTATCCGGTCCGCCTGCCGGCGCATCCGACCGCAGGACCTCGGGAAGATCCTTTAAGTCCCGGCAGATCTGATACAATTCATTTCGGATCACCTGCCCCGGGTATACGGTTCCCGTCAGGTTCTCTCGGCCGTATTCCTCTTCCATATGATAGCTGCCCACGAGGGAGTACTCTCCGGTCCGGCTGTCGTAGGTGCAGCAGGTATCGTCCTCGGGAACGTGCCCCCACACCTGATATCGGAAGGAAACGGCAAAGTCCGACGGCGCAGGATCATTTAAGCCGATCAGATCCCGGATGCGTTCCGCCGCCTGATCCAGCGTCCAGTCCTTCTGAAAGCTCGGGAAGGCGTCGGCCGCGAAGCTCAGACCGCCCGCAGTTTCCCAGATCGCAAAGCGCTCGTTGTCGCCGACGGTATAGTCCGCCAGTTCCTTCCGGTACTCCGGGGCATAGTCCTCCATCTCGTACAGCATCAGGATGCCTTCCCGGCCCGTCTGCACGCCGTTCAGCGACTTGCTGAGGCCTTCCAGCGAAGTGTTCGTATAGCGGCTTAGGTACAGGCGGACCGGGCCTTCTTTTTTCAGTTCCCCGCGTATGATCTTTCCCGGCTCCAGTGTGACCACGCAGAAATTCTCGGTCCGGCCTGTCTGTTCGTTCTGAACCGAGAGGTTCTGAACTTCCGTGACTCTGGCCCGAAGCAGGACGTCGCATTTTCCGAACAGTTCCCGCTCCGTTAAGTATCTCAGGCAGTACTCGGCCGTCTGCTCTCCGCCCGACGACTGATTTGCTGCGGAGGATACCACTTCCCGGAGGCGGGCGAGCGCCTCCTGCTGCGCTTCCCACCGGGCCATCTCTTCCTCTTCCGTCAGGATGCGCGGCCCCGGAAGCCGCTGCACGGACGGAAGCGATCCGGATTCCGTCTCCGTTTCCGGCGGCAGTGTTTCGCTTTCCGTCTGCTTCTGCGTTTCTTCCGGCACGGCCGTACTCTCCGGCGCGGCCGTACTTTCCGGCAGCGAAGCCGCCGGTTCCGTCACGGTCTCACTTCCGGCCCCTTCCGGGATGCGCGTACCGCGGCTTTGCATCCAGATCCCTGTCCCAACGGCCAGAAGCAGCACGGCCGCCGTCACGCCGGCGATGCGGAAGATCCGCACCCGGCTGATCTTCCGGCCCGAAGCCTCCGCTCCGCCCGGCTCGGCCTCCCGGAGCATCGTTTCATCAATATCGTTCAGATCCTTAAAAAAATCCAGGCTGCTCATTCCCATACCCCTTCCTTCTGCAGGCATTCCTTCAGCCGCTTCCGGCTTCGGTGAAGAAGGACCTTTACGTGCGAGACCGTCAGCTCTTCCTCCTCCGCGATCTCGCGCACGCTCAGGAAATACCAGTAGCGTTTTAAGAAGAGGCGCCGCTCCCGTTCCGGGAGCCCGGTCAGAAAATCCCTTAACAGTTCCCGGCGGCCGATGGCGTCCGCCCACTCGCGGCCGTCCTCGCCCGGCAGAAATTCGTCCAGTTCCTCCAGGGCGGCCTCCGCCTCGCCGCCGCCCCGCTTCTTCGCGAGGCGCGCATCCAGGCGGTCCAGCGCCCGGCGCCGGCAGATCATAAAGAGATAGCTCTTTAAGGATTCCGGCTCGGCCGGCGGGATCTTGTTCCAGGCCTCCAGATAAACGTCGTTTTCGATCTCCTCCGCGTCCTCCCGGCTGCCCAGAATGCGCAGGGCCAGCGCGCGCAGGCCGGATCCGTACCGGCGCTTCGCTTCGGCGATCGCTTCTTCGGAGCGGGATAAGAATTGTTGTACCAGAGGGTCGTTCGGCATCGTCAGGCGTCCTTTTCGTCCTTCACTCTTTCTATCGGGAGTTTTCGGGGTCAGGTTACGGGAATATTATAGCGGGTCCGGCCTTTTTTTGCAAAAGGAAAGAGCCCCGGTCTCCCGGAGCTCTCTCTTTGAGAATCGTCAGGCAGCTTAGAAAACGCCCTGGCAGATCATGGCATCCGCGACCTTCTGGAATCCGGCCAGGTTCGCGCCGGCGACCAGGTCGTAACCCAGACCGTAGCGGGCAGCCGCTTCCGCGGAGGACTTGTAGATGTTGGTCATGATTCTGTGCATCTTGGCGTCGACTTCCTCGGCATCCCAGTACAGACGAGCGGAGTTCTGAGCCATTTCCAGTTCGGAGACGGACACGCCGCAGGCGTTGACGGCCTTGGACGGAGCAACCAGGATGTGCTTCTGTCCTTTCAGGAAGACCAGAGCATCGTTGGTGGTAGGCATGTTCGCAACTTCGATGTAGTACTTCACGCCGCTGGCAGCGATCTTTTCCGCTTCTGCCATTCTGACGTCGTTCTGGATGGCGGCGGGCATGTACACGTCGACGTCCTTGACGCCCCAGCACTTCTCACCGGCAACGAATTCGCAGCCGAACTTGTCAGCGTAAGGCTTGCAGTGCATAGGATCTTTCGCGCGCATATCCAGCACGAAGTTGAGCTTTTCTTCGGTGATGACGCCTTCCGGATCATGGATGTAGCCGTCCGGGCCGGCGAAGTAGGTGACCGCAGCGCCGAGCTCGGCAGCCTTCTTCATGATGCCCCATGCCACGTTGCCGAAGCCGCTGATAGCGAGCTTCTTGCCGGCCATATCCAGACCGTCGTGCTTCAGGACTTCTTCCAGATAGTAAACAGCGCCGTAGCCGGTCGCTTCGGGACGAAGGATGGAACCGCCGGTCTTGATGTCCTTACCGGTCATGGCACCCAGCTCCGCAGCGCCCTTGATGCGGCGATACTGGCCGTACAGATAGCCGATCTCACGGCCGCCGACGCCTACGTCACCGGCGGGAACGTCCACGTCGGGACCGATGTGGCGGATCAGCTCGGTCATAAAGGCCTGGCAGAAACGCATGACTTCGCCGTCGCTCTTGCCGCGGGGATCGAAGTCGGATCCGCCCTTGCAGCCGCCGATCGGAAGGCCGGTCAGAGCATCTTTGAAGATCTGCTCGAAGCCGAGGAACTTCATGGTGTCGAGCGTTACGTTGGATGCGAAACGAAGGCCGCCCTTGTACGGGCCGAGGGCCGCGTTAAACTGAACGCGGTAGCCGCGGTTTACGTGATACTTCAGCTGATCGTCCATCCAGACAACGCGGAATTCGATCACGCGTTCCGGCTCGACGAGGCGTTCCAGCAGGCTGACCTCTTCATACTCGGGATGCGCGTCGATAAGAGGTTCTACAGAAGACAGAACTTCTTCTACGGTCTGAAGGAAA
This sequence comes from Lachnospiraceae bacterium, assembly GCA_016290595.1. GTDB lineage: Bacteria > Bacillota > Clostridia > Lachnospirales > Lachnospiraceae > UBA6987. Next base: position 2,135 of record JAEEUR010000035.1, on the reverse strand, counting down.
AGGGGCTCATTCGCGTTCTTGGCCTTGGTTTCGGCCAGAACTCTTTCAAGATAAGCATTCATGGGAAACTTCCTCCTAAAAAAATATTTGTGTTGTATTCCGATGCTTTTTAATTCGTATATAGGATACCACAAAAGCAGCCTCTTGTCACTATCAGAAAAATAAGATTTATTCACGTTGCGCTTTATTTTTCGGGCCCTTATGCTTTTCAAAATTAAATAAAAACCGCAAAAACTTTCGAAAGGAAGGACAGGGGTCCCGTTATTTTTGTTTTTTGTTTTATTTCGCATTGTTATAGTTAAAACTGATGGCAAAAATAAAAAAGCTCTATTAGCCAAAGCCGCGGGAAAGGGGTATGATAAGGCGCGTCGGAGGAAAACCGCTTTGATCCAGATCAGAAATCTTTCCAAAACCTACCATATAAAGACCGGAGACGTGAAGGCGCTGGACGGCGTCAGTCTCGATATCGCGGCCGGCGACATCTATGGCGTCATCGGCTATTCCGGCGCCGGCAAATCCACGCTGGTGCGCTGCCTGAACCTCCTGGAGATTCCGGACGCGGGGAGCGTCACTGTGGACGGAAAGGAGCTCTGCCGCACCGAGAACGGAAAGCTCGTCCGCCTGCCGGACAGGGAGCTCAACCGGGTGCGGCGCGGCATCGGCATGATCTTCCAGCACTTCAACCTGCTGGACCGCTCCACGGTCTTCGACAACGTCGCCTATCCCCTGAAATATACGGGCCTCTCGAAGGAAGAGATCCGGGACCGCGTCTCGGAGATGCTGGCCCTGGTGGACCTTTCGGATAAGGCGGACGCCTATCCCTCGCAGCTTTCCGGCGGCCAGAAGCAGCGCGTCGCCATCGCAAGAGCCCTCGCCGGCCGGCCGAAGGTCCTGCTTTCGGACGAGGCGACCAGCGCGCTGGATCCGGACGCGACGGACTCCATTCTGGAGCTTCTGGCGCGCTTAAACCGCCAGCTCGGCCTCACCATCGTCCTGATCACCCATGAGATGAGCGTCATCAAGGCCATCTGCAACAAGGTCGCGGTCCTGGAGGACGGAAAGGTCGTAGAGGAGGGCAACGCCTACGATGTCTTTGCGAACCCGCAGGCGCCCATCACGCGGAAATTCATCAGTTCCGCCTCCGCGCTCGGCAAACTGGAAACGCTGGTAAAGAAAGGGCAGGTCACGGCGGACGGCGGACGGCTCATCATCCTGACCTTCAGCAAGGACAGCGTGGGCGACGCCCTCATCTCCGCCATCTCGCGGGACTACGGCCTGGCCGTCAATATCGCCCTCGCGAACATCGATATGCTGCACGACGGCGCGCTCGGCCGCCTGGCCTGCGTGGTCAAGGGCGAACCGGAAAAGGTGAACGCCGCGTTACAGTACTTAAGGGACAACAAGGTCGGCGTCGAGGAGGTGGCCTATGCCTGAATGGTTTCAGAAAATCGCTCCGAACGTGGTCACCTACTGGGACCGCTTCGTCACCAGCTGCGAGGCGACGCTCCAGATGTTCCTGATCGCCGGAAGCATCTCCTTCGTGATCGGCTTATTTCTGGGAACGTTGCTCACGGTCTGGAAGAGCGACGGCATCCGGCCGCGGAAGATCCCGTACACCGTCCTGAACGCGCTGATCAACTTTTTCCGCGCGATCCCCTTCCTGATCCTCCTGATCTTCCTGATCCCCTTCACGAGGGCGCTCGTGGGGACCGCGATCGGCGTGACCGGCGCCATCGTGCCGCTCATCTTCGGGACCATTCCTTTCTTCACCCGGCAGGTGGAGACCGTGCTGGCTGGCGTGGATCCGGGCAAGATCGAAGCGGCGCGCAGCATGGGGACCGGGACCTTCGGGATCATCTTCCGGGTGTACTGGCACGAAGCGGTTCCGGGCCTCATCCGGGTCACGGTGATCACCGCCATCAGCCTGATCGGCTTAACGACCATGGCCGGCGCCGTCGGCGCCGGCGGCATCGGGAGCTTCGCCGTCAACTACGGCCAGGGCCTGCACTATCAGGATATCGTCAACGTCTGTGTGATCGTCCTGCTGCTCGCCGTCTTCCTCCTGCAGACGCTGGGGAACTGGCTCGCCAAGAAAACCACAAACAGGAAACTGTTCAACAAGTAATAAAGAAGGA
>JAEEUR010000034.1 GCA_016290595.1 Lachnospiraceae bacterium | reverse complement strand
AGGACGCGCAGGAAGGCGAACGGGAAGCCTATTATCCCGTCAGCATCTACTGTCCGCACTGCCATCGCGATACCACGAAGATCCACTCCTTAAGCGAGGACGGGACCGTGGCGCACTATTCCTGCGCCTGCGGCTTCGAAGGCGACTTCGACTTCACGAAAGATACCAACTGCAAGCTGGCCTGGAAGGTCGACTGGCCCATGCGCTGGGCCTATGAAGGCGTTGATTTCGAACCCGGCGGAAAGGATCACGCCAGCCCCGGCGGCAGCTACGACAACGGAAAGGTCGTGGCGGAGAAGATCTTCGGCTACGAAGCCCCGCTGTTCCAGGGCTACGAGTTCATCGGCATCAAAGGCGTAGCCGGCAAGATGAGCGGCTCCTCCGGCCTGAATCTGACGCCGGACACCATCCTGAAGCTTTACGAGCCGGAGGTGGTGCTGTGGCTCTACGCGAAGAGCGAGCCGACCAAGGCCTTCGATTTCTGCTTCGACGACGGCATCCTGCGTCAGTACTTTGAATTCGACAAGCAGTACGGCGACTTCTGTGAAGGCCGGGCGGACGAATTCACCCGCTCCGTCATGGACAACTGCCTCACGCACGGAAAGACCATCAAGACCGTGCCGATGGCGCTGCTGGTGCAGCTGGGCTCCATCGTGAACTTCAACGTCCCCATGCTGGAAACGGTCTTCGGCAAGATCGGGATGTCCTACAAATATGAAGACTTTAAGGAGCGGCTGGCCCGCGCGGAATTCTGGCTGGAGGAATGCGCGCCGGAGCAGGCGAACCATCTGCGGCCCTTCCGCGATTTCGCGCTCTACGGCGAAATGAGCGAAGAAGAGAAGCGGGAGATCCGTATCCTGCACGATTATATCCGGGACGGCGGCTACACGCTGGACGAGCTGAGCGCGAAGCTCTACGCGATCCCGAAGGAAGTCTTCGGCGAGAACGCGAACGGCTTAAAGCAGCTGCAGGCCCGCTTCTTCCAGCTGGTCTACCGCCTGCTGCTGAACAAGGACAGAGGCCCGCGCCTGTATCTGTTCCTGCACGCGATGGATCCGGCGGATATCCTGCCGCTTCTGGACTTTGACGCGCCCATGACCGAGCTCGAGGCCCATCCGGAGCTGGCGGAGAAGAAGGAAGAGGCGCCGGTCAAGAAAGAACGGGTCTACGGCCCGGCCGATCCGGTGGATCCGGTGAAGGAACCGATATCCAAGGCGGAATTTGACCGCATCGATCTTAGGGTCGCAAAGATCATCAAGGTCAGCGAGATCCGCAAGGCACGCAACAACCTGAAACTGACTCTCTTCGACGGCCTCCGGGAGAGGACCATCGTTTCCAGCATCAAGGACGATTATACGGCGGAGGAGCTGATCGGGAAGAAGATCATCGTAGTGGCCAATCTGGAGTCGGCCAGACTCACCGGCGTGACCAGCGAGGGCATGCTGCTGGCGGCGACCAACAACGCCTGCGGCTGCCAGGTGATCTTCGTGGACGAGCGGATCCCGGAAGGCACGCCGGTCCGGTAAAGAACGAGTATATTCCCTTCATTTATCATACGTTCAAGAAGGAGTAAAGAAATGGCAGAAACACCGAACGGCCGCAGGAAAACGGTCCTGGGCCAGGGAAATGACATTCACAAAAAAGGAGAGGGGCTTGGCACCGGCCCGGTTGGCCAGCAGCACAGCCACAGACCGACAGGCAGCTCGGGCCACAGCTCGGGCGGCGGAAGAGATGACGGAGATCGCGGAAGCCTGCTGGGGACTCTGCTCGGCGGCAGCTCCGGTTCGAGTTCGTCTTCCTCGTCCGGCGGCGGTCTGTTCGGCGGCAAGGGGCTCCTGATCCTTATCGTTCTGGTCCTCCTGCTCGGAGGCGGCGGATCTTTAAGCGGGATCTTCGGGAATCTGTTCGGCGGCGATGATACGACGCCGACCCAGCAGAGCAATACCAGCAGCGGCATCAGCTTCAGCAACCTGGGGCTTTCCTCCCTGTTCGGCGGCACCAGCTCGGGCAGCAGCACGAACGCCAGCTCCAGCGCGGTGGACGCCAGCGCCTTAAGCTCCATCTTCAGCGGCTCCGGCACTTCGACCGGCTGGACGGGCAGCACGCAGAATACCGCCAAGCTGAACACCTCCGTCTCTCCGGAAGCCAGAGCCAAGCGCACCACCATACTGGGCAACAAGAAGGACGTGATCACCATCATGGTCTACATGTGCGGCACGGACCTGGAATCCCAGTACAAGATGGGCACGGCTGACTTAAGCGAGATGATCAAGGCCACGGTCGGCGACAACATCAACCTGATCGTCTATACCGGCGGCTGCAAGCAGTGGCGCGTGAACGGCATCAGCAATTCCACCAACCAGATCTGGCAGGTCAAGGGCGGCCAGCTGGTGCAGTTGGTCGCGGATGCGGGCAACAAGGCCATGACGAAGCCGGCCACGCTGGCGGAATTCATCCAGTTCTGCAAGACCAACTTCCCGGCCAACCGCAACATGCTGATCTTCTGGGACCACGGCGGCGGTTCCTTGAGCGGCTACGGCTATGACGAGCGCTTTACTTCCGCCGGCTCCATGCCCCTTAGCGGCATTCAGCAGGCCCTGAAGGCCGGCGGCGTGACCTTCGATTTCATCGGCTTCGACGCCTGCCTGATGGCGACCGCCGAAACGGCCCTGATGTGCGCGCAGTATGCGGACTATCTGATCGGCTCCGAGGAGACCGAGCCCGGCATCGGCTGGTACTATACGAACTGGCTGACCAAGCTGTCCGCCAACACCTCCATGTCCACGCTGGAGATCGGCAAGAACATCGTCGACGATTTCGTCGATACCTGCGCCAAGAGCTGCCAGGGCCAGAAGGCGACGCTGTCCGTGATCGACCTGGCCGAGCTGGAAAAGACACTCCCGGACGATTTCAAGGCCTTCTCCACGGCGACCAGCGCGCAGATCAAGTCGGATTACAAGACCGTTTCCAACGCGCGCAGCGGGGCCCGCGAATTCGCGGCTTCCACCAAGATCGATCAGGTCGACCTGGTCGACCTGGCCAACAGGCTCGGCACCGAGGCGGCCAAGAGCATGGCTTCCACCGTTCTGGACGCCGTCAAATACAACCGGACCTCCACTAACATGACCAACGCCTACGGCCTTTCCATCTACTTCCCGTACCAGAAGGTCGGCAAGGTGGACAGCGCGGTCTCGGCTTTTGAAGCTATCGGCATGGATGAGGACTACATGCGCTGCATCCAGGCATACGCCAGCGTGGAGACCGGCGGCCAGGCTATCTCCGGCGGCGCCAGCTCGCCGTTAAGCTCCCTGCTTTCCGGCGGCTACAGCTCGGCCGGCCAGACGGCGGACAGCTCGGATATGATCTCCTCGATCCTGGGCGGCCTGCTGGGCGGCAACACCAACGGCGTTTCGGGCTTAAGCGGACTGGCTTCCAGCTTCCTTAGCAGCTCCTTTGGCAGCGGCCGGGCCCTGACGCTGGAGGATACGGCGGCCTATCTGGAAAAGAACCGTTTCGATCCTTCGCTTCTGGACTGGAAGCTGTATGAGAACGGCATGTACGGCATCGCCCTGAGCGACGAGCAGTGGGGCCTGATCCAGAAGCTGGAGCTGAACGTCTTCCTGGATGACGGCGAGGGCTATATCGATCTGGGCACGGACGACAGCTTCACCATCAACAAGTACGGCGTGCTGCTGGGCGACTACGACTACAGCTGGCTGACGATCGGCAAGAAATTCGTAGCCTACTATCTGCTGGACAGCGTCTATGAGAACGGCAAATTCGTCTCCGCCACGGGCTACGTACCGGCGATGCTGAAGAAAGCGGATTCGGACGAAAAGCAGCGGGTCGAGCTGATCATCGTGACGGATGACGCGCATCCGAACGGCTACGTGGCCGGCGCGAAGCCCGTGTACGTAAACGGTGAGACCGATACCGTCGCCAAGGCGCTTCTGGAGCTGGAAGCCGGCGATACGATCGAATTCCTCTGCGATTACTACACCTACAAGGGAGAGTATCAGGATACTTACGTGCTGGACGACGTCACGCTGACCGCGGCGGGCATGGAAGATGAGCTGGCCGTCGGCTACTACTACCTGTCCGACAAGGATCAGAAGAACGCGCAGCCGGCCTACCTCTTCACCGATATCTACAAGCAGGAATACTGGAGCCCGATCCTGCCGAAGTAAGCGGCGGATCCCCTCCGAAAAAACACCCTTCCCGAAACAGTCTCCGGACTGTCAGGGAAGGGTGTTTTTCGTTCGGTCAGAAGGGCTTACAGGATCCTCTCGTATTCCAGCGCGGCGCAGGCCATGGAGCAGATCATCGAGCGGATGAGCGTGCGCTGCGGGCAGGACAGGACCTGCATCGCATAGACGATGGAGATGCGCTTTTCCGGGATCGCCGCCATATACGTGCCGAGCATGCCGCCCCAGCCGAATTCCCCGAGGGGCGTGAGGCTTCCGGACGCGGCGCGGTCGATATGCGTGCGCATGCCCAGACCGTAGCCGTAGCCGACGCGGGTCCGGACGGACTGGAAGTCGCTCAGCCGGACCCCGGACAGACGGTTCGTCCGGATGAGGTCGACCGTCGTTTCGGCAAGGATCCGCGCTCCGTTTTCCGCCTTTCCCTTATGGGTGAGCATCGCGGTGAATTTCGCATAGTCGTCGACCGTCATGATCAGGCCGGCGCCGCCGCCTTCGAATTTCCGGCCGCAGTAAAGCGTCCGGCCCAGATCTGTCGTGACGGGAAGGCCGGTCTTTTCGTCCGGGCGGCTGATCTGACAGAGGTCCTTTTCTTTTTCCGGCGTCAGACGGTAGACCGCGGAGTCCATGCCGATCGGGTCGAAGATATACCGGCGCACGTACTCGCCGATGCTCATCCCGCTGATCACCTCCACGAGGCGGGCCAGGATATCGTGCGCGACGCTGTAGAGCCAGCGCGTTCCGGGCTCGAACTGCAGGGGGCGGCTGGCAATGAGCTTCGAAAAATCCGCAAGGGTATGGTCCGTATCCTTTTCATCGACCCAGTGGGACATTTCGGGCGAGTCCTTGTCATAATCGAAGCCGGCCGTCATCTCGAAGAGGTGGCGGATCAGGATCGGGTTTCCGGCGGGAACGATCCGTTCGCTGCCGTCCGCGGCCCTTTCCCGCACCCGCATGTCGGCGAATTCCGGCAGGTAGTCGGAGAGCGGGTCGTCCAGCCGGAACAGGCAGCGCTCGTACAGCTGCATGGCGGCCGTCACGGTGACGGGCTTCGTCATCGAGAACATCCGGTAGAGCGTCTTCTCCGAGACCGGTATCTTTTTGGCGGCGTTCTGCCAGCCGCTCATGTGGCGGTAGACCTGTTTGTAGCCGACCCAGACGGCCAGATCGCTGCCGGCAACGCCGTAGCGGGAAAAGCTGTCCTGATAGGCGCCGAGATCGTTAAAGCTGACCATGATGATCCTCCGTTCGACAGAAAAAGCGGACCCCGGAAGGCCGCTTTTTCGTGTTTTTTATGTTTATTCCGGGTCAGCCGTCGTTTCGGGCGGCGGCACGTCCCTGGGAATGATATTGCCGTTCTCGTCATACTGGACCGGCAGGCCGTTTTCGTCGTAGATGACAGGCGGCGTGGGCGACGTGGCATGCGTGTGGCGGGTGCAGAGCGCCGGGGCGATGCCGGCTTTATAAATGTACTCGGAGTCCAGCGTGATGACCTCCGGCACCGGCATGTTGTAATACATCTTCAGATAAAGATTGGTGCAGTAGGGCGTGGCCTCGCAGTTGGTGTCGCGGCACATCTTGACCATCACGTGGATGTCGCAGCTTTCGGTCGGGACGGTGTCCTTGGTGAAGAACTCCGAATAGACCTGGCAGTTGGGGTCATGGTCGCAGACGCCCGGAACCGCCAGTTTGCCGCTTAAGGAGCAGATCCGCGCGGTCGTAACGTCCTCGGGCATGACGAAGCCGATGGACGGCAGGCCTTCGTGGATCCGGTTCATCACCTCGCGCCAGACGTTTTTGTGGTAGGCTTCCTCCGTCACGTTGCCGGTCAGGGAGATGCCTCCGTCATCGTAGCCGCTCCAGACGCCCATGGTGAAATAGCGGGTGTAGCCGATGAACCAGAAGTCGCGGGACTTGCCGGCGCTGTCCGTGGAGGTGCCGGATTTGCCTGCCGCCGGCATATTGTTCAGGGCGGCGGAAGAGGAGGTGGCGCTGATGTAGGTCCCTTTCAGGGTGGGCATCTCCTTCATGGAATCCGCCATGGCGCTGGTGAGAAGATACGCGGTGCTTTCCTTGATCACGCGGTGCGTTTCCTGCTCCTTGACAAGCAGCAGATTGCCGTCGTGGTCCGTCACGTGCGTATAGAAGATGGGCTCCTGATAGACGCCCTTGTTGGCGATCGTCGCATAGGCGCCGGTCACCTCCAGCAGATTGGCGCCGTCCGTTAAGGCGCCGATGCTGAGCGCCGGCCCCAGGTCGGTGTAGATCTTGCCGCCGACCTCCTTGGAGCGGACCAGGGAGGAGATGCCGAACTTTTCCAGATACTCGAAGCCGGTTTCGATGCCGACCGTATTCAGGAAGACGCGGGCGCTGACCACGTTCATGGAATAGATCAGGGCCTGCCGCGCGTTGCAGTTGCCCATCCACAGATCGCTGGACCACCAGTTCCGGATCGTGGTGCCGTTGTAGGTGAAGGGCAGATCCTCCACGACCGTGGAAAGCGTCAGACCCTTCGCGTCGATGGCCGGGGCGAAGGTGGAGATCGGCTTGAAGGTGGAGCCGGGCGAACGGTAGGTGTTGGTGGCGCGGTTTAAGGAGCGGCTGGTGGTCTTGTCGCCGCGGCCGCCGGTCACGGCCAGCACGTGGCCGGAGTTCTGGTCGATAAGAATGGCGGAGAGCTGCGGCTGGATGATATACGTGATCTTTTCATCGGCGATCACGTCCTTTTCCCCGAAGACCTCGGCCTTGAAGCGCTCGACGGTCTCGTCAACGGCTTCCTTGCTGTCGAAGAGCAGATAGCCCAGGTCCAGCGTGCGCTTGACGTTGTTGTGCGTATAGGTGACGGTGCGGCCGTCCGCCAGCGTCGCGTTCACCTGGTAGGTGAAGCTGTACTGGAAGGCGTCGGCCGGATAATTGGCCGGATTGTTGACTTCCTCGTCCAGGATCTCCTGATATTCCGGGACCTGCGTCGTATAGATGTTCAGGCCGCCGCTGTACAGCAGGGTGAAGGCGTCGGACGCGCTGTAGCCGAGATCCTCCTGCAGGTCGTTCAGAACGGAGGTGATGACGGCGTCCGTGAAGTAGGTGTAGGGAACCGCGTTCTCCTTGATGATCAGGTTGTTCTCCTGGATCCTGACGTAAAGGGCTTCGGTGTCGGCGATCGCTTCGTCGTATTCGGCCTGGGAGATATATTCCTGGTCCAGCATGTGGTTCAGAACGGAAAGCCGCCGTTCGGCGTTCTCCTCCGGGAAGGTGATGGGATTGTAGTGGTAGGGGTTCTGCGTGATGCCGGCGATGCAGGCGCATTCGGAAAGGGTCAGCTCGCTCACGTCCTTGCGGAAGTAGCGCTGCGAAGCGACCTGTACGCCCAGGCAGTTCTGGCCCAGGTTGATGGAGTTCAGGTAGCTGCTTAAGATGTCTTCCTTGGAGGCCTCCTGGTCCAGCTTCATGGCCAGATACTGCTCCTGGAATTTCCGGATAAAGCGGGCGCCCCAGCCGTTTTCGCGGCCGCCGCCGAAGAAGTTGTTTTTGATCAGCTGCTGGGTGATGGTGCTGGCGCCGCCGTTTAAGTGGCCGCTTAAGAGAAGGGAGGCCATGGACCGCAGCATGCCGCGGATATCCACGCCCTCGTGGGTCCAGAAGCGTTCGTCCTCAATGGCGACGAAGGCGTTGATCAGATTGTCGGGGAACTGGCTGTAGGCGACCGGGTCGCGGTTGGAGCCGGACTGGATGAGGGTCTCGGTCAGGTTGCCTTCCGCATCGTAGATGCTGGAGGCGATGCCCAGAGGCGTTACGTTTAAGGTCTCTGGCTCGGGAGACATATCGATGATCCCCTTGACGGTGCCGAGCGTAAAGCCGCCGGCGATGACAACGGCCAGTACCAGGGCCAGAAAGAGGATCTTCAGGGCGTGCAGAACGATCCGGCTGGTGAACTTCTTTCCGGTCCCTTTCGTATTTTTCAATCTGCTGCTGACAGATTCTCTGCTGTAATTCATGGAAAACACCTCGCGGAGAGAGTCTTTTTCATCTTTGAATTAACAGTATATCAGATTTCGCGAAAATAATAAAGGAGAAATTACGGGCCTTGCCATTTCGGGAAAAGGCTGATACACTAGGCAAAAAGGCGCCGTCCTGTTCCGGGAGGCTGTATGGAACCCTGCCGTCTGCTGATGTCCCCTTCCGAGGGAGAATACGAATCCAAGCGCTCGCGCTTTCTGGCGCGGGCCGTCCCTGTGCGCTCCGAGGAAGAGGCGGCGGCCGTTCTGGCGGCCAGGCGGAAGGAGCATTACGCCGCGCGGCATCACTGCTACGCTTTCGTGCTGGGCCTGCACAATGAGACGACCCGCTCCAGCGACGACGGCGAGCCCTCCGGCACGGCCGGCAAGCCGATCCTGGAAGCGCTGCTGGGCAGCGGCCTGCACAATGCGCTCATCGTCGTGACGCGCTACTTCGGCGGCACGCTGCTGGGGACAGGCGGCCTGGTCCGGGCCTATTCGGCGGCGGCGAAGGCGGCGCTGGAATCCGCGGAGACGGGGCTTCTGTATGAGGGCGCCCGCTGGCACGTGATCTGCTCCTACAACGATCTGGCCCGCGTGGACAAGCTGATCGCTTCCCGCCGGCTGCCGGTCGGAAAAGAAGAGTACGGAACGGACGTCAGCCGGGAGGTCTATCTGATGCCGGAGCAGGAGGAAAGCTTCCTGGCGGAGCTTCAGGACGCCTCCCTGGGCCGGGCGCTGGCCGAAAAGGAAAAAGAGCTTTGCTTTCTGGTAAAAGAAGGGAGAGCCATTCCGTGGAATGACTCTCCCTGAAGAGGGCGCTGCTTACTCGTTTTCTTTCCGGAATTGTTCCGGCAGTTCCTGGACCGGCACGACGGGGGCGGCCGCTTTTTTCTTCCGGCTGTTCCGGCTGATCTTCCGGATCACCAGAACGACCAGAACGATGAAGACGGCCCAGCAGACGAGCGCCGGAACGTTGCCGATCACAAAGACCGTCAGATCGGTAAAGAATTCGCCGACGCCTTCCAGGCTGTCCTTAAAGGTCCGGCTGATGCGCTGTCCGAAGGTCTCCGGTTCTTCTTCCGTGTAGATCTTCACTTCGCTGAGCGTGAGACGGATGGTGGAGTAGCTGACCTGGTTCTCCAGCACGCGCATCTGGGAGGCGTAGGATTCCAGTTTGTACTCCACTTCGGTCAGATGGTCCTGGATCTGCAGCAGGTCGCTCAGATTATCGGCCTTTTCCAGCATGGAGAGCAGGCTGTCGCGCTGGGCCTCCAGGGCCTTGATGCGGCTCTCGGTATCCGCCCAGGTCAGGGTGACGTCGCTGATCTCGGCGGTGGAGGAAGTCACGTTCCCCAGCTGACCGAGCGCGGTTTCCGCCGCATCCAGCCGGGCGGCCGGGATGCGGATCACGTAGGTCGCGGTGCGGCGGGAATAGCTGTTGTAGCTGTTGCCGTTGACAGTAGAGCTTTCCACGTAGCCGCCCTGCTCGAGGATCAGGGCGTTCAGTTTGTTCAGGCTGTCCTCAAAGTCCAGCGTCTCCATGCTGATGCGGAGGGTCTTGATCAGCTTCTGGCTGTTCTGGATCGGATCCTCGGTTTTAGACGTGACGGTATAGGTGAAATTTCCGTCCGATCCCTGATAAGCAGCCTCCGCCGCCTGCATGTTGGCGGTACCCGTCGGGGCGGCCATCATTTCTTCTTTGGCGGCGCCGGCTCCGCCGCAGGCGCCGAGAAGCAGGCAGACGGCCAGCAGGACGGAGAAGACGGCAGGTAAACGTTTTTTCATCATCCTTTTCCTCCTTCAGGTTCTGTGATGAGGTCTTTTGTACATAATACACCAGAAAGCAGCCGTACGTTGCGTTTTCCGCTGAAAATAAGAAAAAAATTTTTTCCCGGCGGCCGCAACAAACAGAAGGAAACGGCTGTATTGTGAATGAAGAGGGTTAAAACATGAGCACTGCGGAAGAAGTTGTCTCAAAATATGAGAACATGCTCTATCGCGTGGCGCTGTCCCACACCGGGATCCGGGAGGACGCGGAGGATATGGTGCAGGAGACCTTCCTGCGCTGGCTGAGCGCCCGGCTCGAATTCGAAAGCGAGGAGCATGAAAAGGCCTGGCTGCTGCGGGTGATCATCAATCTCTGCAATAACCTCGTCAAGAAACGGGGGCGGCGCGGCGAAACGGAGCTTCTGGACATCTATCCCGCAAAGACGGAGGAGGAACAGGGGCTGATTGAGCTGGTCATGAAGCTGCCGCCGAATCACAGGGATGCGGTTTACCTCTACTATTACGAAGGATACTCCACGAAAGAGATCGCACGGATCATGGACACGAAGGAAGCCACGGTACGTTCCTGGATGCTCCGGGGGCGGGAACAGCTGAAAGGTTGGTTGGAAGATGAAGAGCTATAAGGAATATATGGACCGGATCCGGGTGGACGAAGCTCAGCACGGACGCTTCCTGGAGGCGATGCGGAAGGCCGAGGCGGAAGCGCAGGCCGGATCCAAGGCCGCGCCGGACGAAGCTGCCGGAAACGCGGTGCCCGTGCTTCCTTCCGATAAGAAGAAACGTTTCCGCTTCCCCGTGCTGAAGATCGCCGGCGTGGCGGCGGCCGCTGTTCTGGCCTTCGTCCTGATCCTCGGCCCCGCCGGCGGAAAAGTGGCGCAGCCGGCAAAGGAAGCGGATTCCACCCAGGCGGTGACAGCCGTGCCTACGGCACAAAAAGATGAAAGCAAGATGCCCGAAGCCAATACGGCTCCCGCCGGGCTGACGCAGGCCGGGGAGCAGATCGACGGATCCGAAAAGATCACGGATGAAAAGATGAACAGCCCGGAACAGGCCGGCATGAACGAGCCCTCCGCATCTCAGGCAGCTGCTTCAACAAAGCGGTCGTCAGACGGGGCCCCGCAGCCGGCGGAATGTGAAGTGGAGGCGGGGACGGTGCTGACCCTGAACGACGGACAGAGGGAAACGGTCCTCACGCTGAACGAGGAGGAAGCGGCCCTGTTTGAGAAGTGGATCCTGGAAGGCGTCTTCACGTTCACTGACTCGGCAGACGTGCCGGCTGTCGATGAATTAAAACCCGTTCCGACGTCCGCGACACAGGCCGCTGCGAATCCGGAAGGCTCGGCCGCTTATACCGTGACCTATAAAACGGCCGTCTTCTCCGTAACGCTGACGGTCGACGGGACGGAAGGGCATTACGTCTTATATCCGGCCGGCATGGACGGGGAAAGCCTGGCCGCTTTCCGGAAAATTCTGGAGGATCACGGCCTGACTCTTGCCGAATGATGCAAAAGGGATTATACTGATCCCTGATGAAAGCCTTATTTATTGCGGAAAAACCGAGCGTGGCCCGCGAATTTGCCGCGGCCCTTCATGAACCCATGGATCAGCGGGACGGTTATCTCGAGAGCGAGAACACCGTCGTAAGCTGGTGCGTGGGTCATTTGATTTCCATGAGTTATCCAGAAGCGTACGATCCGGCTCTGAAGAAATGGAGCATGGAGACGCTTCCTTTTATTCCGGAACGCTACCGCTACGAGATCATTCCCGCCGTAAAAAAACAGTTCGGCGTTCTGAAAACGCTGATGAACCGGGACGATATCGGCCGGATCTACGTCTGCACCGACTCGGGGCGGGAGGGAGAGTATATCTACCGCCTGCTGGAGCAGGAGGCGTCCACGAAGGTGACGGACCGCCGCCGCGTCTGGATCGATTCCCAGACCGAGGAGGAGATCCGCAAGGGGATCCGCAACGCGAAGCCGCTGTCCGCCTATGACGATCTGGCGGCAGCCGCCTATCTCAGGGCGAAGGAAGATTACCTGATGGGCATCAATTTCTCCCGGGTGCTGGCGATCCGCTACGGCGGGCAGATCTCAGGCTTTCTGGGCAGCCGGACCAAGCTGGCGGTGGGCCGGGTCATGACCTGCGTGCTGGGCATGGTGGTGCGCCGCGAACGGGAGATCCGGGGCTTCGTCAAAACGCCCTTTTACCGCCTGCAGGCGGAACTGTACCCGGAGGGCGGACGTCCGGAAGACGGCCTGATCCGGGCGGACTGGAAAGCGGTCCCCGGCAGCCGGTATTTCGAGAGCCCCTTCCTCTACAACGAGAGCGGCTTTAAGGAAGAAAAAAAAGCGGAAGAACTGGCGGCATCTCTGAAGGGAAAGCCGGCGGTCTTAAGCGGCGTTTCCCGCCGGAAGGAAAAAAGCAATCCGCCGCTTCTGTATAATCTGGCCGAGCTGCAGAATACCTGCTCGAAGCAGCTGAAGATCAGCCCGGACAAGACGCTGGAGATCGCGCAGGAGCTGTACGAAAAGAAACTGGTGACCTATCCGAGGACTGACGCCCGCGTCTTATCCACCGCCGTGGCGAAGGAGATCCGGAACAATATCAGCGGCCTGGGAAAGATCGGCAGCGTCGCGCCCTTCGTACAGCAGATCCTGCGGAACGGCTGGGACAGGGATATCGCAAAGACCCGCTACACCAACGACAAAATGATCACCGACCATTACGCGGTCATTCCGACCGGGCAGGGGCTCGGCGCGCTGGCCGGCCTGTCCGCGCAGAGCCGGGCGGTGTACGAACGCATCGTGCGGCGCTTCCTGTCCGTCTTTTTCCCGCCGGCGGTGTACGAAAAGACCGCGCTGGAGATCGTTATCGACGGCGAGCATTTCTTCGCCAATTACCGGAGCCTGGCGGAGGAGGGATACCTTGCCGTGGCGAATATCCCGAAAAAGAGCGGCACAGGCGAAGCGGAGGAAAAAGACGCCCCGGCGGAGAAGGAACCGGAGCGGGAGAGCGGAAAGGCAGAAGGCGAGGAGGAGCAGGAGGCCGGCGATCTTGGCGCGCTGCTGAGCCGGCTGAAAAAAGGAGAGAAGCTGGCCGTGAAGGCGCTCGTCATAAAACCGGGCGAGACCAAGCCGCCGAAGCGCTACAGCTCCGGCTCGCTGATCCTTGCGATGGAGAACGCCGGGCAGCTGATCGAGGACGACGAACTGCGCGCGCAGATCAAAGGCTCCGGCATCGGCACGTCCGCGACCCGCGCGGAGATCCTGAAAAAACTGGTCACTAACGAATATCTGAAGCTGAATAAAAAAACGCAGATCGTGACGCCGACGCTGGCGGGCGAGATGATCTGCGACACCGTGGCGGTCACGATCCGTTCCCTGCTGATCCCCGAACTGACAGCCAACTGGGAGATGGGACTGACGAAGGTCGCGGAAGGCAGCTTAAGCGAAGCGGAATACATGGAAAAACTGAAAACGTTCATCGTCCGCCAGGTGGAAAACGTGAGAAACGGCAGCTGCACGGCTTTCCTGAGCGAACGCTTCCGGCAGCTCGGGACGGTTTACGGAAAAAAATAAAAAACGCCGGCGCCGGTCTTTGCCGCCGGCCCGAAAACCTGGGAATTTGTGAAAAAATGTTCAAAATATGAAAAAAATATGTTGAAGATTCGCAAATAAAGGTGTAAAATAATGGCTGTCATCCGGATGGCACGGATCGCGGATTTCACTTCGCCGAAAGGCGTGCCCGGTTCTGTAAATAGCTTCTGTCAACGCCTCCGTTCGCGGATCGGTTTTTTATGACCGGCCGCTGCTGGAGATCGCGTTGCGGGAATAAAAAACACAGAAGAACATTCTGCAATCTTTATCAAAAGGAGAGGAACACTATGAAAAAAGCAATTGCGTTACTGCTGGCTGCTCTGATGGTCGTCTCGCTGGCGGCCTGCGGCGGCAAGCAGGATCCTACCCAGGCTCCTACCCAGGCTCCTACCCAGGCTCCTACCCAGGCCCCGACCGAAGCCCCTACGGAAGCTGAAAAGGAACTGGCTGATGACAGCCACGCGATCTGGACCGCCCACGGTCAGTATCTGTTAGCCGACGGCACCCAGAATGCCTGGAACGGCAAGGACAGTGATCTGTATGAGAAGGCAGCTCTGACCGCCATCAAGCTCAGCGACGTCAAGGCGATCAGCGAAGAAGTCTACAACGCTCTGGCCAAGAAGGAAGTCAAGTATCTGTACACCATCGACCTGCTCTTCGGCACCAACGACGCCGGCTGGACCACCGACTTCATGCAGGAAGGCAAGAAGTTCCATGCCAACGGCTCCTATGCGTTTAAGATCGCACAGTGCAGCGTTGATATCGACGGCACCAACAAGGTGTATGCGGAAGATCAGTGGATCTCCGACCCGAAGACCGCTCATGCCGAATCCCTGACCCCGGCGACCCTGTTCATGCCGGTATGGCAGGAAGAAGCTGATGAGAACGGTTTCTCCTGGTCCAGCAACCCTGTCGTGACCGGCGGCGCCGGCCTGTACACCCTGGTAATCGCCCAGTACAAGAACGCTTCTTCTCCGGACGCTGCCGGCTACGGCATCGCTCTGGTCCTGAAGGAAGCGAAAGACGGCATTGCCTATGAAGAAGTCCTGACCTACGTTCCGGCGGATCACACCTACGGCATCGTCGGCGGCTTCGCTGCCTCCGGCTGGGGCAACGACGGCGCTGATATCGCCATGGAAGCCAACGGCGAAAACAGCTGGAAGGGCGAAGTGGAACTGAAGAAGGACGACGAGTTCAAAGTCCGCGCCGACAGCGACTGGACCTACAGCTGGGGCAACGAAGACGGAAGCAACCTGAAGGCTGAAGCCGACGGCACCTACGTCGTCACCATCACCTTCGAGGGCGAAAAGGCTACCGTAACGGCTGAACTGAAGAAATAATGCAACTCTGTGAAAAAGGAGCTTCATTTTGATGGGGCTCCTTTTTCTTATATGTAATACCGTTATACCGAGTGAGGGATCCCTATGAAAAGAATCATCTTATTTCTGGCGCTGCTGTCGGCCCTGCTGCTTCTGACCGCCGGCTGCGGAAAGAATCCAATCCCCGCAACGACAGAAGCGGAAACGACGGCGCCGGCCCCGACGGAAACGGCTGCGCCGGTCATTGAATACAGGGAATTCGAGGACAGCTATACCGACCGGCTGCCGGAAAGAGCGGCGGACGGCCTGACACTTCACGCGTTCAACTGGACATATCACGAAATTCTCATCAATCTCGAAAACATCAGCAACGCCGGCTTTAAAAACGTGCTTACCATGCCGGTCCAGCAGCCGAAGGGCGGCGGATCCAGCTGGTGGGCTTTTTATCAGCCTCTGGGCTTCTCTATCGGGGACAATTCCGCCCTGGGAAGCCGCGAGGAGCTGGCGGAGCTTTGCGCGGAGGCCGAAAAGTACGGCGTCTGCATTTTAGCCGATCTGGTGCTCAATCATCTGGCAACGACCGACGACGAAGGGAAGGAGGCGGACGGAACGCCCATGGTCTCCCCGGCCGTCGCCGCCTATGAACCGGTCATCTACGCGAACCGCAACGAAAACACGGACGGCACCGGCCTGACCTTCCATCACAACAAAAACGCGTCCGGCTCCGGCGCCGACACCCAGTACTACGCCTACGGCAACCTGCCGGATCTGGATACCTCCAACGCCTTCGTGCAGAGCCGCGTGCTGGACCTCATGAAGGAGTGCATCGACGCCGGCATCGACGGCTTCCGCTTCGACGCGGCCAAGCACATCGAAACCGAAAAGGATCCGGACTATCCGAGCGATTTCTGGGATCAGACCCTGGAAAAGGCAAAGGAATACTACAAAGAGAAGACCGGGCAGGAACTCTACGTTTACGGTGAGATCCTGGGCTCCCCGGCCGGCCGCAGCCTGACGAGCTACACCGATCACATGCGGATCACGGACGACGGTTTTGCCACCCAGTTAAAGAACGTCTTCGCCAAGAAAGATCCTTCGCTGATCCTGGCCGCCTCCCTGAAAACGGACGACGCCTCCCAGCTGATCGCCTGGGTGGAGAGCCATGACGAATACGTGACCACGAACACCCATTATTCGGACGTGCGCGTG
The DNA here is from genome assembly GCA_016290595.1 of Lachnospiraceae bacterium. Classification (GTDB taxonomy): domain Bacteria; phylum Bacillota; class Clostridia; order Lachnospirales; family Lachnospiraceae; genus UBA6987. Next base: position 5,843 of record JAEEUR010000034.1, on the reverse strand, counting down.
GCGAAGTTCTGGTCGATCATCGCGGCCAAGAAGGATCTGGGCGGCCTGTATCTGGCCAGACCGACGGCGGAGCTGACGGTCGGACAGATCGGCTCCTACGCCTTTGAGAGCGAATACGTGGCGGTCAGCAACCGCTTCCACAACCGTTTCTTCGACGCGGAAAGCTACGAATCCGTGGACGGGACCTGCTACGTGAACGAAAAGATCAAAGCGGACGATCAGGGCGTGCTGATCCTGAACGTCGGCGACGTGGATCCGGAAAAGACCGTAGAAGTCGCGGTGCCGCACCTGGAAGACGGCGTCTACTACGACTCGCTCACGGGCTCGAAGGTCCTGGTGCACGATCACGTCGCGAAGCTGCAGTTCGAAGCGAACGGCATGGCGGTGGTCACCCGCACGAAGGATATCCACCCGCAGCTTTCCGTTTCAGACAGAGACTGCTCCTTCGTCGGCGACAAGGAGATCAAGCTGAGCGCAAGGAACTGCGACGAAGCATACTGCTATTTCAACGGAAACGAAGCGGACAGGCTGACGATCGGCGAATCCTCGGTCATCAAGCTGAAAGACCACGTTCAGGACGGAAAAGTGGATCTGCACGTGTATCTGCGCAAGGGCGTCAACGTTTTCGAGCAGGTCTTCACCTATACGCAGGTGCAGCTGATCGAAGGAAAGTTCAACGTCATCAATTTGGATGAAAAATATCTGAACGGAGACTATGAGATCTACATCTGGAGCTGGTCGCCGGGTCTGTGGAGCAAGAACTACGAGATCCGGGACGGCGTCCTGCTGGTGGATACGACGGGCATGACGGGCTTCCTGATCGCCGTGTTCGAAAAAGGATATCAGATAGGGAATCCGACTGCATGGGATTCCCACGTTCTGAAACAAAGCTCCGACATCAAGGGAGACATTCTGAAAGAAGGCTTCTTTGACATGACCGGGTTCTAAAAGGAGTATGCCATGAAAAACAAACGCTTTTTTACGATTTTAACGGCTCTGCTCGCGCTGGCCGTGCTCGTGCTTATGACGGCCTGTCAGAAGAAACCCGCGGAGAGTACCGAAGCGACTCCCGCCGGAACGGTTCCGGGCACCGAGGCGCCCGTCGTTGACGAGGGACCGGACGACGTGCCGATCCAGCTGGTGCCGGCGGGCAACGTCATCGCCCAGTATACGAAGGACGAGACGGATCATTCCAAGGAACCGGCCGCGCCTACGAAGACCGTGCGTCTGCATTACCGACGCAACGACGACAACGGCAACGACCGGAGCAATTACGTGGCGTGGAACGTCTGGGCCTGGGATATGACGAACGGCGGCAACGGCGAAGCCTATGAATTCACCGGCTACGATGATTACGGCGTGTATGCGGATCTGGATCTTGCGCTGATCTCCGGCGGCCAGCCCATCGACAAGCTGGGCTTCATCATCCGGACGGATACCTGGCAGAAAGACCCCGACGGCGACCGCTCCATCGATATCCTGGCCGTAACGCCCGGCGGCCTGCAGGACGTCTACGTCCGCACGACCGAATCCACGATCTTCGATACGCAGGAAAATGCTCTGAAATCTATCGTGAGCTACGCCATGCTTCTGGACGCGAGGACCATCAGCGTGTATTTCAAGCCGCTGGCAAACGACTTCAAATCCTATGAGCCGCGCTTTGCCGTGACCGTCAACGGGGCGGACTACAAGAATTTCAAGATGGGAGAGTACGATTCCTCCTTCAAGAAGGTCGATCTGACCCTGCAGGACGATATCGATCTGTGCGACGTCGTGACGGTTGCGTACCGTTTCGATCCCACCTGGACTAACCGGGTAGAACTGATGATGACCAATTATTTCGATACGGAAGAATTTAACGAACGTTACGGCTACGACGGAGACGATCTGGGCGTGACCTTCGACGATGAAAACAATCCGAAGGCGACGACTTTCAAGGTCTGGGCGCCGACCAGCAGCCAGGTCCTGCTCCGGCTCTATAACAGCGGCGACTATATGACTGAAAAGGAGCCGATCGCCGAGTTCCCGATGCAGAAGGGCGGGAAGGGCGTTTTTGAACTGACTGTTCCGGAGGATCTGGACGGCAAATACTACACCTACGTCGTGACCAACTCCAAGGGCACGAACGAGGTCGTGGACCCGTACGCGAAGAGCGCGGGCGTTAACGGCCGCCGCGGCATGGTCGTGAATTTCACGAAGCTGAACGGCCGGATCAGCGGCTGGGCGCAGGACGTCAGACCCTTTGACGGCAACGCGGTGGACGCCGTCATCTACGAGGCGCACGTCCGCGATATGACCATAAGCCCGACCAGCGGCGTAGAACTGAAGTACCGCGGCAAGTTCATGGGCCTGGCTCAGACCGGCACCACCTATACCGAGGACGGCGTCACGGTCACCACCGGCCTGGACCATATCAAAGAACTCGGCGTCACGCACGTGCAGCTGCAGCCCTTCTACGATTATTCCTCCGTGGACGAGACGCGTTCCGGCAGCGAAATGTCGAAGGACAACTACAACTGGGGCTACGATCCCCTGAACTACAACGTGCTGGAAGGCAGCTATTCTACGGATCCCTACGACGGCTACAACCGGATCATTGAATTCAAGCAGATGGTCATGGCCATGCATAAGGCGGGCCTCTCCATCAATATGGACGTGGTCTACAACCACACCAGCGCGTCCGAAAACTCCAACTTCAACCTGCTGGTCCCGTACTACTATTACCGTACGAAGGCCAACGGGACCTTCTACAACGGCTCCGGCTGCGGCAACGAGCTGGCCTCCGAACGCTACATGGTGAACAAGTTCTTCCGGGATTCCTGCTGCTTCTGGATCGACGAGTACCATCTGTCCGGCTTCCGCTTCGACCTGATGGGCCTGATCGACAACCAGACCATGATCGATATCTACAACGACTGCAAGGCGCTGTATCCGAGCATCATGATCTACGGCGAGCCCTGGACCGGCGGCGCTACGAAGCTGAAAGCCGGCACCAGCGACACCAAGCTGACCGGCCAGACGACCGTCCAGGCTTCCCTGGCCCAGGATTTCTTCAGCGGCAGCGGCGTGCTGGTCGGCGCTTTCAACGACGTCATCCGCAACGCGGTCCGCGGCGGCAACAACCCGGGCATGGGCTACGTGCAGGGTTCAAGCAGCGACGCGTCCCTGGTCGCGATGTGCGTGGCCGGCCTGTTCTCCCGCGAGACCGTCAAGACCCAGGCCATCAACCCGAACCAGGTCTTGAACTACGTAGCCTGCCACGATAACTACACGCTGTACGACCAGCTGATCCAGACCATGCCGGAAGCGAGACTGCCGCAGGCCTACACGCAGGCGGAAGCCATCATCTTCCTGGCCCAGGGCGTGCCTTTCATTCAGGAAGGCGAGGAGTTCCTGCGCAGCAAGCTGGATCCGGATACGGGCAAGTACGAAGGCAACTCCTACAACGTCGGCGACTTCATCAACGTAATGGATTACTCGCTGAAGGTCAAAAACCTTGAGATCTGCGAGAAGATCCGTGAGCTGATCGCTCTGCGCGCCAGCCTGGAGGCCTTCCGTCTGTCCAGCCGCGAGGAAATCAACGCCCGCCTTTCCAACGTGACCTTCGACAAGGGCAACATCGTTTACGTCGTTGACGACTATATGGTGATCCACTCCCTGACCGGCACGACCGTGAATCTGGAAAACTGGGAGCTCATCTGGTCCAACGAACGCGGCGAAGAGGAATATCAGGCGGTCAACGGCGACTTCAGTGTGCACACCAACGAATCGGTCGTCCTGAGAAAGGCGAAGGCGAACTGAGATGTTCCGGCACGGGGAGTTCAGTACAGAGTGCGACAGGAAGCCGTTCTTCTTTACGCTGGCAGCTCTTGCGGGCTCTTTAACGGCGGCGGTCCTCCTGTTCGTGCTCGGCGGCGGCGAGGGTCTGGCCATCTTCGCGGGCGTTCTGTGCGCCATCGTGGGGGCGGCGGCGGCTCTGGTCATGACCGCCATGGTGACGGACCGGGCGTACGTCGAAAACGGCGTGCTGCACATGAGCTATCTGTTCAAGCGTTCGCAGATCCCGCTGAACGAGATCGGAAAGGTCTCGCTGAAGGACGACGTCTATACGGTCTTTGACCGGAGCGGAAGAACGGCGGGGACCATGAACGCACAGCTGACGGGCATCGGGGTGATCCTGCATGCCCTGGATCAGAACAAGGTACCTTTTGTCTGAAGGCTCCGGCAGGCGGTGCTGCCCGGCTGAAAGACAATACAAATAAAGTATATTCTAACTGAAGAATAAAGGGAGGAGAATATGGCAAATCTAAAGCTTTCCCACATCTACAAGGTCTACGATAACGGCCACAAAGCTGTCAATGATTTCTCCATTGACATTGCGGACCGGGAATTTATCGTTTTCGTCGGACCTTCGGGCTGCGGGAAATCCACCACACTCCGCATGGTTGCCGGTCTGGAAACGATCACGGCGGGCGACCTGTTCATCGGCGATACGCTGGTGAACGACATGGAGCCGAAAGACCGCGACATTGCCATGGTATTCCAGAGCTATGCCCTGTATCCGCACATGACCGTGTATGAGAACATGGCATTCGGCTTAAGGAACCGGAAGATGCCGGAGGCCGAGATCAAGGAGCGCGTTGTAAAGGCAGCCAAGATGCTGGACATCGAAGACTACCTGGAGCGGAAACCGAAGGAGATGAGCGGCGGCCAGCGGCAGCGTGTCGCGCTGGGCCGTGCTCTGGTACGTGACCCGAAGGTCTTCCTGCTGGACGAGCCGCTGTCGAATCTGGACGCCAAGCTGCGCGCCACCATGCGGACGGAGATCACCGCGCTGCACAAGAGCCTGAATACGACGTTCATCTACGTAACGCACGATCAGGTGGAAGCCATGACCATGGGCACCCGGATCGTGGTCATGAAGCTCGGCTACGTTCAGCAGATCGATACACCGATGAATCTGTACAACGAGCCGTACAACAAATTTGTGGCGGGCTTCATCGGCACGCCGCAGATGAATTTCTTCGACGTGAAGCTGAAGAGAGAAGGCGAGAACGTGTCCGTTATCTTTACGAACGGCGACAAGGTCACGATCCCTTACGAGAAGGTCTCGAAGATCCACAGCCGTTACCTGCAGGGCGACACGAACGTCATCTTCGGCATCCGTCCGGAACACGTTTCCTTAAGCAAGGAAGGCCCCGGCCTGAAGTTCATCGTGACCAACGTGGAGCGTCTCGGCAACGAGACCAACGTCCACGGCAAGCTGGGCGATCATCTGGGCGAATTCACCATGAAGGATGAAGGCAACGGCATCATCGTCAAGGTCATCGACCGGGACGACATCAACGTCGGCGACGTCGTCTATGCCAGCCCGAATCCGGCGAAGGTCCACTTCTTCGACGCCGAGACCGAGATCACGCTGATGAACAAGATCCCGCCGTTCAATACGGTGTCCGCCAGAAAAGCGGGCGGCGGCATGGAACTCTTCGGCACGAAGGCCGCTCTGCCGCAGGTCTATGCGGACGCGCTGGGAGGGGCCGATGCCTTCGAACTCAGCATTCCGCCGTTCGCGATCGTACCGGGCAATGATTACTGCCTGAAGGTCGCGAGGATCGAAAAGGCGGACGACAAGCGTCTGGCATACCTGGCCTACGGCGACAGCTACATCTTTGCGTTGGTGGACGAGAACGTGAAGGAAGGCGACGACTACAACTTCTCGCTGCTGCATGAAAAGATCAACGTCGCCGCGAACGGCGAGGAGATCCTGAAGACCATGCCGGACGAGATCGAGCTGACGGGCCGCTTCTCCAAGACCGAGGTCAAGGAAAACGGCGACCGGGTGC
>JAEEUR010000033.1 GCA_016290595.1 Lachnospiraceae bacterium | reverse complement strand
CTCCGAATGTTACGAATGGTTCTGGGATGCCGAGGGCAAGCAGGTCATTACGGAACACGGCGCGGTCGTGCTGAAGGCCTCCGGGCACAGCTTCAGCAAGGTAAACGGAAAAGCCGCCAGCTGCACGGAGGACGGCAACAGCGAATACTACGTCTGCGGCTACTGCGGCGAATGGTTCCTGGACGCCGCCGGCACGAACAAGATCTCCGACCATGACAGCGTGATCCTCGCGGCGGCGGGACATTCCCTGACGCAGATCCCGTCCGCCCAGCCGGGCTGCACCGAGGACGGCATGGTGGAGCATTACGAATGCTCCGTCTGCGGCCAGTGGTTCTGGGACGCCGACGGCAAGCAGCTCATTACCGATCACGATGCGGTCGTACTGAAAGCCTCCGGCCACAACATGACCCTGATCGAAAGCAAAGCCGCTTCCTGCACGCAGGACGGCAACGAAGAATATTATACCTGCGCACACTGCGGCGAATGGTTCCGGGATGAAGCCGGGACCGATCTGATCATCGACCACAACGACGTCGTGATCCCCGCCACGGGCCACTCCCTGATGCACGTGACCGGCGTCCTGCCGAGCTGTACCGAAGACGGCGTGGTCGAGCACTATCAGTGCTCCCTGTGCGACGAATTCTTCTGGGACGAAGGCGCCAATCAGATGCTGAGCGACAAGGGCGCCGTGATCCTGAAAGCCACGGGCCATTCCATGGAGAAATTCGAAGCGGTCGAACAGACCTGCACCAAAGACGGCCGGAAGGAATACTTCGTCTGCGGGAACTGCCACGAGTGGTTCCGGGATGAGGAAGGGACCGATCCGATCGCGGATCACGCGGACGTGGAACTGCCCGCGTCCGGCCACAGCATGATCGTGATCAGCTCTCAGGCGGCGACCTGCGAGGAAGCCGGCGTGATCGAGCACTATGAGTGCTCCGAATGCGGCGAATGGTTCTGGGATTCAGACGGCATGAGCCCCGTAGCCGATCACGGCGACGTGGTCAATGCCGCCCTCGGCCATGAGTGGGGCGAATGGAACACGCTGAAGGATGCGACGGCCACGGAAGCCGGCCTTGCCGAGCGGATCTGCCTGAACGATACCTCTCACCGCGAGACCCGGGAGATCCCCGCGCTGGGCGGCGAGCCCGAGACGACGCCGGCCGAACCTGAAACGACGCCGGCAGAGCCCGAGACCACGCAGGCGCCGGAGACCGAACCGGCTCCGCCCGAGACCTCTCCTTCCGCCGCGGAAACGACGCCGGCCGTTCCGGAGACCACGGAACAGGCTGTCCTGCCTACCGAACCCGTTCCTGCAACGCAGCCCGCGCCGGAAGAGACCGTTCCTTCCACGACCGAAGCGCCGAAGGGCGGCGGCGAAGGCGGCGGCAGTGTTCCCGGCTGGGTCCTGATTCCTGCCGTCGGCCTGGGCGGCGCCTCCGCCGGACTGGCCGTTGCCCTGGTGGCGAAGAATAAGGCGCTGGCCGCCGCTGCGTCAGCCGCCGGAAAAGCCGCCGGAGCGGCTGCGGAAGGCACTGCGGAGAAGGCTGCCGAGAAGGCTGCGAAAAAAGCTGCCGAGAAGGCCGCCGAAAAGGCTGCGGAAAGCGCTGCAGAATCCGCCGCGGAAACGACGGAATAAGCCGGATCGTTCCGGCATCGCAAGAGCGGAGCCCCCCGAAAAAGGGGGCTCCGCTCTTTTCTTCTCTTCCGCCGCCGCGGCGGCGTTTTTTCTTTTAATCCAGTTCTCTCAGACCGGTGTACAGCTCGTAATATCTTCCCTTCATGGCCAGCAGCTCTTCGTGCGTGCCGCGCTCTATGATCTCGCCCTGCTCCAGCACCATGATAGCGTTCGCGTTGCGGACCGTGGAAAGCCGGTGCGCGATCACGAAGGTGGTCCGGTCTCTCATCAGGCGGTCCATGCCCTTCTCGATGTGCCGCTCGGTACGGGTATCCACGGAGGAAGTCGCTTCGTCCAGCACCAGGATCGGGGCCTTGGAGAGCGCCGCGCGGGCGATGTTCAGGAGCTGCCGCTGTCCCTGGGACAGGTTCGTGCCGTCGCCTTCGATCACCGTATCGTAGCCGTCCGAGAGCCGGCGGATGAAGGAATGCGCGGAGGCCGTCCGGGCCGCCTGCTCCACCTCTTCGTCCGTCGCGTCCAGGCGGCCGTAGCGGATGTTCTCGCGCACGGTGCCGGTGAAGAGGTGCGTATCCTGCAGGACCATCGCGATCTTGCTGCGCAGCTCATCCCGCTTCATATCCTTGACTTCCACGCCGTCGATGGTGATGGTCCCCTCTTCGATATCGTAGAAGCGGTTCAAAAGGTTCGTGATGGTCGTCTTGCCGGCGCCGGTGGAGCCCACGAAGGCGATCTTCTGCCCCGGCTTGGCATAAACGTTGATATGCTTTAAGACCGTCTTCTCCGGCACGTAACCGAAGGAAACGTCGGTCATGATCACGTAGCCCTTCATATGGGACATATCCGCCGCGTCTTCCTTGTCCGCGCGCTCCGGCTCGGCGTCCATCACGTCGAAGACGCGCTCCGCGCCGGCAACGGCGGCGAAGATGGTCGCCATCTGCTGGGACAGCTGGTTGATGGGCATGGAGAACTGCCGCGAATAGTTGGCGAAGACGGACAGGCCGCCGGGGGACAGGCGTCCCGCCAGCACTAAAATGCCGCCGATGCCGATAGTGACCGCGTACGAGATCTGGGAGGTGTTGCCCATGAGCGGGCCCATGACGCCGCCCCAGAACTGGGCTTTGAACTGTTTCTCGCGCATGTCGCCGTTCAGCTCGCCGAACTCCTCCTCGCAGACTTCTTCGTGATTGAAGACCTTCACGACCTTCTGGCCGCTGACCGTCTCCTCAATATAGCCGTTCACCGCGCCCAGCGCCGCCTGATTGGCCCCATAATACTTGCGGGAGCGCTTGGCGATCGACATGCCGCCGAACAGGAAGATCGGGACAAACACCACGACGACCAGCGTCAGGATCCAGTTGGTCGTGAACATGAAGATCAGCGTGCCGATCAGCGTGACCGTCCCCGAAATGATGGAGGTCAGCGAGTTATTTAACATCGTGTCGATGTTGTCGATATCGTTCGTGAAGCGGGACATGATCTCGCCGGTCGGATGCCCGTCGAAATACTTTAAGGGCAGGCGCTGCAGCTTCTCGAAGAGCTCGTCCCGCATCTTTTTCATGATGCTTTCCGTGACGTTGATCAGGATCCTTGCCTGCAGATAGGTCATGCAGGCGGCCAGCAGATAAACGCTTCCCGTCATGGCCATCGCCGCCAGCACGTACTGCATCACGCTCCCGCCGGAGGTCAGGGATCTGATAAAGCCGTCCAGGATCTGCGAGATCCGGTTCAGGTTGGAAGGCGTGTTCGGGCTGACCGTGACGGCCAGCTTGTCGATGATCGGCGCCATCATGTAGGAGCCCACCAGCGAAAAGACCGTGCTGAACAGCATGCAGGTCAGGGCCAGCGCGATCCGGCCGCGGAAGCCCTTCAGATAGGAAAGGATCCGCGCGACGGTCTTGCCGCTGTTCTTATTCAAAACTTCCTTGCCGGCGCCGCGCGACCAGGGGCCGCCGCTGCCGGGACCGTGTCCGCGGGAGGCGGTGCTGTTGTAGCGGGCCTGCAGTTCTTTTAGTGACCGTGCCATCTTACGCCTCCTTCCTGTCCATCTGAGACTCGCAGATCTCGCGGTAGGCTTCATTGGAGGCCAGCAGCTCTTCGTGCGTGCCGAGGCCGCTGACGGCGCCTTCTTCCATGACCAGGATCAGATCCGCGTTCTGCACGGAGCTGATGCGCTGGGAAATGATGATCTTGGTGGAATCCTTGAGTTTGGTCCGGAAAGCCTCGCGGATCATGGCTTCCGTAGCCGTATCCACCGCGCTGGTGGAGTCGTCCAGGATCAGGATCTTCGGCTTCTTCAAGAGTGCCCGCGCGATGCAGAGCCGCTGCTTCTGACCGCCGGATACGTTCGTGCCGCCCTTGTCCAGCAGGGTCCCGTAGCCTTCCTTAAAGGTCTCGACGAATTTGGCCGCCTGCGCGTAATCCGCCGCCTGACGGACCTCTTCGTCGGATGCGTTTTCATCGCCCCAGCGCAGGTTTTCCGCTATGGTACCGGAGAACAGCGTATTGTTCTGCAGGACCATGCTGACGCCGTCGCGCAGATTCTTCAGGGTGTAGTCTTTGACGTCCCTGCCGTCCACCAGCACCTGCCCCTCGTCCGGATCGTACAGGCGCGGGATCAGGGAGACCAGCGTCGTCTTGCCGCAGCCGGTGGAGCCGGTGATGCCCAGGGTCGAGCCGGCCGGGATCTTAAGGTCGATATGATTCAGCACCGTATCCTCGCTGTTCTTGTAGTAGCGGAAAGATACGTTCTTGAATTCGACCGCGCCTTTTTCCACGTTGAGCGCCGGATCCGCCCCGGGCAGATCCGTGATATCGCTCGTCTCGTCCAGCACCTCCGCGATGCGCTTGCCGGAAGCCAGCGCGCGGGAGGAGAACATCAGCAGGAAGGTGACCATCATCAGGGAGGACAGGATCTGGGTCGCGTAGGTCACGAAGGCGGACAGGTCGCCGACCTCCATATCGCCGTTCAACACGAGCGGGCTGCCTGTCAGCACCAGCGCCATGATCGTGCCGTACATGATCACGGTCATCACGGGCTGCATGAAGATCATGACCTTCACCGCGTTGATATTCGCGTCCTTTAAGTCCTGATTGGCCTTCCCGAACTTTTCGATCTCGAAGTTTTCGCGGACGAAGCTCTTGACTACGCGGACGTTCGTCACGTTCTCGCGCACCGTCGAGTTGATGCCGTCCACCTTTTCCTGCATCTTTTTGAAGCGCGGGAAGCCCATCCGGATGATGAAGCCGACGCCGAGCAGAAGCAGCGGGATGCTGACTGCGAAAACCACGGACAGGGACGGCCTGAGCGCGATCGCCATGATCAGGGCCGCGATCATCATGCCCGGGGCGCGCAGCATCATGCGGAGCATCATGTTGACGAAGTTCTGGATCTGCGTGACGTCGTTGGTCATGCGCGTCACCAGCGAACCGGTGGAAAACTTGTCGATGTTCGCGAAGGAGAAGGTTTGGACGCGGGCGTAGATATCGGCCCGCAGGTCCGCCGCAAAGTTCACGGAGGCCTTGGAGCCGAACCAGGCGCCGCCGACGCCGCCGGCCATCATAATGAGGGCCGTGCCGATCATCAGCGCCATGGTGCCCAGACTGATGCCGGTCGTCAAGGTCCCGGCGACCGCATTGTTGATGACCTTCGCCAGAAGCTTGGGCATTATGACCTCTCCCACCACTTCGACGATCATGCACAAAGGACCGAGGATGAAGTACGGCAGGTAGGGCTTAACGTATTTGAACCATCTTTTCATTGAGATCTCCCTGAAGTTTGTTCAAAACCGGACGTTCCGCGCCGTCCGGAAAGGATCCCGGCGGTTTTTCTCGGAAGAAGCAACGCAGGCATTCAGCCCGCAACAAACATTGAATATACCATAAAAAAGGCGGCGGCGCAAGCGCCGCCGCCGCGAAAATCGCGTGGCCGGGCCGGATCTTTTGTATCAGTCCCCCAGCGTCATCTTATCCATGACCAGTTCCCGCAGTGTTCTCCATTCAGAGACCGCGGAATCCGTCACGGTCTGCGTCTCCGGACGAATGCCGTGGCGCGTATAGTAAACTGTCAGATCCGCCGCCGTGACCTTGATTTCGTACCGGTCCGCCAGCGCTTTTACCAGAAGATACTCCTTCACCAGCGCTTCCGTTCTTTCCGGCGTTTCGGACTGCTTCAGCCGCTTCTCATTCATTTTGAAACGGCATTCCGGCAGCAGCTTTTTCAGCACGGCGTCCCAGGCTTCCGGCTGCCCGGCGCGTCTTTCCTCTTCCAGCAGGGCGCTTCTCCACTCCTCTACCGTCTGATACTCCGTGTTTTCCTTCACGAAAGTATCGTTCAGCTCAGCCGGCTCCACCGTATAGATATACAGCGGCGTGATATCGCAGAAAAGCGGCCCGGCAACGAGATCGCTCGTATAGGAAATGGTGTAGGTCTCTCCCACCGTCCGGCCTTCCACGGACAGTTCGATCTGCTCATCAAAATTCGATTTCCCGCAGCGGACGGTCTCCGCCTTCCCGTTCCCGAACTGGGGATATTCCTGCGTCTCATCATAGACCCGCCAGGAGATCTTCAGCAGATCGCCGGTTTCGACCGTCTGTTTTTCCGAGCGGATGATGCGCGGAAACAGCTCCACCCGGCGCTGCATATAGGCCTCGATCTCCGCCGGATCCGGCTCCGGCAGACGCGTCCTGACACTTTCAACATCCCCCAGTTCTGTCAGGCGGCTGCCTTCCATCAGACCGTTCTGCAGAACGTATTTGAGCTCGGCCCGCCCCTGATCTTCCCAGGTCGCGATCGTGTAAAGCGCGCCTTCGGTGAAACGGACCATTTCCTTTTCGTTATCCTTCAGGCGGTCCAGAAAAGCCTGACGGAGCGTTTCGTCGTCTTCGGTAAAGCTGACCTCGATCCGGTTGTTCCGGACGTCGATCCCGCAGCCGGCCAGGCCGGCAAAGGGTTCCGTCCCCTGTTCCGTCCGATTCAGGTTTTCGTAGAGAGCATAAAGCTCGTCATAGCTGTATTGCACTTTCTGAAAAATGACTCTGTCATATTGGAGAACGTTCGCAAAAACCGTGCAGATCTCCGGCGAATCGTCGGTCACATTCACTACCAGAACCTTCTCCTCATTCAGATATGCCCCGCCGTAATACGGGCGGTACGCTTCGCCTTTCGCTTTTTTGTAAAGGGAACGCGTCTCTCCCTCTCCGCCGACATAATCGATCAGGCGGGCATAGGCCTCCTGCGCGGGCCACGCATTAGTTTCGGCGTTTCCGCTCAGGTTCCGGAACCAGTCCTGCACCTCGGCCCGGGCGTTTTTATCCAGTCCCAGCCAGAGCGCCGCCAGAAGACACACGGTTAAAACCGCGATCGCCGCACGCCGGACGGGACGGCGGAAGCAGGTTTCCTTTACGGCCTGTATTTTTTCGGCCGCAGCCGTCTGCTCAGTCACCGCCTGCGTTATCCGCTCCTGCATCCCGGAAGGCAGTGCACTTTCTTCCGGCGAAAGCGTCTGCTCCAGGCCGCTCAGCCAGGCCTGCTGCACCGTCTTGGCCGCCTTTTTTATATCTTCTCTTGAATATCTCTTTCCCATAGCTTCTGCATCCCCCTTCTTTTTCCTGCGGCTTACGCTTCCCCCTTTACGGACCGGCGGACCTGCTTCCTTGCCCGATACAGCGCTTTCCGCACCGTTTCCGGCTTTTCATCCAGCATTTCAGCGATCTCTCTCAAGGAAAAACCGTCCGCAAAACGGAGCAGCAGGATCTCACGCTGCTTCGGCGGCAGCGCCGCCATCGCTTCTTCCAGGATCAGTCCGGTGGTCATGGAGATCTCGTCTCCCGGCAGCGTTCTTTCGATCAATTCCGGATCCGCCGTCTCCCGTCTTTTCCGCAGGATATTGACGGAGCGGCTGCGGGTAATAACCGTCAGGGCCGCTTTCATCGCATCTTTGTCCAGAGATGAGTAAAAGTCCCACTTCCGGACAACAGTTAAGAAAGCCTCCTGCAGCGCGTCTTCGGCATCCTGTTCGTTTTTCAGGATCGCCTTCGCGAGGCGAAACATCCATCCTGCGTTTTCTTCGTAAAATGCTGTAAAATCCATCCGCGGTCTCTCCCGAAAGCGGATATCCGTCCGGACTCCCGTCCGCTTTCATAACATATACAAGGGAAAAAAGAAAAATGGGACAGAGGGCCGTCCCATTCTGATAACTTTTTCAGCCGTTTTTTAATCGGCAAATCGACGCGGCCGCCTGTTTGGGTACCTTTAGCCACCTTTACGCATACGGCCGGCGGATGCGGCGGCGGGTCAGCTCCATGATGCCGAGCGGCGTGATATCCAGCACCTTGACGTAGACCGGATCCGGCTCGGTCAGCTCCCGCATAGCATCCAGGAGCTCGGCTTCCGCGCCTTTCCGTTTCATGTTGATGAAGTCGATCATGATCATGCCGCTCATGTTCCGCAGCAGCAGCTGGCGGGCGATCTCGCGGGCCGCTTCCCGGTTGATGGCCTCCGCCGCCTGCAGGGACTTCACGTCCTTCTCATCCTTGCCGCTGTTGACGTCGATGACGGTCATGGCTTCGGTACGCTCGATGATCAGATACGCGCCGCTGTCCAGCCAGACTTTCCGGCCGCCCGCTTCGGCAAGCGTCTTTTCCAGAGAAACCAGCTGGCCGAGGGTGATCATCGGGTCGCTGTAGAGGCGGAGCTTCTCCGTCGGCAGCCCGGTGCGGGCAAAATAGGCAGAAAATCCCTCGTAAACGGACGGAATATCCGTGATAACTTCCTGCAGCCCGGCTTTGTCCAGGCCCTGCAGCCATTCCAGCCAGACCGGCTGCCCCGCCGCGATCTTCGCCGGGGCCGGGCTGTACTCCGCCTTCTGCATCAGCTGACGGTACGCAGCCGTTAAGGCTTCCGCCTCCTTCACCAGCGCCTCATCCGGCGCATTTTCCGCAGCCGTGCGGAGGATGAAGCCGTTCTGCTCCATAAACGGAAGAAGCAGCTCGTTGATCTCTTCACGGCGCATCCCGGAAAACTCCGCCCGGCGGGAAAAGGCCAGACTTCCGGGCTCATCGGTCAGAACCAGGTACTCGCCGGGCAGGCTGATGCGGTCCGTGACCGTCGGGAGCTTCGAGCCCAGCGCTTCCTGAGAGATCTGAACGGTCAGCTCCTGTCCCGCCTTCACCGGCCGGCCGCCGGTATTCAGATAGGCGTTCTGCCCGCCGCTGAGATCCAGAAACGCGGAGGACAGGCCCTTGCTCACGTTCTGCACATGGGCGCGGAAGACATCGCCGAAGCCGAAATCTTCTCCCTCCGGCGTGCGGCTCAGGCGCACGGCTTTTCCGTCCTCATACAGGACGCCGATCAGGTCATTTTCCTTTGCGGTTACAAGCAGTTTATTCATGATCTGTCTATCTCCGTACAGATGATTGGTTTTATTCTCCGATATCCCCGAGCGAAGTCCCGTCCTCCGTCATCAGGTCCAGACGGCGGATAGAAAGAGGCTTTGCGCCTTCCGCCAGCGCCGCGCCCCGGCTCAGCTCCTCCCAGACCAGTTCCGGCTTCACGTTGGCCTTGCTGCCGGCCGCGAGAGTCATAAAGAGGGCTTGTGAACGGCAGGTGAGTTCGTATATGCATGGACGCAGGTCGAAGGAGACCGTCTGCGTCTTGGTCTTTTTACTGATGATATGGCTGCTTTCCGCCAGCAGCATCTCCGCGGCGGCGGCGATGGCAGGCGCATATTCGGCGGGGATCTCCAGCCGGTACGCCGCTCTTCCAACGCTGGCCATGGCATTGCCGGCCTTTTCGGGCAGCATGCGCACCGCATAGACGGGAAGCTCATCGGAGGTCGCGGCGCGCAGGCGGGAAAGGATCTCCGCCGTCGTCATCCCGTCCTCGATCTCTGCGTCCAGATACTCGCCCTCCGAAGACAGGCCCAGTCCCAGCGGCAAAGCAAAGCTCATGATAGGATGCGGGCTGAAGCCCTGTGAGTAAACCATCGGGATCTCAGCCCGGCGGAATATCTTCTGGAAGGTCCGCAAAACGTCCAGATGCCCGATAAAGCGCAGCGCGCCTTCTTTTCCGAAACGGACGCGGATGATCATGTCGTCACCTCCCCGGCCACATCTTCAGCCGCAGCCGTCTGTTCCGAATCCGGAGGAGCCTTCTTTCCCGCCGCCCCTCTCATGCCCCGGGCCGCCTGTTCCTGCGGATTCCGGTTTGTCGGGCAGATCCCGCAGCCGTAGCTTCCGGCTCCGCATCCGCTGCACTGTTCCAGGCAGTTCGGTGTCACGACGCCTTCCATCGCCCGGTCCCACTCGCGTCGTAAGAAACGCTTCGTCACGCCGATATCGATGAAATCCCAGGGGAAAAGCTCCTCTTCCGGGCGTTCCCTTAAGGTATAAAAGTCCGGATCCACGCCGCAGTCCCGGAAGGCCTGCTGCCATTTATCGTCGTTAAACTGCTCCGACCAGGCGTCGAAAAGACAGCCCAGCTCGTAAGCCCGGCGGATCACCGGCGCCACGCGCCTATCGCCCCGGGCAAAAACGCCCTCCAGCACCGTCACGTCTGCGTCGTGATACTCGTAATGCATCGCGCGGTTGTTCTTCTGCGCGCGGAAGGTGTCCTTCACGAAATGCGCCCGCGCCAGATACTCTTCCTTCGTTTCCATCACCGCCCACTCGAAAGGCGTGAACGGCTTCGGCACGAAGAAGGACGAGCTGGCCGTGATCTGGATCTTGCCTTTGCGCTCCTCCTTCGGGATCTCCTCGTAGAACAGCTCGGAGACCCGTTCGCAGAGCTCGGGGATGCCTTTCCGGTCCTCCTCGGTCTCCGTCGGCAGGCCGAGCATGAAGTAAAACTTCACCTTCGTCCAGCCGCCGTGGAAGGCCTCTTTGGCGCCGCGCATGATATCCTCTTCCGTGAGGCCCTTGTTGATCACGTCCCGGAGCCGCTGCGTCCCGGCCTCCGCCGCGAAGGTCAGCGAGCTCTTTTTGATATCCTGGACCCTGCTCATCACGTCCAGGGAGAAATTGTCGATACGCAGGGACGGCAGCGAGATATTCACGTGCCGCGCCTCGCATTCGTCCATCAGATAGGTCACCAGCCCCGCCAGATGGCTGTAGTCGCTGGAGCTGAGCGAACTTAAGGAGATCTCGTCGTAGCCGCTGGCCTTTAAGGCCGCCACCGCGATCTCCTTCAGCTCCGCCAGGCTCCGTTCCCTCACGGGCCGGTACACCATGCCCGCCTGGCAGAAGCGGCAGCCGCGGATGCAGCCCCGCATGATCTCCAGCGTCACGCGGTCCTGGAAGGGCCTTAAGTACGGCACGATGGGGCTGGTCGGGTACGGCTGTCGGTCCATCTCCCGCACGATCACGCGGCGGACGCGCTTCGGCACGTCGTCAAAGCGCGGTTCGAACGCCGCCAGCGTCCCGTCCTCGTGATAGCGCGGCTCATAGAGCGACGGCACGTAGATGCCCTCGAGCTTCGACGCCTCGTGCAGGAACGACTCCCGGGAGGCGCCCGCCTTCTTCATGCGGATATACAGATCAAAGAGCGCGTCGTAAACGACCTCGCCCTCCCCGATATAGATCAGATCGAAAAACGCCGCGACCGGTTCCGGATTGTAGGTGCAGGGACCGCCGCCGATCACGATGGGATCCGCCGCCGTCCGCTCCGCCGCATACAGCGGGATCCCGGACAGGTCCAGCACCTGCAGCACGTTCGAGTAGCACATCTCGTACTGCAGCGTGATGCCCAGGAAGTCGAAATCCTTCACCGGATCCTGCGATTCCAGAGCAAACAGCGGGATCTTCTTCTCCCGCATGATCTTATCCAGGTCCGGCCAGGGCGAATACAGGCGCTCGCACCAGACGTCCGGACGGCGGTTGAACTGGTCGTAAAGGATCTGCAGGCCCAGATTCCCCATGCCGATCTCGTACACGTCCGGAAAGCAGAACGCGAAGCGAAGGTCTACCGTCGCCGGGTCCTTCATCACCGTGTTCAGCTCTCCGCCCACGTAGCGGGCCGGCTTCTCAATGCTGTTTAAAATCTCTTCCGATAAAGCAAGTTTGCGCATTCTGATGTTTTTATTCTCTCTCGTCCAGATCCTTCTGCAGCAGCGGCAGGAAATGCACGGGCGTCCCGTCGCCGTCGCGGACCGCATAGTCCTTGTCCAGTTCCGCGTACAGGAAGCTCTTCCTTCCTCCCTTTTCCGCCCGTTCCCAGAAATGCTTCAGCTCCCGGAACGGAAGGTACAGGATCTCGTCGCGGCCCGTGAAAAACAGCAGAAGAAACGCCACGCCATCCTGCGCCTCGAAATCCCGCATGAACTGATACTGATGCTCGTGGATGTTCTGCAGCGGGAAGGTATCCACCTTGCATTCCTTCGCGTCGAAGCAGACCGGGATGCCCTGCACCGTGCCGATATAGTCCACGGTGCTCTTTGCGTCGAAATACGCCAGCGTGATGTGCCGCGTCTCCTTTTCGATATTGATCGGCGTGATAGGCGTCGGGATCTTCTGGATCACCGCGAGGCCGTCCTCCCGGTAGCGTTCGATGGTCAGATTGACCATGGCTTCCAGCGTGGAGCCCCTCAAGCCGTGATTATTCGCCATACGAACCTCCTTTCAGCGCTTTCAGCACGCTGATAAAGACCGGCGGCAGCGGCGCCCGGAAGCTTTTGCCCGCGGCCTTTTCAAAAGCGGCGCGCGCCTGCTCCGACAGCGGGCTCTCCTCCGGCAGCCGCGCCGGGAAAACGGCTTCATAGCTGTGCAGCAGCTGTACGCGGAGCGTCCCGCCCCAGAGGACGGCCAGCTCGCGGTTCACCTCCGCGCTGCCGTATTTGGCGTCGCCCGCGATGGGATAGCCCAGCCAGGCCAGCTGTGCGCGGATCTGATGGCTCTTGCCGCTGATCAGCTGCACCTTCAGCAGGCTGTAATCCCGCTCCAGCAGCCGTTCCGTGACGGCCTTCAGTTCAATGCGCTCCGCCCCCGGCGCCGCGTCCTTCCGGATCGACACCGTATTCTCTGCTTCATTCTTCTGCCAGAAAAGCACCGAATGGAGCGGCGCTTCCAATCTTCCCCTGACCACGCAGAGATAGTATTTCTCCAGCTGCCTCTCCCGCAGCAGATACGATAAAAGCTGCTGGCCCGGCAACGTTTTTCCCGCCAGCACCAGACCGCTGGTGTTGCGGTCCAGGCGGTGGGCCGGCGCCGGCGTAAAGCCCTGCGAATACGCGCCCTCCGGCCGCAGAGCCGCCTGCGCTTCCGCGTAAGAAGCGATCCGGTCAGCCAGGGAATCGTCGTCCCGTCCGGCTTTCTGGGTCAGCAGTCCTGCCGGCTTGTTCACGAAGAGCAGGGAATCATCTTCATAAATGACGGAAAGAGGCGGGGCGGCTTTCTCCCGGCTTAGCGCTTCGGACGCACGGGCCCCCGTACCGTTCTCCGCTCCGTTCCGGGCCGCTTTTTCGCCCCGGAACTTTTCAAACGTTTCCTCGGAGAAGAACACCTCTATCGTATCGCCTGCCTTCAGCAGTTCGCTGCCTTCCGCCTTCGCTCCGTTCAGCTTGATGTTCTTTTTTCTGAGCATCCGATAAAGGAAGCCTTTTTCAGCTTCCTTAAAGTATCGCAGCAGAAATTTGTCCAGTCGCTGGCCGGCGTCCGCCGGCCCCACGGAGAGGGTCCTCATACTCTTCCCTTTAACTTTCTACAGACACATGTTCAGCAGGGTCTCCTGCGCCTTCTCCACCAGCTTCACCTGATCCTCCGACACCTCCGGCGCGATCTCCTTAAGACGGGCCTTATACTCCTCCCAGTCGGTGTAGATCTTCAGGCGCAGATTGATGTTTTTCTTCTTCAGCCTGACGATGCAGTCGGATTCGACCGGCACACGCTCGTCCGCCTTGATATTGGAGCAGTACGCCACGACGGCGTTCTGATAGACCACGACGTGATCCAGGAAATGTCTCTTCCCCTTCTCATCCACGTACATGAGATGGAACAGCGCCAGTCCGTTGTCCTCGAAGATCCGGACCTCAGCCCGCTTTTCTTCTCCAAGCTCCCTGCCCTTCAGCAGCGCGATATAAGTGACGAAAAAGTTCGCCATCGGCAGCACGAGCAGCACGCCGGGTATCGTCAGCAGGTTTTTGGTGTTCCCGAACGCGATCAGCCCCGCCGCGACAAAAGCGGCGACCAGGAAAACAAAAACGAGGGTGATCCGAAGCTGCTGCCGCTTGCGCGCAGCGAAATACTCATACTGCCCCTTGGAAAAGGGGTTGGCAAAGAATTCTCTCATGCACTTTCTCCAAAAAAAGGGGACGGCTCACCGTCCCCCGTTCTCTTTAGTCTTCCTGTTCTTCCTCGGGCTTCGGTTCCTCTTCTTCAGCGGGTTCTTCCGCCGCGCCCTGCTGCTGATTGTGCAGTTCCTGACGGTTCGAAGCGACGACCTGATAGCTGGCATGCATCTGGTTGTAGAAGCTGTTGAAACGGCTCTGCAGGCTGTCCATGGAGTGGCCCAGGAAATCCTGAAGGCCGGCCAGCAGGGAATCCGTATAGTTCATGGCGCTCTGACGGATCTCGTCCGCTTCCATGGTCGCTTCGTCGATCATGCGCTGCGCCTTGGCTTCGGTCTCGCTCATCAGCTGCTGGGCATCCGCGGAAGCGGTCTTCATGATCTCGCTCTGGCTGACCATTTCCGCTTTCAGACGGTTGGCTTCCACCAGCGTATCCTCCGCCTGGCGGCGCGCCTCGGTCAGAATCTCGTCCTTGTTGGCGATGATTTTCTGATATTTCTTGATTTCCTCCGGCGTACGCATCCTCAGTTCCACCAGCATATCGTCCATGACGTCTTTTTCCACCACGATACGCTTGTTGTTGGAGAAGGTCTGAGACTTGCAGCCGTCCAGATACTCTTCCATCTCATTGATGATCTGCTCAATCCTGCTCATAAATAATAACCCCCGTCTGTAATATCTTAGGCTTTATCCTGTTTTTTCTCTTCATATTTTGCCGCGACCAGCGGAGCCAGTCCTTCCGGAACGAAGTCCGTTACGTCCCCACCGCCGGAAGCCACCTCCCGCACCATGCTGGAACTCAAGAAGCAGTACCGCGGATCCGATCCCAGAAAGACCGTTTCCAGGCCGGGATCCAGGACCCGCAGGCCCTGCGCGACCTTGATCTCCGCCTCAAAATCCGAAGCGTCCCGGAGTCCCCGCAGGATGGACCGGATGCCCAGCTTATGACAGAAATCGATCAGAAGACCGCCGAAACTGACTACTTCCACCTGCGGAATGTCCGCTGTTACACGACGTATCATTATAACACGCTCGTCCACAGAAAACAACGATTTTTTATACGGATTGACTAAAACTCCCACGTAAACTTTATCGAATACGGCAGCCGCCCGGCGGATCAGGTCCAGATGGCCCAGCGTCAGCGGATCGAAGCTGCCAGGATACAGAACGGCCTTCTTTTTCCTCTCACTCATGCGTTTCTCCCTTCAGTCCCAGAAAAACGTGCTTGTTGTTCTTGTATTCCTTGACGCGGCGGACGGAAAGCCCCATCTCGTCCAGTCCTTCCAGCTCCCGCCGGATCCGCATCTCCGCAATGATCAGCGTATCCGGCGTGACCAGCGGCGAGGCAGCCAGTTCCTTCAGCAGCGCCTCCTCGTATCCCGCGTCGTAGGGCGGATCCAGAAAGATGACGTCGAAGGGTCTGCCTGCGGCGGAAAGGCGTTTTACGGCAGCAAAGACGTCCGCCGTCATGAGCACCGCCTTTTCTTTCAGGTGCGTGCGGGTCAGATTGTCCTGAATGCAGGCGCAGGCCTGGCGGCTGTTCTCCACGAACACCGCCTCGCGCGCGCCGCGGCTTAAGGCTTCTATGCCGATGGCGCCAGAGCCGGCGAACAGATCCAGAAAACGGCTGCCCTGGATGACCGGCTGCAGAATATTAAAAAGCGTTTCCTTGATGCGGTTGGAGGTCGGCCGGGTCGAATCCCCCGGAAGAGTCTTCAACAGTATCCTTCTGGCTGAACCTGCCACCACCTGCATGGGAAGCGCTCCTTTCTTTATGTTTACTGTACCGCAGAACGGCGTTCCTTGTCAATCCGTCAGAACAGATGCGAGACAAAAATCTCGATCCCGATCGCGATCAGGATCAGCCCCCCGAGCACGGAAGCGCCCCAGGACAGCTTCGTTCCGGCTTTCCGGCCGATCAGAATACCGCCGAAACAGATCACAAACGTGATGCCGCCGATAATGAGCGCCGCCGCGTTCGCCATGACGAAACTATATTCTTCCAGCGTGAAGCCGACGGACAGGGCGTCGATCGACGTGGCGACGCCCTGGATCAGCAGGAGCCGCAGGCTCAGCGGAGGCCTTTCCGCCTCCGCTTCCGCGCCGTTTTTCCGCTCCTTCAGCCCTTCGAGCAGCATCTTTCCGCCGATATAGAGCAGAAGGATGAGCGCGATCCAGGGAACGAGCTTATGGAAGGCAGAGAACAGCTCCTCCACGGTCTTGATGCAGACCCAGCCGATGACCGGCATGGCATATTGAAAAGCCGCATAGACCGCGGCGATTCCCAGCATCCTCCTCTTCGGCATCTGCGGCTCGTGCAGGCCGTTCGCCAGAGACACCGAAAAGGCATCCATGGCCAGGCCGACGCCCAGCGCCAGGTTGTTCAGGATAAAAACGGGATCCATTTATTTCCCGGTCGGGATGAACGGACGGATGGCTCCGGCGACCGCGGAGATCGGCATGGTCTGCAGCCACACGCGGCCGGGACCGGTCAGGACCGTGTTGAACAGGCCTTCGCCGCCGAACAGGACATTCTTCACACCCTTGACGGTCTGGATATCCATTTCCACGCCTTCTTCGAAGCCGGCCACGTTGCCGGTATCCACGATGATCTTCTGGCCGGGCGCCAGAACGATCTCCTTCAGGTCTCCGTCGATCTCCACGAAGGCGATGCCGCTGCCGCTCAGGCGCTGCATGATGAAGCCCTCGCCGCCGAACAGGCCGGCGCCCAGTTTCTTCCGGAACGCGACCGACAGGCTGACGCTGGCCTCGGAGGCCAGGAAGGCGCTCTTCTGGAAGATCCAGCTGCGCTGCGTGACGTCTATGGGCATGATCTTGCCGGGGAAGCTGGAGCCGAAGGCGATCAGGCCGGCGCCGTTCACCGAGGTGTAGATATTCTGGAAAATGCTCTCACCGGCAAACATCCGGCCGAGTCCGCCGGTGCCGCTGGTCTTCATTTCCATGTTGGGAGACATCCATACCATGGATCCCCTCTCGGTGATCATGGATTCGCCCTGGGCGACGCGGCATTCCACGACGGGGAACGCGCCTCCGATGATTTCGTACTGCATACTTGTATCCTCCTGTTATTTTGCTTTCATGCTGAATTGCCGGACCGACGATGGTCCGGCGCCCGGATCCGCTCCGGCGCTTTTTATCCGAGCAGGTCCGTGCCCTCTCCCATCACGTGGATATCGACCGCCGTGGCGTCTTCCAGACGGAAGATCATCATCCGGTTTCCCGTCTCTTCGTTGTAGATCCGCCGCAGATGGGGCATCGCCTGAAGCGCAGCCTCCGCATACTTCGGATCCTCTTCAAAGACGGCTTTTCCGGTATAGCGCAGCCAGTGGCCGTCCGGCTTCACCGCCGCGATCTCGCAGCGCGGATTGGCCTTCAGCTGACGGTAGACGGCCTTGAAATCCCCGACGCCGAACAGGACCTTGCCGTCCATCTCCAGATGCATGCCCAGAGGGCGGAGCTTCGGCTGGTCCCCGTCGGCGGTCGCCAGGAAAAAGACGCCGGCTTCCTGTAAAAAATCATTGACTTTGCTCATCATTCTCCTCCTTTGTGCGGGACGCCTTAAGCGGCCGGCCCTTCTCTGTTTTCGGATATTTGCTTTATTATACAACAACTGTTCCGCAAACTCAATGAAAAGATGTCCGGGAATCTGCTAAAGGGGATTGAGAGAAAGGCTCGGAAATGCTATACTGAAAGACACCGCCCGGCAAGGGACGGCACAGACAGAAAAAGGAGCCTTGACATATATGAAGCTTGGTATCGTCGGTCTTCCGAACGTCGGCAAGTCCACTCTTTTCAACTCCCTGACAAAGGCGGGCGCCGAAGCCGCCAATTATCCCTTCTGCACCATCGACCCGAACGTGGGCATCGTGACGGTGCCGGACGAGCGCCTGAAGCTCCTGGGCGATTTTTACAGCAGCCGCAAGATCACGCCGGCCGTGATCGAATTCGTGGATATCGCCGGCCTGGTCAAAGGCGCCAGCAAGGGCGAAGGACTGGGCAACCAGTTCCTGGCCGCCATCCGCGAGGTGGACGCCATCGTGCACGTCGTGCGCTGCTTTGAGGACAGCAACGTGATCCACGTGGACGGTGCCATCGATCCGGTGCGCGACATCGAGACCATCGAGCTGGAGCTGGTGCTGGCGGATCTGGAGGTGCTGGAGCGCCGCCTCGCCAAGACCGCGCGCAGCGCGATGAACGACAAGGAAGCCCGCAAAGAGCTGGAGATCCTGAAGAAGCTGCAGCCGATCCTGAACGAAGGACGGCAGGCCAAGGAATACAGGCCGGAGGATGAGGACGAGGCGGCCTTTATCGATACGCTGGGGCTCTTGAGCGCCAAGCCCGTGATCTATGCGGCGAACGTCGGCGAGGACGACTTAAGCGACGACGGCGCCGGCAACGCGTACGTGGCAAAGGTCCGCGAATTTGCCGCCGCCGAGGACAGCGAGGTCTTCGTGATCAGCGCGAAGCTGGAAGAAGAAATGAGCGAGCTGGACGACGAGGACCGGCAAATGTTCCTGGAGGAGCTCGGCGTCAGCGAGGGCGGCCTCGAGAAGCTGATCGCGGCCAGCTACCGTCTGCTGGGCCTGATGAGCTTCCTGACCGCCGGGGAAAAGGAGACCCGCGCCTGGACCATCAAGATCGGGACCAAGGCGCCGCAGGCGGCCGGCAAGATCCACTCGGATTTCGAGCGGGGCTTCATCCGCGCCGAAGTCGTCAATTACAAAGACCTGCTGGCAGCCGGTTCCTACGCCGCCGCCAAGGAAAAGGGGCAGGTCCGCGTGGAAGGCAAGGACTACGTGATGCAGGACGGCGACGTGGTGCTCTTCCGCTTCAACGTGTAAAACCCGCGGGGACGCAGGCAGGTCCGCCGCCGGCAGAAAAAAGAAATGCTTGCAAGTTCGGCGGGAATACGATATAAAGAAGGCACAAAACAGCTTTGAAGAAGCGGGGAGGAGTAAACGATGAGTGAAAACAAGAACCTGGTGAATGAAGAGATCACCGACGAATACGAAGACGAGCTTGTTTTAACGCTCGAGATGGAGGACGGGGCCACGGAGGACTGCATCGTCCTGGCGATCTTCCCCCTGGAAGAAAAGCAGTATATCGCCCTGATGCCGGCCGATCAGGCGGATGACGACGACGCGGACATCTACCTGTACGAGTACAGCGAGGATGAAGAGGGCGAGCCGATCCTGGGCGACATTGAGGACGACGACCTGTTTGAGGCGGTCTGCGACCGTTTCGACGAGATCTGCGACGAAGAAGACTTCGACGAACTGGTTCCCACCACCGAAGCCTGATCCCGCCGATCCTTTTTGGAGGAGGCATGCGACGAGCGCGCCTCCTCCTTTTTTATTTCCCTTTTTCGGCCATAAGGCCCGTCTCCTTCAGGAAACGGGACGGATACAGGCGGGCGCCGCGGCGTTTCGTCACGTAGCTCATCCAGAGCCGGCGGCGGGCCCGGGTCATCGCCACGAACAAAAGCCGCCGCTCCGCCTCCACGTCCTCTTCTCCGGCGCTTTTCGGCCCCGGGATCGTGCCTTCGTTCAGGCCGGGCAGAAAAACCGCGTCGAACTCCAGTCCCTTGGCGCCGTGCATGGTCAGGAGCCGCAGCGAAGGTGCTTCGTTCTCCGCCGGCGGTTTTTTCTCTTCCATCCCGCGGCGGGCCTCCTCCCATTCGGCGGCCGTGGCAAACAAGGCGCTCTCCTCCTGCAGCCTGTCCAGAAGCTCCAGGACGGGGGCGGGATCGTGCCCTTTCTCCCTTTCCTGCGCGCTCAGGAACTTGTCGTATTCCATTTCCCGCCGGATATACTCGATGGCGGCGAAGGGGCGCAGGCCGCCCAGCCGGTCCAGATCGAAAAAGAGACGCAGCAGCGCCTGCTGCAGCGAGGGCTTATCCGCCGCGAACTGCCAGAGGCTCTCCCGCTTCACCTGCACTTCCGGGAAGGCCCGTCGCGGCAGATAGCGCAGCGGCCGGTTGGCGATCCGCAGCCAGTCCTCCCGCGCCGTGCCGCCCGTCCCCAGTCTCAGATACGCAAACAGATCCAGCGCGGCCGGTACCTGATAGTCTCCTCCCGGATCTTCCTCCCGGCGGTACGGGACGCCCGCCTTCCAGAGGGCCGCGGCGGCCTGGCGAAGACCAAAACGGGTCCTGGCGAGGACCGCCATCTGCTGATACTCCGTCCCCGCCTGATGCTCCCGCCGGACGGCCCGGACCAGCGCCTCCAGCTCGTCTTTCTTTTCCGGGAAGGCGTAAAGCCGGGGCATTTCCCCGATCCCCGCCAGGCTCCGCAGCTTTTTCGCAAAACGCTGGCGGTTGCAGCGGATCATCTGCTCCGCCGCGCCGAGGATCCGGCTGCTGCAGCGGTAGCAGGCTTCCAGGCGGTACACCTCCGTGCCGGGATATTCCTTCGGAAAGCCCAGGATGATCTTCTGCCTGGCGCCGCGGAAGCCGTAGATCGTCTGGTCCTCGTCGCCCACGGCGAACAGGTTGTTCCTTCCGGCCGCCAGCTGCTGCAGAAAGCGGTACTGCAGGCTGTTGACGTCCTGGAATTCGTCCACCAGCAGGTAGCGGAAGCGGTCCTGCCACCAGTTCAGCACGCTCCTGTTCTCAAACAGCTCCAGACATTCCCGCAGCAGATCCTCAAAATCCAGCAGCCCGGCCTCCCGGCGGCGGCTTTCATATGCGGCAAAGACCCGCTCGAAGACCTCCGGCGGCAGGATCCCGCTTTCCCCGCCGGCGGCCTTATCGGGCGCTGATTTCCGGGCCAGGATCTCCGCTTCCAGTTCCTCCGTCCTTTCGCCTTCCGGCTCCAGGCCGGCTTCCGCCAGCGCTTCGCGGATCAGGCGCCGTCTGGCTGCCGGAGAGATCACCGAATAAGCCGCCCGCGGCCGGCTGACCCGCAATATTTTATAAGAGATCGCGTGAATGGTTCCGAAGGTGACCGCCGCTTCGCCGTCCGAAAGGCGGCGGAAGCGCTCTTCCATTTCCCGGGCGGCGGCCCGGGTAAAAGTTACGACTAAGATCTGAGAAGGGGGAATGTGATACTGTGAAATGAGAGCCTGAACACGGCCTGTGATCACCGCTGTTTTTCCGGAACCGGGGCCGGCCAGTACGAGGGCCGGCCCGTCTTGATGCAGGACGGCTGCCTGCTGTTCCGAATTGTATTTCATGTTTTTTGTTTCCGGCTGCTGAGCCTGTCGAAGCAGCCTTCCTGTTTTATTCGTTCTCCAGCTTTTCGATGCCGAGACGGATGCGCCGTAAGGACTCGTCCTTCCCTAAGATCTCCATGATCTCGTAGGCGCCGCCGGGCGTGGACTGAAGGCCCGAGACCGCGATCCGAAGCGGCCAGAGCACCTGCCCCGTCTTGCGGCCGGACTGCTCGATGAAGCCGCCGAGCATCGCCTTTAAGCCCTCCAGCGAGTAGTCTTCCTGCGCCTCTAAAAGCGGCAGCAGTTCCTTTAAAACCGTCAGGGAAACGGTACTGTCCGTCTTCATCTTCTTGTGGGTGTAGATCGCCGTATCGTAATCCGGCAGTTCCTCGAAGAAGCGGATCGGCTCGCAGATGTCCGGGAAGACCTCGATGCGGGTCTTCATCAGGTCCGCGATCTTCTCCAGATCCAGCGGCTTCGTGATGACCTTCTTCACCTCGGGAAGGGCCCGCTCGTAGTAACGCGCCGGCTCCAGCTTCTTGATGTACTCGCTGTTGAGCCAGCGAAGCTTCATCATATCGAAGACGGCCGGGGACTTGTTGATCTTGCGGTAGTCGAATTTCTCGACCAGTTCCTGAAGGCTGAAGATCTCGTTGTTGTCCTCCGGGCTCCAGCCCAAAAGCGCCACGTAGTTTACGATCGCCTCGTCCACGAAGCCCTGCTCCACCAGATCCTCATAGGAGGAATGGCCGCTGCGCTTGCTGAGCTTTTTCTTATGCTCGTCCGTGATCAGCGGGCAGTGCACGTAAACGGGCTCCTCCCAGCCGAAGGCATGGTACAGACGGGTGTACTTCGGCGCGGAGCTCAAGTACTC
>JAEEUR010000032.1 GCA_016290595.1 Lachnospiraceae bacterium | reverse complement strand
GTCCATTTCTTCGGTGTTGCCGTAGACGAAATGATCGGGCAGGATCTCCACCCACTTGGGGCCGTCCTTCTCATAGTGATGGATGGAAGGATCGTACACCACCAGCTTCTTGGCCCGCTCCACGTAAGGGTTCGGATTGGGCACCGCGGACAGCAGCGCCTTGGTGTAAGGATGCAGCGGATGCGCGAACAGCTCTTCCGCCTCCGCCAGCTCCACGATGCGTCCCTTGTGAATGACGGCGATGCGGTCCGAAATAAAGCGGACCACGCTTAAGTCGTGCGCAATGAACAGGTAGGTCAGTCCGCGGCTCTTCTTCATGTCGTTCAGCAGATTCAGGACCTGGGCCCGGATGGAAACGTCCAGCGCAGAGATCGGCTCGTCCGCCACGATGAACTGCGGCTCCATGATCAGGCTTCGGGCAATGCCGATACGCTGACGCTGGCCGCCGGAGAACTCGTGAGGGAAGCGGCTGGAGAACTCGGGCAGAAGGCCCACTTCCTGCAGCGCTTGCTGGACCTTGTCCTGCCTGTCGTGCTCATCCCTGTACAGATGATAGTTGTACAGGCCTTCCGACACGATATAGTCCACCTTGGCGCGCTCGTTCAGGGAGGCCATGGGATCCTGGAAGATCATCTGCATGGAACGGATCACCTTGGTGTCCGTTTCCTTGCTGATCTTTCCGCTGATCCGCTCGCCCTTAAAGAGCACCTCGCCGCTGGTGATGGGGTTGATGCGGACGATGGCCCGGCCGATGGTGGTCTTGCCGCTGCCGCTTTCGCCAACGAGCGCGAAGGTCTCACCCTTATAGATCTCGAAGTTCACGTCGTTCACGGCCACGAATTTCTTGCGGCCCGTACCGAAGGTGACCTGCATGTTTTTGACCTCGATCAGCGTCTCCCGGTTCGGATCCAGATGCGGGTGATACGCGTTCGGATCGGTGCCTTTGCCGGTCAGGTTCATCCGGGAGAGACGCTCGATGGAATCGGGCTGCTCCACCTTGGGCGCGCGGTTGTCGCGGAGCCAGGATTTAACGGTATGCGTACCCGTCACCTCGTAAACGGGAGGCTCTTCCAGGAAGTCGATGTTCAGGGCGTGCTTGTTGCGCGGCGCGAAGGCGTCGCCCTGGATCTTGTTGAACAGGTTGGGCGGCGTGCCGTCGATGGCCGGCAGCTTTTCGCCCTTGACGCCCAGCTGCGGCAGCGCCGACAGAAGCGCCCAGGTGTAAGGATGCTGCGGATTGAAGAACACTTCGTTGGCCATGCCGATCTCGATGATCTGCCCGCCGTACATGACCGCTACCCGGTCGGCCACGTTGGCCACCACACCCAGGTCGTGGGTGATGTAGATGATGGTCATGTTCTGTTCTTTCTGCAGCGTGCGGATCAGGTCCAGGATCTGGGCCTGGATGGTCACGTCCAGAGCGGTGGTCGGCTCGTCGCAGATCAGGATCTGGGGACGGCAGGCTACGGCGATGGCGATGACCACGCGCTGGCGCATGCCGCCGGAAAACTCATGCGGATACTGCTTGTAGCGGCGTTTCGGATCCGGAATGCCGACCGCGCTCAGGATGCGGTACACTTCCTCCTTCGCAGCCTTGCCCTTTAAGCCCTGATGCAGCTCCACGCTTTCCTGGATCTGGAAGCCGATGGTCTTTAAGGGGTTCAGGCTGGTCATGGGGTCCTGGGTGACCATGGCGATCTTCTTGCCGCGGATGCGCAGCCAGTCCTTCTCGCTGAACTGAGTCAGGTCCTCGCCCTGATACATGATGGAGCCGTTGGTGATCTTGCCGTTTTTGTCCAGCATGCCCACGAAGCACTTGGTGAACACGCTCTTGCCGGAGCCGGATTCACCCACGATGGCCAGGGTCTCGCCCTCGTACAGATCCAGAGAGGTGCGCCGGATGGCGGTCAGCGATTTGCCGCGCAGGGAGAAGGTCACCTCCACGTCGCGGGCGGAAAGGAGCGGCTCCTGTGCCAGGATCTTTTTGGCGCGTTCGTCGAAATCAACGGTGTTCTGCTTATTTAATGCTTCACTCATTTTACGCGCCCTCCTTTACACATGGTTCCGGGGGTCACACGCGTCGGAGAACGCGTTGCCCACCAGGTAGAAGGTGATGGAGATGAAGGACACGATGGCCGCCGGGAACCACAGCGTGTAAGCCGCACGCGGGAAAACCGCGCTGGCCGCGGACAGCAGGTTGCCGAGCGAGGGGACCATGATATCCATCAGTCCCAGGTAGGTAAGGGTGACCTCGTACGCGATGGTCAGGGGAATAGCCAATGCCAGACGAAGGATGATCACGCTGACCAGATACGGGAAGATGTTCCGGGACAGGATGCGTCCCAGCTTCGTGCCCAGACAGCGCGAAGCGAGGTTATATTCGCGGTCGCGGTACATAAAGACCAGGTTTCTGACGTTCCGGGCGGTGGCCAGCCAGCCGAAGGCGATCATGGCAACCCCCATGGTCAGCATGGTCTTGCCCACCATCAGCGCGATCAGGGTCATGTAAATGATGGTCGGCACGTTGTCGATCAGGTTGTACAGTTCCGTGAAGAAACGGTCAAGCTTGCGGACATACCCCCACACGAGGCCGATGATCACGCCCAGGGTGATCTGGCCGATGGAGACCAGCACGGCCAGCAGGATCGAGGCGCGGGTGGCGTACCACACCTGGGCCCAGTAGTCCTGACCGATGGCGTTGGTGCCGAACCAGAACTCGGCGTTCGGCGTGATGTACATGCGGTTGATCGGATCGGGCGCCATGTAGATGTCGTACTTTCCGATCGCGCTGGCGATGAAAGTAAAAACAAACATGAGGAGGAAGGAGATGCCCAGTATCACGGCGAGCTTATTTTTCAGGAAGTTCGCCCATACGCTCTTCCAGTAGGAATAATTTGAATAGCCGATCTTCTCCGCTTCCTGCGCGTTGTATTCCGCAAAGGCAAAAAGCTGCTCTTCCGGCATCTGGCTGCGGGACTTGGGATATTCGCGGCCCCTCGGCCGTTCTCTCGTGGGATCGGTGTCGACCTTGTCTTTGTCGACCGTCATGTTGACAACGGGCGCTTCCGCCTCCTGGACGGTCTTGTTACGTTCCTGTTTATCCATTAACGCGCATCCCCCTTTCCGATCAGTTTGATCCTCGGATCGATTATCGTCATGAGCAGGTCGCCCAGGAACACGCCGAAAATACCCATGGTCGCATACAGCATCACGATGCCCTGGACCAGGTTCAGGTCATAGCGGCTGATAGCCGTGGTCAGTTCGGGACCCATGCCGGGCACGGCGAAGAAGCGCTCCACCAGAAGGGAACCGCCGACCGTGAGCAAAACGGAATACGGCAGATACTGCGCAAGCGGCACGAAGGCGTTCTTTAAGACGTGGCGGAACATCACTTTCCGGTCGCTGAGGCCCTTCAGCTTCGCCAGACGGATGTAATCCTTGTTCAGCTCGTCCACCATGTAGCGGCGTGTCCAGAGCATGTAACCGGCGATGGAGCCGATGGACAGGCAGATGACGGGCAGCACCTTGGTAAGCCACGGCTTCGCAGCGGTTGCGTCGTAGCGCAGGGGAAGGCCCAGCAGCGACGCGCCGACGATCATGATGATCGTGTACATAACGAGTTTTGGCAGCGCTTGCACGACGACCGTAAAGCCCATGCCGATGTGGTCGAACAGCTTGTCCTTGTATACGGCCTGCAGAACGCCAAGAACGACGCCAACCACCAGTGAGAAGGCAAGCGAAAGCAGGCCGATCTCCATAGAAACGGTCATCTTGGAGGCAATCACGTCGGTGACGTACTGGTTCTTCTCCAGGCGGATGCTCTTGCCCAGGTTGAACATCACCTTCGTGTAATAGCCTTCCTTCAGCTTGCCGAAGGGCTCCTCCCCGGTCTTGTTCTTTTCGGTCAGGTAGTCGATCAGGGACTTTGGCTCGATGGATTTCACTTCCTTGCCCTTGGCGTTGAACACCCGCACCTGCAGCATATCCCGGAAGAAATCGCCCAGCTGGGCTAAAATGGACCGGTTTACGTAGCCGGTTCCCTTCACCGCCACGTCATTTTCGCGGCAGGTATGGCAGGCCTCTTCGTTCACCAGGCCTTTGCCTCCGCAGTCGGGACAGATCTCCATCAGTCCCAGACGCTCCAGCTTGGCGTACTTTTGGGTCTCGGTGAATTTGATCAATTCATCTTCGGTAAAGAAATAGTCGCTTGGCATGAGCCGCAGTAAGAAAAACACCACGCAGACGACCAGCAGGATCACGATCACTGACTGCAGCAGCCGTTTTATGATGTATTTTATCATGGGCCATCCTCCTTTTTCTCAAGATTCTGACACGGGTCTGTCTGTGAAATCCCGGAAAAAACCGCGCAGCGCACTCCGCAGCTTTTTTCGGGATTTCCCTCCCGGTATTCTGAAAAGCAAACTTCCGGGGCAGTCCATAGGGGCGGCCCCGGAAGCGTTGTTCCGATCTGATTCGAATTGTGAAGTACGACCCGAATCAGTCTTGCCCGGCCTTTACCGGAATCAAGGTTTTATTCGGCGTTGTACTTGGCAGCGTTGGCTTCCATCTGCTCGGTGGTGTAAGGAGTCTCGGAGACTTCCCAATCCACGTAGCGGTACGCCTGCATGCCGTACATGCTGTACACCTTGGTGTAGTTGTTGACCTTGGTCAGCTCCCAGCCTACCTCGTAGGAGCAAGGGATTACCAGCGCATGGTTCAGCATGCAGGCTTCGGCCTTCGCGAAGGCGGCGTAGCGGGCATCCATGTCGTTGGTGATGGCCTTGGCGGCGACGACCAGGTCGGTGAACTCCTTGTAAGCGGCGATCAGATCAGGATCGTCGTTCTCGTTGCACAGGCTGTACGCGTTGGAGTAGTAAGCCTGAGGATCATCATAGGTCTCCTGGCCGAGGAAGTTGATCGGGTCAGCAAAGTCGGCGCCCCAGCCGTTGATGAAGATGGAAGCCTTGCGAGGCTTGCGGACTTCGTTGGCAAGGGAGGAAACGTAGGTGTTGGTCTTGAGCACGACGTAGTCGCTGCCCAGGCACTCGGCAAAGATGTTCTCCAGAACCTTGGCGGTCTGAGCGGCAACATCGGAGGAGCCGGAGATGTAGTAGTCAACGGTGACCGGGAAGGTGACGCCCTTGGCAGTCAGCTCTTCCATGGCCTTGGCCTTGTACTGAGCCGCCGCTTCGGCGTTCACGCGGGTGTACTTGGTGTAGTCATACTCCATGCCCAGTTCCTTCAGAACCAGCTTGGTGTAGTCGGTGCCGTCAGAGGTGAAGGCCACGCCGTTGCCGGTGTAGGCAAAGTTCTGGCAGCTCAGCGGGTTGATGGCGTTGGTGCGGGCGAAGTAGTTGGTCAGATCCAGACCGTAGTACAGGCTCTTGCGGAAGTTCTCGTTGGCAATAGCGGTGTTCCAGTTGGTATCCGGGGTCGTGCCGTCTTCCAGGTTCTTCGCATATACCAGGTGGATCTGGTAGGAATACTTGGTGGGACGGGACTCAACCAGGTACTGCTTCAGATCGCCGTCGCTGGTTCCATTGTAGATGCCCTGCAGGGTCGCCTGGTCCAGGGAGACGTGATCCAGTTCGCCGTTCTTGAACAGCTGGAAGGCCACGGAAGCGGATTCGACCATCTTGATGGTGACGGTGTCGAAGCGGCTGCAGTTGGCATCGTTCCAGTAGTTCGGGCTCTTGGTGAGCACTTTCTGGTTCTGGGATACGAAGTAGGTGACGGTGTAGGCACCACTGTACCACATATTCTCCCAGGTGACGTCACGGTAACCGTCAACGCCCAGTTCCTCGATCAGCTCGGCAGACAGAGGGTACAGGCAGTTGTAGGTCGCCACGGACGGGAAGTAAGGCAGCTGGTCGATCAGCGTGTAGGTAATGGTGCCGGCGGCATCATCAACGGCAATGCCGACCATCTCGGCGAACTTGCTGCCGTCTTCGGCAGTCAGAGCCTTCGCGGCTTCCGCGCCGTCGGATTCGGTCAGGGCCTTGGTGTACTCATAGTAGTCGTTGGCACCGACGATCATCTCGGCAGGCATGGAAACGTTGTAGGAATCGTTCTTGGCATAGTTCAGGACCCATTCCAGGCCGGTAGCCCAGTCGGAAGCTACCACATCAGCCTGCTTCTCGCCGTCCTTGTTGAACCAGGTCATGCCTTCGTTCAGCGTGAAGATCCAGGTCTTGCCGCCGTCGGGAGTCTCATAGCTCTTCGCAGCGTTCAGCTTCAGGTTGCCGTGGTTGTCGTTGGTCAGCAGGCCGTCGAACAGGTTGCACAGCACGTTCAGGTCGGCTGCAGCCTGTGAATAATGGACGTTCCAGGTTTCCAGCTCACGGGCCTTGGTCTCATAGGTGTTCAGGGTCTTCTTACCTTCGGGTTCGGGAGCCGTCGTGGGCTGATCGGGAGCCTGAGTAGGCTGATCGGGAGCCTGAGTAGGCTGGTCGGGGGCCTTCGTCTGGTCGGGCGCCTGGGTGGTCTGGGCCGGGGCCTGAGTCGTCTGGTCCGTGTTCGGGCCGCAGGCTGCCAGGGAGAGAACCATCGCGACAGTCAGCAGCAGCGCTAACAGTTTCTTCATAATCATCCTCCTTACAGATAATCATTTATGGCTGTTCCTGCGGGAACATCGCCATATTGGGCTTTATCATAGCAAAGAGATCTGTAGTTGTCAAGAGAAAAAAAGGAATAAAAGAACGCGGCAAATGAATAAATGCAGATTAAACATGCGGCCCGCCTTGCCGGGACGGGGCGGACGTGATATAATTCTCCCAGACTCATCCGGAGGGAGACGCTATGATCCGTTGGCTGAAAAAGCATTTTACCCGGGATATGATCCGCCCGCTGATCTATAAGGTATTTACGCGCGCCGTGCTGGCCCTGTTTGCAGCCGAGCTCTTCCGCTTTTTCGCGCCCGCGTCCTGGCCCCTGACCCGGCGTTCCAATCTGGCGTTTCTCTTTACCATCCTGTTCCTTTTGGGCGCCGTGATCGCCTGGCTCCGGCTGGACGGCATGGCCATCCCGCAGTTCAAGCTGCCCCGCTTTAAAAGGAAGGATCCCGCCTTCCTCACCGGCGATATCGCGGACCATATCGACGACGACATCGTGAAGTTCGACGACCTGGACAAGGAAGAGCAGGACGTCTGCGTCCTGCTCACCGATATCTTCCTCGCCGCCGTCTGCCTGGTGCTGGCGCTGATCCTTTGATTCGCCGCCTCCTGCCTCCTACGCGGGCGAGGACGTGCGGTCCTGCTTCAGGATCTTCTTACCCATGACCAGCGTCAGCCCCTTCATCAGCAGATATTCCGAGGCCGCCAGCTCCAGGCATTTAAGCAGCGTACGGCCGGACACCCGCACCAGCTCGAACAGATCGTTCAGCACCACGGTGCAGAGGAAAAAGCCCGCCATGCTCAGCACGATCACGGCCACCCGGTATTTATTTAACGGCCGGGAGATGGAAAACAGAATAAAGAATCCGGCCATCGCCAGCAGATACGTGCAGGCCGTGCCGACCTCTTCCCTGGGGATCGCAGCAAGGCGGTCCGAAAAGAACGCCACCGCATTGATGACGAAAAACGCGGACAGCGCCGCCGGGAGCGAACGCAGCAGGGTATTCTGGATAAAGTGCCCCTGCTGCTTTCTTTCGTTGGGCTCCAGCGCCAGCAGGAAGGCCGGGATGCCGATGTTGAAGCCCGAGATCAGACTGACCTGCGCCGGCCGCAGCGGATAGGCGATCGTCAGCAGGATCGCGAACAGCGCCGTCAGCAGGGAGAAGATATTTTTATAGAGGAAAAGCGTAGCGGAACGGGTGATGTTGTTGATGTCGCGCCGCCCCTCGGAGACGATCTGCCGCATGTGCGAGAAGTCCGAATCCAGCAGGACCACCTGCGCGGCCTGCCGGGCCGCGTCGCTCCCGCCGCCCATGGCCACGGAGCAGTCGGCCTCCTTCATGGCCAGGATATCGTTCACGCCGTCGCCGGACATGGCGACCTTCAGGCCCTTTTCCTTCATGGCAAGGATCAGGCCTTTTTTCTGCTCCGGGCTCACGCGCCCGAAAACGGTGTATTTCAGCGCCGCTTCCTTCAGTTTTTCTTCCGTATCCAGCGTCGTGGCGTCCACGTAGCGGTCCGCATTCGCAATGTCCGCCTCCGCCGCCACGCGCGAGACCGTCATGGGATTGTCGCCGGAGATGACCTTCACGGTGACGCCCTGCGCGGCAAAGCCCGCGAAGGTCTCCTTCGCGTTCTCGCGGATCCGGTTCTGCAGCACCACGAAGAGCAGCGGCCGGGAATCCGGCTCCCGTCCGCCCGTAAAAGCCATCACCCGCTGTCCCGCCGCCGCCCGGCGCTCGATATTCTCCCGGTTCTCCTCAAGCTGTTCCGGGGAAAGCAGGTATTCCGGCGCACCCAGGCGGTAGGAGGTCTCCGCAAGATCGATCTGCGAATACTTTTTGCGGGAGTTAAACGGCTGCACGGCCGCGTCTTCAAAAGGCTCCCGCGCCGGGAAGTACGCGCGCAGCGCTTCCATCGTGATGTTGCTGTCCGTCATCGTGCGGATATAGGAAGAAAGCAGCGCTTCGGCCTGCTCCTTCGCGGTCAGGTCCGTCACCGCTTCCACCGCCGCCGGCTCCGGCGAGAGCGGATCGCTCTTCTGCGCCGGCAGGAAGGTCTCGCTCACGTTCATCTCCGGGCTCGTGATGGTCCCGGTCTTGTCCAGGCACAGAACGTCCACCCGCGCCAGGGTCTCTATGCTCCTCATATCGTGCAGCAGCACCTTTTCCCGTGCCAGCCGCATGGCGCTTAAAGCCAGGGCCATGGTCATCAGAAGGTACATGCCTTCCGGGATCATGCCGATGACCGCGCCGACCATCGAATTGATGCCTTCCTTCCAGCCGAGGTGATTGACGGCCACCGCCTGCCACAAAAGCAGGCCGCCCACCGGGATGATGGCGATGCCGGCCACCCGGATGACGGTCTCGATATCCCGGATCATCTCCGAGGTCCTGTCCTTGATCTCCTTGGCCTTCGCCGTCAGCTGGGCGGCGTAGGACTCCGCGCCGACCCGCGTCAGGCGCGCCGTCACCGTGCCGGCCGTGAGGAAGCTGCCGGATTTCAGCTCGCTGCCCGCTTTTTTCTCCACCTCGTCCTCTTCGCCGGTCAGGAGCGATTCGTTGACGCCCGCCTCTCCGTCCAGGACCACCGCGTCCGCGGGGATCTGCTGGCCGATCGACAGGCGGATGACGTCCCCCAGGACCAGCTGGTCGGACGGGACCTTGACTTCTGCGCCGTCCCGCAGACAGAGATACTCCGAAACGTCCAGCAGCGCCAGCTCATCCAGCACCTTTTTGGAGCGCAGCTGCTGGATGATGCCGATCAGCGTGTTCGCGATGACGACCGGCAGGAAGGTCAGGCTCCGGAAGGAGCCCGTGAGGATCAGCAGCAGCGCCAGCAGCGCAAAGATGGCGTTGAAATAGGTAAAAACGTGCGACGCAATGATGCCGGGCACCGTCATGCCGGCTTTTTCCGGCAGGCGGTTCGTCTTTCCCTGCGCCGCAAGCGCACGGACTTCCTCCGTGTTCAAACCCTGGTATGTCATGAAAAAAGGATTCCTTTCCCTTTTCGTTTACGTTGTCAGATGGAACTGGAAGCCGGCCAGCTCCTTTTCCAGATACACGAAGATGATGCGTCCGTTTTCGTCGCGCCGGACGGAGCTCTCGTCAAAGGTGACGCCTTTCTTTTTCAGGACCTCCATGGCGGCTTCGACGTCGTCCGTCTGCATGGCTACGTGCCCGCGGGCACCGCGTCGGTCGCTGGTCATCACCTCAAACAGGCTGCCGGCCCAGCAGGCAACAGGTGTTTCGTGGGTCCCGCCCAGATCAAACAGGGCCGAAAGCAGGGCGGCCAGCTGCGCCGCCTCCTCCGGACTGTCCGTGCGGATGCCGATATGCTTAATACGGTAAGCTGCTGCTTCGTTCATGGCATTTTCCTTTCCTGCCGTGTTTTCTGCAGACAGTATAGCACAAAACGGCCGCTTTCAGTCCGTTTCTTCCTTCGATTTTTCCGCAGCCGCCTGAAGATCCGGGAAAGCCGAATACATTGGCGTCTCCTTCGAATTCTTAAAGGTCCGGTCCACATAGTTTTTTGTGATCTTCACGACAAGCGGTGAAAGCGCCACCACGCCGATCAGGTTCGGCACCATCATCAGGCCGTTGAAGGTATCGGAAATATTCCACGGCAGATCCACGTTTGTCAGGATGCTGCTGACAAAAATGATGCCCACAAAGACCGCTTTGTAGAGAATCGCGCTCTTCTCACCGAACAGATAGATCCAGCTGCGCGTCCCGTACAGGCTCCAGCCGAGGATGGTGGAAAAAGCGAAAAGCAGGACGGCGACGGCGACGAACATGCCGCCGAAAGCGCCGAAATTGTTTGTGAAGGCCTGCGCGACCAGCGTGTTTTTATCCATCTCCGCAAAGGCGGTAACGACGCTGCCGCTCGAAAGATCAATGACGCCGGAGGAAAGCACCACAATCGCGGTCATCGTGCAGATAATGATGGTATCGAAGAAGACCTCGAAGATACCCCAAAGCCCTTGTCGGACCGGTTCTTTGACGTTGGAAGCGGAATGGACCATGACCGAGGAGCCGAGACCGGCCTCATTGGAAAAAATACCGCGCTTGAAGCCCATCTTGATGGCCGCTCCGACGGCACCGCCGGCCGCAGCCCGCGCGGTAAAGGCAAATTTAAAGATGGCGCCGAAAATCGCGCCCAAAAGATCCAGATGCGTGAACAGGATGACCAGCGCCCCTATAATATAGACGATCGACATGAACGGAACCAGTTTTTCGGTAACGGCCGCGATGCGCTTGATACCGCCGATGATGACCAGCGCCGCCAGGATCAGCAGCACCGCACCGGTGACCCAGCGGGGAATGCGGAAGGCTGCCTGCATATTGCCGGCGATGGTATTGGCCTGCGCCAAGTTACCGATACCGAAGGAGGCCAGCACCGCAAAGCAGGCGAAGAGGATCGCCAGCACGCGGCCGACATTCTTCATGCCTTTTTTGGCGCCCAGCCCGTCGTGCAGGTAGTACATGGCGCCGCCGGCCCAGTCGCCGTTTTTATCCCGCCGGCGGAAAAAGATGCCGAGAACGTTTTCTGAGTAGTTCGTCATCATGCCGAAAAAGGCGGACAGCCACATCCAGAAGACCGCACCGGGCCCGCCGACCGCAATGGCGCCGGCTACGCCGGCAATATTTCCGGTGCCGACGGTAGCCGCCAGCGCCGTGCAGAGCGCCTGAAACTGCGAGATCGTGCCTTTTTCTTCTGTGTGCGAAGAAATCTTCTTGTTGAAGATGCTGCCGACGGTCTTTCCCATCCAGTGTCCGAAGTGTGTGATCTGGAAAAACTTCGTGAGCACCGTCATCAGGATGCCCGTGCCGAGGAGGATCGCAATGCCGAACCAGCCCCAGATGAAATCGTTCAGTTCGCCCGCGATGAAATTAAAGATTGCCATACTGCTCCTTCCGACCGTCCCGGATCCATAAAGAAGAGGGAGCCGCCCATCGGCAGTTCCCTCTTCTTCATACAACTGTGGCTTCTGACCGGCTTCGTACGGAAGCCGTCTTTCTGTCCTTTTGCCTGAGAGATTCGTCTTCCGACTTGCACCTTCGGCACCCCATTTAAGGAGTTCTCCAGAAATCCGTCCGCGGCCGGTCTTTCCATTCCGGCCGTTTCATACGGTCTTTTATTAAATTTTGTGCCATTATAGCGCAGCCGCAGGCTCTTCGCAAGAGATTCTTCGCTCTTTTTGCAAAGAAAAATCCGCCCGGTGAGGGCGGATGAAAACAGTCCTGCCGTTTAGGCACGGGATATCGAAGAACGCCTCAGTCCCTCCGGCCTTGAATGATCCCATCGGATATATAAACGATCCGTGAACATTCAGCCGCGACCTTCGGATCGTGCGTAGCCAGGATGACCGTCATCCCCTTTTCTTCGTTCAGCCGGTGAAAGATCTGCATGACTTCCTCGGCCGTCCCGGAATCCAGCGCGCCGGTCGGCTCGTCAGCCAGCAGAAGCAGCGGTTCGTTGGCGATCGCCCGGGCGATGGCAACGCGCTGCTGCTGTCCTCCGGAAAGCTGATCGACCGGGACCGCCGCCTTTTCGCCGATGCCCAGTTCCTCAAGCAGCTTCAGGGCGCGAGGAGATACCTGCACGTATTTCGTGTGTTTGTTCAAAAGCAGCGGCAGAGACACGTTCTGCAGCGCCGTCTGGTGCAGGATCAGGCCGAAATTCTGCATCACAAAGCCGATCTTCTCGTTCCGCAGCAGCGCCAGCTGATTCGGTTGAAGCGCTGAGACGTCTGTGCCGTCAAAGACGTACTGCCCTCCGTCAAAGCTGTCCAGCAGACCTAATACGTGCAGTAAAGTAGATTTGCCGGAGCCGGAAACGCCCATCACCGCAACCATTTCTCCTCGCTCTATTTCCAGAAAGACCTCCCTCAGTGCGTGGACCTGCGTCTCTTTTCCTTTGTTGTAATATTTTTCTGTTTGCCTTAACGCGATCAGACTCATTGCCGGAACCTCCTCCCGATGATCTGCGCCGGACTTTTCCGGCTGAGCAAGGTCAGCTGCACCAGAGAAAGCAGTATGCTTCCTGCGATCAGACCCAGAAGCGGCCAGAGCGTACTGTGCTGATACAGCCGGATCTTCAATGTCAGAGCCACTACCAGGGATATCAGATAGGGAATGACGATCTCGACCGTATTCACACAGGCCTGTATCAGCACCGCCTTCCCAACGCCGGCTCCGCACAGATAACGGATGGCATAGGCTTTCTCGTTTTCTTTGCCTGTCAGGAAGTATTCTCCCAGCAGCGCGGTGCTGAACAGAACCAGAAGCGTAACGCTTAAAAAAAGCGGCGCCGCCATAGAATCGCGGTTTCCTTCATGGATCCCGTCTTTGATCAGCGCGACCGAATCGATATCCAGTATCCGCAGGGCCTCCGTATCGATCTCATTTAATTTTACGTAAAGATGGCTCGCCAGCAGGCGTTTGGTATAGTCCGCATTTTTTTCTGCAGGACAAAGCAGGACAATACAGTTCGTACTGTCAAAGTACACGTGTCCGGTATTGCCGAAAGTCAGGTCTAAAGCAAGAACCCCGCAGATATACGCGCTGATTCTGCCGGTCTCCCGGAAGTAAAGTTCGCAGATCTCTCCGCAGGGGTACGTCCTGCGCAGGGAATAGGGAATAACGGCGATATACTGACAGTCATGCGCTTCCGCCTCAAACCAGGTCCCCTCTGCCAAGGCTATCGGGACGGCTTTATAACAGGCAAGTTCATTGATCTCTCCGAAATACTGCTGTTCTCCCATTCCGTTTTCTCCGGTCAGCTTGACTGTCGGTGCAAACACGGTGCCGTGTTCCTTCGCATACTCGATCTGATCCGGCTTTTTCGGATCCACAGCCGCCATATCTGCGTATCGTTCCATGTAGCGGTCTATCTCCCGGTATTTTTCCAACATATCCGCACAGAGATACAGAAGGACCAGCCCGACGATCAGCTCCATTGCGATCAGAATCCGTTTGGGAAAGTCGCTGGAAAAAGCGCCGCGAACCAATTGCAGAAACTTCATCGTTTCACCTCCACAGCGCCGTTTCCGCCGGCTGCGCGTTCGTCATGCGGCGCACGGTCGGCAGAAGAGCCAGAAAACACAGCAGCAGAACGCTGCAGAAAGTCACTGCCAGCTGCCACACAGGAAGCTCCGCGTATTGAAAGCGTTCCATGATCAGCGGCTCCAGCAGCAGACGGAACAGCAGGATCCCGCACATGCTGCTGACGGCGCTGATCAGAAGCGGCGCTAGATACAGTCCCCAGAAAACGGTCTTTTCACCCGCCCCGCACACCTTCAGGACCATAAAGCGGTAGCGCGCTTCGGAGATCAGATGCTTAAAAAGATTTAACGCGTTCAGGACCGTCAGGAGGAAAATGCCGCCGCTTATGCCTAACATAACGGCAATTTCAATAAAGTAACCGCTTTTTCTGATATCAAACATGCAGTCTGCAGTAACCCCGGCGCGGGCC
This sequence comes from Lachnospiraceae bacterium, assembly GCA_016290595.1. Taxonomy (GTDB): domain Bacteria; phylum Bacillota; class Clostridia; order Lachnospirales; family Lachnospiraceae; genus UBA6987. The sequence goes on along the minus strand of JAEEUR010000032.1, from coordinate 8,094 downwards.
AGGCCGTCCAGCTGTTCCGCGGAAAGCGGTTTATAAAAAACACAGACAACATTGTCCGGAATAAAGCCGGCCGTTTTCCCGGAAAGCGTCTTCATCAGGAGATATGGCAGCGCATTATGCTCCTGCCGAACGCCGATTATCCGCACCTCGCTGTCCAGAATTTTAATACTGTCTCCGACTTTTGCGTCCGGAAAATCATCTCTGCCTACCACCGCGACGGCAGCACCGCTCTTTACTTCTTCCTCTTCAAACCAGCGGCCTTCCAACATGGTTCTTTCTCTTCTCGCTTCAAACAGCGGCGACAGGCGTTCATCCGGAAAAGCCGCACGCCAGGAGATGATCTTCGGAGTCGGCGGAGGGGGAGCCTGCTTGTCGACCGGCCCGTATGTGACCGTCACAGAAGAGGCGTCGGGAGAATACGTTGAAAAGGTCACGGCATAATAAGCATCCCGGACAGCGGGACTGTCCTTGCTCAGGAAGAATTGATCGAACACCTCTATCGGCGTCTTATCGGCAGAAGCCTCAGAGAAATAGAGCCGGTATGTCGCCTTTGCGATCTGCAGGTCCCGAAAAACGCTCGCATTGGAGGAAAAGAAACTGAGCATGGATAGGGAGACCCCGACCGATAGTCCGAGGGATAGAAGGATCACAAGCAGGCTTGCTTTTTCACGCTTTAAAAGAGAACGCAGATCCCCCAGAATCAGAACCGCTGTTTTCATCGGATGTTCCTTCTTCCTTTCGCGTGTATCAGATACGCATTTCCATCGCTTAACGACAGAATTCATTCAAAGAAATCTTAGTGCGTTTCGGAGATTTTTGGAATACCCGGCACGCAATCTTAATTCAATTTTAATGGAATCTTAAGCTTTTCATAACTGCGAAGGCGATTTAAGAATCGTTTTCTTTTTATGAATCGCCTTTTCTCACTTTTTCTGCCAACAGACAGACTCCATATCCAAGAAAATAAAAAAGCATAAACCAAAGGATTTGACCGCTGTCCGCAATTTTCCACTTATAACCGGTAAGCAACCGAAAAGCCGCATGAAAAACGAAAAACCCGGCAGGAATCAAAAAAGAAAGCTGTAAGTGTTTCCGCACAGACAGAGTTTTGTCAAACAACAGATCCACTGAAAAACCACAAAGCGCAGCCCCGCCAAACAGAGAAAAAAGATTGGCAAAATAATAGTCAAGATGGCGCTTGTCTTCTAAAACCTGCGCGACAGGATTGATTTTGATTGCTTCGTTTAGAGGCAGTAACGGATCCATGAAAAGCCTGAAAGCAACAGAATCTAGTGGCAGCGGCAACAGATAGTAGGTCAATAAAATAACACACCCTGTAAGGAAAACAATTCTTCCCAAATAGGAAATAGCCCTAAGCGGTTTCTTTTTCCAGATCCAGATTCCATATGTGATTACAGCTATAATAATATAGAGAATGGGTTCCATTAAAACCATAATGTTATCCCCTCAAAGATATAAAAATGGGGTAAACAGCCATGTCTGCCCCATTAAAAATGTATTATTTATAGTTCGCAAAATTAAATTCTGCGTTATAAATATGGAAACAGTATGAAGAATTCGCTCCAGATGTTGTTAGTCTAATGCGGCACTGAGCATTATTGCTATAATCCACCCAGGTAAACGCTTTGTTATTAATTTGATAAGTTACTGTAGCCGTATCTGTATTAGATGGATTTCCCCACATTACATGGTTTATTATAGTGAAGGAGTCTCTAACTACATATATCCCAAGAAATCCTTGTGTCAAATAAGACAAAGAGGCGTCAATATATCTATTAGATGTCCCTGGGTCAATAATCATATAAAAAGTATTATTGACCATTCGACAAATTTTACCTGTTACATATTCGGAAGAACTCTGATCGCTTCCCGCTCCACGTACTTCATAAGTATGTGTAATATCAGCTGCATGCACACTTATTAAAAATGTAGTTAAAACAAACAGTGTTACAATAAAAGAATATGCTATCGTTCTTACTCTCATAGTTTTTCTTTCCATCCTTTTCCTGCTCCCGCAAATTAACATTATATTGTACTATAACCAACTCTATACTTATCAGTAATTAGAAAAATTAAACTCCGCATTGTAAATTCTAAACGCATACGCACTGTTTGCTCCAGATGCTATAAGCGAAATATACCCTTGATCTCCTGTACCATAGGACGCCCATACAAATGCAATATTATTCATCTGACGGGAAACTGTAGCATCTCCATAATAACCAGGATTTCCCCAATATTCATTATTTATGATATTAACACTGTCTGCCAGTCTATATCCTCCCCACCAAGCGGGAACCATATACGCCATTGAAACAACAATATATCTATTTGTCGTTCCCATATCAATTTCCATATAAAATGTATTGTCAACCATACTGCATATTTTTCCTGTAATCTGATGCGAGGACGTTTGATTGTTCCCGTTTCCCCTTAAAAAGAATGTGTGCGAAAAATCCGCAGCATAAACACTGGTAAACATGGCTATTGTTACAAACGCAGTCACAATCAAACAATACCAAAACCTTCTGTTATTCATCGGTGTAATCTCCTTCCATATTTAATATTTTACCGATTAGTAATATGACATTTAAATTTTAAAAATCATTGTCGAAAAAAACAACTTAGAATAAACAAAAAGCCTCTCATAATGAGAGGCCTTTGAAAAATCGTATCATTCCTCACGGAACAGTATCTTAATTGGTTCCGGCAATCCCAAAATAAACAGTTTTTCCATTTCCTCGAAGGATATTGAAATGGTACCGAGAAGCCATTCACACAGAAGGGTTACCATTCCCGCACAATAACCCCGAATGCACAGTTCGGTACTCTTTTCTATCATTTCCTTATGAGATTTCTTTAAAATATATTTTTTCAGCTCCTCTGCATTGATGTTTATCATGGTTCTGATGAATGAATCATGTCCATGTGTGTTTTGAATCAGGTTTGCTATCTTGTTTTTGTTTTTCTGGCATAACAGTAATCCGTCCCGCAAAGAATCCTGCCAGGTATATGCCATCGTTTGCGATTTTTTTATCATCTCCTGAAAAGAGTTCGCATATATCCAGGATATCAGATCATATTTATCCCGAAAGTAACGGTAAAAAGTCGCAACAGAATAATCGCAGTTAGCTGCAATATCCTGAACCGATATTTTATCCACCGGCATTACTTCGACCAGTTCTCTGAAAGAGTCCACCAAAATATCTTTTGCAGTTTTCCGTTTCATGACACACCTCCCGTAAACCAATGTCGGTCATAATACGGCAGAAATCATTCTGAGACTTCGCCTTCCTGTCTACTTTTTGTACTCCTCCAGCACCTGCTTTAAAAGCTGCGGGTCGTCCGTCATGATGGCGTCCACGCCGCGCTCGATCAGAAAACGCATGTCGTCCGCGTCGTTGATGGTCCAGAACTGCACCGCGATGTTCCGCCGGTGCGCGCGCTGGATGTAGGTCTTCCAGGTCAGATCCAGCCGGACCCCTTTGATCGTGTAGGCCATGGGGATCTGCAGGCATGTAAAATCCACGTCGGCGAAGAGGTTGACGCCGAACATCTGCGTGATGATGAACTTCGCCGCCCCGGAGGTCGAGGCGCCGCGCATCAGCGTCGGGTGGTTGTTCTTTAAATCCTCCTCGATCTCGGGATGGAAGGTCCCGACGACCAGGTTGTTTTTGTAGTCCGGGAAGCGTTCCGTCAGCGTCTGATCGATGATGTTCGCCGCCTGAAAGCCCGTCTCCCCGCCGTTTTTGATCTCCACGATGAAGAGCAGGTCCTTGTTCGTGTCGTAGAACTCCTCCAGCAGCTCGTGGAACTCCAGGATCTTTAAGCCTAGAGCCTCCTGCTCGGCCTCCGAAGCATCCCGGTAGGGATAACTTCCGTCTGCCGGATCCTGGAAATTGCAGCCCATGTTGTAGGTCCGCAGCTCCGCCAGCGTATGCTCGGCGATCTCGACCTTTTCCGCCCCCTCCGGGCAGGCCATGCGGTTGATGGAGGAGTCATGGCTGTACACCAGATGGCCGTCGCTGGTCATCCACAGATCCGTCTCGCAGATCTGGATCCCGTACTCGTTCACCGCCGCCCGGAAGGCCATCAGCGTGTTTTCCGGGTTGCTGACGCCGCCGCCGCGGTGCGCGGCGATCATCGGCAGGGCGTCCTGTTCCTTGATAAAGGGATTGTTTTCCATGACCTTTTTCGGGGGGATCAGGTCGAACACGAACAGAAGCAGCGCCAGTCCCCCGACGATGCCGAATGCGATCTTCAGGCCCTTCTTGTTTTTCTTCCCCCTGCCGTCCGCGGCTTTTTGCGTGATCTGCGTCTTCATCTTTTCTCCTCCGCCCGGTGATATCTTATGCTCGTCCGTCTTCCTCCGAAGACGCCAGCTTTCCTTTCAGACTTTCGATCCCCTGCGTTAAGGCGAGCGGCCGGACCTGCGGCCGCAGCGCTTCGACCCCGGGAATGTGGCCGACCGCGTTTTCGGGCAGCCAGCCTCTCTCCTTTAACGCCTTCAGAACGGCCGGTCCCCGCAGGGAAAGCTCCGCTCTGTCCGCCCCGGGCGCCTCCGTCCCGTAAAACGGCGAGACCGTCCCGTTTTTTATGCCCGCCGCCAGCTGCCGCGCCAGATACGCGACGCCTTCCGGCACACTCTCGCTGATCTGCAGCTCGATCGCGCCGGAATCCAGGCCCCAGAAATAGTTCAGCGCGCGGGGCCCGCTCTTCTTTTCGACGTCCTCCCAGCCTCCGTTCCGGATGCTTTCGATCAGCCGCCGGTAGATCTCGCCCCAGTTCCACAGCGTCATCGCCAGATTTTCCACTTCGTGCTCTTCGGTAAAGCGGTACAGGCCGAATTCCCGGTGGAACTCCTCGGCCGGGGCGAGCAGCTCCCGCCCCGAAATGATGCTGATGCCCTCGTTCCAGAATGTCACGCGCGGATCCGCGCCGATCTCGTCCGTCCATACGGCGTGCACCCGCGCCCGGGGGTTCGTCATCCGCACGCCGTTCGCAAAGGCGTTCAGGTTCAGGATATTGGCCAGATAGGGACAGGTGGCGACGTAGCCGATATCGCTCGCCCCGGCCATGGCGCCCGCGACGGCGCCCGAGACGAACTTGGCCTCGTAGATGCGGGCATAGTAGCTGCGCAGATAGCGGTGCGGATAGTACAGGGCGCAGCACAGGATCTTCACCTCCGGCCAGGTCACGGCGGCCTTCAGGCAGGCGTTCAAAAAGCGGGAGGAGGCCGCGAAGATCACGTCGGCGCCGTCTTCCACAGCCTCGCGGATCTTCTCCGACGCGTTTTCCTCGTCCGTATTCTCATAGACCTTAGTGACGATCTTCTCCCCGAAGACTTCGGCGGCGTGCCGGCGTCCCAGCTCGTGTCCGTAGGTCCAGCTTAGCGTTTCCGGGGTCTCTTCGTACAGGAAGGCGATCTTCAGGACCCTGTCCGGGGTGAAGATCCGTTCCAAAAGGCTCTGCCGCTTTTCTTCGGCCGCGTCCGTGACCAGCTTCACGCTTTCGCCGCTCGTGCGCAGCTCGAATTCGTCCCGGATCCGGACGAGGTCTTTCCGGATCGAATCCGGAAGGGAATCCCGCATCTTCTCCCAGCCGAAGATCTCCAGATAGATCAGAAACGCGTCCGACGCCGTCAGCTCCCGGAAACGGCTCCCTTCCATGGCGCGGAAGGCCGCCTCGAAGCGGAAATAGGCGGAGCGGAGCTGACGAAGGTCCTTTTCCGTCGGAAGCTTCTCCCGGGACCAGCCCGTCAGCGTTAAAAAGCGCTCGTAGTCGCCCGGCTTCGAAAAAACGAGGAAGCTCACCGGGACGATCTCGTAAAAGTGCAGAAATTCATAGTAAACGCGGACGGCGGGCTCCTCCGAGCGCGGCGGCAGGATCCGGATCACGTCGCCCGGGACCGTGACCGCGCCGAAAAGCTTCAGCACGCTGACGCGCTTGTTCCCCTCCGCGATATAGTAGCGGTGCATGTATTCGTAGGCTTTGACCGGGTCCCGGATCCCCTCGTTCTCATGCGCCGAGATCAGAGTCCGGTACTTGGCGGCGAACTCGCTCGCCTCGTCCATCAGCGGCATGAAGTTCGCCGCGAAGGCCTGGCGCCTTCCGTCGGAGAGCGTCCCCGCGATCTGCGCGATGGGGATCTCCTCCAGCCCGAGCGGCTGCTCGGCCAGGGCGCCTTTTCCGGCCAGAAGATCTTCCAGCACCGGCAGGTACGGATCCTCCCGGCGGGCCGTCTTCTCCTTCCAGCAGCGCTCACCCAGATGCTTTGCCGCCTGATACGTGTATTCCATAGACGCTGCCGTCTCCTTCCTCCGTTTTTGGACAGGTCTATTATAGCCGACGGCGCCGTCCGTTTCAACTTCCCGGTTTCTTTTTTGCCGCATATCGTTTATACTGTCTGCAGCACCCGGCCGTCACGCCGCCGAGAAGCGGCGGGACGAAAAACCGGACCCCGGGAAAGGATGGAAACATGAAAGACTGCTCGATTATTCTGAATACCATTGAAGAAGGAAAAGACCGCATCCTTGCGGCGGAACGCCACATCTGGAAGCATCCCGAGACCGGCTACCGCGAATGGAAAACGCACGCCTTCCTGAAGGAACAGTATGAAGCGCTGGGCTGCACGCTCACGGAATTCGGCAATATCCCCGGCTTTTACACCGATCTGGACAGCGGCCGTCCCGGCCCCTGCCTCGCGATCTTCGGCGAGCTGGACTCGCTGATCGTTCCGACGCACCCCGAGTGCGATCCGGAGACCGGTGCGGTCCATGCCTGCGGCCACAACTGCCAGAGCGCGGCCCTGCTCGGAATAGCGATCGGGCTGACGGCGCCCGGCGCGCTCGACGGCCTTTCCGGGAAGATCCGCCTGATCGCGGTCCCGGCCGAGGAGCTGATAGAGCTGGAGTACCGGCAGGAATTAAAGGATAAAGGCATCATCCGCTTCTTCGGCGGCAAGCAGGAGCTGATGGCCCGCGGCGTCCTGGATGACGTTGACCTCGCCATGATGATCCACACCGGCAACCATCCCGGCTATACCTGCGGGATCGGCTCCAACGGCTGCATGCTCAAGCAGTACACCTTCCGGGGACTCTCCGCCCACGCCGGCGGCTCTCCCCACAACGGGATCAACGCCCTTTACGCCGCCAACGTGGCCTTAAACGCCGCCAACGCCCTGCGCGAGACCTTCAAGGATTCCGACCACGTCCGCTTCCACCCGATCATCACCGCCGGCGGCTCCGCCGTCAACGCGATCCCCGACTTCGTGACCATCGAAGCCTACGTCCGCGCCGCCACGATGCCGGCCATCGAGCGCTACAGCGAAAAGATCAACCGCGCCTTTGCGGCGGCCGCCGCCTCCATCGGCTGCGAACTGACCATCAGGGACTGCCACGGCTACGCGCCGCGCTTCAACGATCCCGAAATGGGCCGCGTCATGCAGGAAGCCGCCGGAGAGATCCTCCCCGAGGACCGTATCGAGGTCACGTCGAACTTCGGGACCGGCTGCAGCGATATGGGCGACGTTTCGTCCGTGATGCCGGCGCTGCATCCCGCCATCGGCGGCTATACCGGGCACGGCCACGGCAACGACCTCTATATTACCGATCCTTACCTCGCCACGGTCGTCAGCGCGAAGATCCAGGCGCTCGGCGCAGCCCGTTTCCTGGAGAACGGTGCCGAAAAAGCACGGCGGGTGATCGCGCAGAAGCAGGTCATTTTCAACAGTATTCCGGAGTATCTGGAAGCGATGGACCGCCTGACCTTTACGGCCGAAGCGGTCCGGTATGAAGAAGACGGGACGGTCTCCCTGCGCTATAAGGCTTAAGAAGAAAAGCCTGCGGTACGGCGGTATTCGTAAATCGCTTCATCACGTAAGAGTCAAGGGGGAGGTTGCAGTCTTTTCAGTTTTGCGGATAAAAGACCGCGGCTTTTCAGTCACCTCATAGTGTAAAATAAAAGTAGGAGAAATAGAAAAGGGAGCACTCTCTTATGGTAAGATTACTTTGGCGAGTATAACCAAAGGAGTGTCCCTATGCAAAGTATTATAGACAGAATCGTCGAGAATCT
>JAEEUR010000118.1 GCA_016290595.1 Lachnospiraceae bacterium | reverse complement strand
CGTGCAGCACTCCGCCTCGTCCAGCGAATCGATCATGATCCGGTCCTGCGGATAAAAGTGCAGGCGCGTGTCCCGCATCACGAAGGGCGCCGCCGAATAGCTGTCCGCGCCGCCGGCCAGGACGATCTGCTCGTTGCCGGTCGCCACCAGGTTAAAAGCGTTCCGCAGGGCCTGCAGGCCGGAGGCCGCGTTTTCCTGTACGGTATAGCCGGGTACGTCCACCGGCAGCTCGGCTTTGAGCCAGGCGTAGTGGCCGATGTTGTTCGGCATGGTGGAGGGAAGGGACTGTCCGAAGACCACCTGGCCTACGGCCAGCGGCTCCAGCGCGTTGTCGTCCAGCAGCTTTTTGATCGCTTTCGCGGCCAGGTCGGAGGACATGAACTTTTCTAAACTCTTTCCGGGGCAGCCCAGGGGCGTCCGGACTACGTTCGTCACAAAGACTCTCTGCTCTTTCATGTTCTTACCTCCTCACCGCTTCGAAGACGGACGCGAAGCCCATGCCGCCGCCGATGCACATGGTCACCAGCCCAAAGCGGACCTCGGGGCGCTGCTTCAGTTCGTAGAACAGCTTGGTGGTCAGGATGCCGCCGGTCGCCGCCAGCGGATGGCCCAGCGAGATGCCGCTGCCGTTCACGTTGGTACGCTCCCACAGCGTTTCGAAGGTCTCCTTTTCGCTCCAGGAAGCCCATTCGCGCATCACGGCCACCGACTGGGAGGCGAAGGCCTCGTTCAGTTCGATGAGGCCGATGTCCTCAATCGTGAGGCCCGCCTTCTCCAGCGCCTTCTTCGAGGCGCCGATCGGGCCGATGCCCATGATGGAGGGATGCACGCCCACGATGGCCGAAGACACGTGGCGCAGGTAGAAATCGTAGCCCAGCTCGTCCGCCTTTTCCCGGCTCATGACCAGGACCGCGGAGGCGCCGTCGTTGCGTCCGGAGGAATTGCCCGCCGTCACGCAGCCGCCCTTCTTGAAGGCGCTCTTTAAGGCCGCCAGCTTCTCCAGGCTGGTCTCGCGCGGGAATTCATCCGTATCGAAACCGTCCACCGGGACGATCTGCTCTTTGAATCTGCCTTCCGCGATGGCTTTTTTGGCCCGCAGCTGGCTGTTGTAGGCGAAGAGATCCTGGATCTCCCGCTCGATATGATACTGCTCCGCCACGTTTTCGGCGGTCAGGCCCATGGGCAGCGGTCCGAACAGCTCCTCCGGGGAGTTCCCGGCGGTCCCTTCCAGGATGTTGTCCATCAGGGTCAGGTTTTTGGTGCCGAAGCCCTTCCGCACGCCGCGCAGGTAGTAGCAGGACTTGGTCATGTTTTCCACGCCGCCGGCCAGGATCACGTCCGCGTCGCCTAAGGCGATGGTCATGCTGGCGTCGTAGATCGACTGCGAACCCGAAGAACAGGCCCGCTGCAAGGTATAGCCCGGGGTCTTTTCCGGCAGGCCGGCTTCCAGCCAGGCATAGCGCGCCACGTCCATCGGATAGGTATTCATCTTAACGTGTCCGAAATAGACCTCGTCCACGTCCTCCGGCTCTATCTTCGAGCGCCGTAAGACCTCTTTCATCACGATGGCGGCCAGGACCTGCTCGTCATACTCGCTCAAGGCGCCGTTCATCTTGCCGATGGCGGTCCTGACACAATCGGTTACCACCGCATCCCGCATCCGTCTTTCCTCCTTGACAAATCAGAATAATTATCTCATAATACCGGCGGATCCATCAGTTTTTTCTTATGGATCACTTCTTTTCCGGAGATCCGCCATGATCACACTCTTGCAGCTCGACTATTTCCGGCGCCTGGCCGCCAGCGAGCACATCACCGCGACGGCCAAGGAGCTTTTCATTTCCCAGACGGCCTTAAGCAGCATGATCATCTCGCTGGAGAAGGAACTGGGCGTGCAGCTCTTCGACCGCTCCCGCCGGTCCATCCGCTTAAATGCGGCCGGCCGCACCTATCTGGCCTACGTCAACCAGATCTTCGCCGCCCTGGAAAACGGTCAGGCGGCCTTAAAGGATCTGGAGCAGAACCGGGAGCAGCAGGTCAGCCTGGCCGTGGGCTCCTCTTTAGTCTGGATGCCCATGCTCCACGCCTTCCACACCCGCTATCCCGACACGGTCCTGAAGCAGTCCAATCTCTCCGCCGAAAGACTGAACGTCGCGCTGGAGGAGATGACGGTGGACTACGTGATCGCCGGAGACGACGATATCTACACCGAAGGCCTCGACTCCTGCCCCATCAAGGACGACGGGGTCTATCTGGTGGTGCCGGAGAACCATCCCCTGGCCGGGCGGGAATCCGTCCGGCTGAAGGAAGTCAAGGACGAATCCTTCATCTCCCTGACGGCCGGCTCGCCCTGGCGGAACTTCTGCGACCGGCTCTTCGAGAAGGCCGGCCTGAGCATCCACATCAGCGTGGAATGCGACTACACCATGCGCGGGCCGCTGATCGCGTCCGGCTTCGGCGTGGCGCTGACTTCCTCCACGGCCAAGTCGGTGGATCTCTTAAAACCCAACCGCTACATCCGCGTGGCCGACGCCGTCGCGCTCCGGCACATGTGCCTGTTCTGGAACCCCAGGCGCTTCATCTCCCGGGCCGCACAGGATTTCCGGGATTTCTGCATCGATTTCTATAAAGACGCCGAGCTGTAAAGTCAAAGTGCTTCTTTTTCCGGCCTGTAAGGGCCGGTTTTTTATTTATCGGAAGACGCCGGCCTCCGTCATGGCCGCGATCTCCTCTTCATTATAGCCGAGGCCCTTCAGGATCTCCTGATTGCTGGCGCCGTACATGATGGGCTTGCCCAGCGGGAAGGCGCCCTGCGATCCCAGGCGCACCGGGCTGCTCGGCAGCACGCGCTTCGCGCCGTTCGTGCATTCGTATTCCTGCAGATAATCGTTCGCCCAGGCCTGCTCGTCCGTCAGGACGTCGCGGAAGTGATTGAGGCGTCCGCAGACGATATCCAGATCCGCGAAGATCTTCAGCCATTCCTCGGAGGTCTTTTCCAGGAATTTCGGCTCGAAGAGCGGGACCAGCTTGTCCGCGTTCTCCATGGAGATATCCAGCGTGGTGATGCCGAGCTCCGCCATCTCCTTCGTCACGCCAATGGCGTCGAAGAATTTCGGCGCATAGCGGTCAAATTCGAAGAAGGTGCAGCGGATCCACTCGCCGTCCTTGCACTTGTATGCCAGGTTCATGGGGATGCCCATGTTTCGGATCTCCGGATAGCGGTGCTCGTAAGGCTTTTCCGCCATGACGATGCAGCCGCAGAAGTTCCAGATGCCCGCGTTGTACAGCGACATGGTGACGAAATCGCCCTTTCCGGTGCGCTCGCGCTGATACAGGGCCGTCATCACGCCGCCGAAGAGCGTCGTGCCGGAGATGGTATCGCCCATGGCGTAGCGGCTGTTGACCGGATAGCTGCCCGGTCCCTCGATGGTCATATCCGCGGAAAAGCCCGGACGGGACCAGAACGCGATATTGTCGAAGCCCGGCGCGTTGCAGTCCGGGCCCTTGTAGCCGTAGCCGGTCAGGGTCGCGTAGATGAGGCGCGGGAAGCGGTCCTTTAAGCTGTCATAGTCGATGCCCAGCTTGACCAGCGACTGCTGGCGCGTGTTCGTCAGCAGGATATCCGCGTTCTCCAGCAGCTCGAAGAAGATTTTCTTGCCCTGCGGCGTCTTCATGTTCAGGCTCAAGGACTTTTTCCCCACGTTGAACAGGTCGAACAGGGGATTCTCGTCCCAGCCGGTCTGGGTATGGCTCGCCGAGGTGTTCCGCCAGGCGTCGCCGCCGCGGCCTTCCACCTTGATGACCTCCGCGCCCATATCCGCGAGCATGCGGCCCACGATCGGAGCCGCCACGTAATTGGCCAGTTCAATGACCCGAATGCCTTCCAGAGGCTTGCCCATAGCCGTCCCCCTTTACTTGCCGCCGTTGACCAGGATCCACTGGCCGTTCAGATAGGAAGCCCTCTCGCTGGCCACGAAGGCGATGACCTCGCCGATCTCCGACGGCTTGCCCAGACGGTGCATCGGGTTGGAGGCGATCATCGCATCCATGACGGCCTGCGGAACGGCCTGATACATATCCGTATCCGTCGCGCCGGGCGCCACGCAGTTGACGGTGATGCCCTTCCTGGCGTTTTCCTTGGCCAGGGAGTTGGTAAATCCGATCATGGCAGCCTTGGTCGCCGCGTAGTTGCACTGGCCGGCGATGCCCCGGACCGAGGCGGAGCTGATGTTGATGATGCGGCCGTAGCCCTGGTTGCGCAGATCGTTGATGACGGCGTGGCACCAGTAGAAGGTCCCGTTCAGGTTGGTGTTGATGACCTTCATCCACTGCTCCACGGTCATCTTGTGGAACATGGCGTCCCGGGTCACGCCGGCGTTGTTGACCAGAATATCGATCCGTCCGAAGTGCTCCTTGATGGCCGCATACGCCGCCGCCACCTGTTCGGGATCGGAAATATCACATTTTACGGGAAACGCAGCCGGTCCCAGCTCTTCGGCCGTTTTGCAGGCGGTTTCATAATCGTAGTCCACGATCGCGATGCCGGCGATCTCTTCCCGTACAAAAATCCTTGCCGTTGCCGCTCCGATGCCTTTGGCGGAGCCGGTCACGACCGCAATTTTTCCCTTCAGCATATTCCTTGCCTCCTGATTGATAAAACGAGTTTTTCCGTATATAAAACTGTCGAAAATATCCCTTTTGTATATAATAGACCAAGTTTTTCCTTATGTCAATGCGCCCGAGTACCGTTTTGTTCTTATGAATGCAGAAGAAAAAGCCGTTACTGGGCTTTTTCGCATAAAAAAAGAAAGCCCGGGGGCCTTCTTTTTATGATCGTGCTTATCATTATCCGGGATCTTACTCTTCCTCTTCCGCCGTCACTCCGGCCGCTTTCTCCCGCAGGCTCTTCTTTCCGTACACCGCCCTCAGGAAGGCGTCCGCGATCTGATCCGGCACGTACAGCATGACCTGCCTCTCGAAAT
>JAEEUR010000117.1 GCA_016290595.1 Lachnospiraceae bacterium | reverse complement strand
GGAACTGTCGCGGACGCACAGCACCATCGCCAAGATCGCCCATACGCCGGCCACTGCTGTCCGCGAAAACGTGAGGAATGCGACCTGCACGGCCACGGGGTCATACGACGAAGTCGTGTACTGCTCGGTGTGCCGTACCAAGCTCTCCAGTACGCCTCGCACCATCGCCAAGCTCGACCATACGCCGGCTTCCTCCGTCAGAGAAAACGTCAGAAACGCGACCTGCACGGCCACGGGGTCATACGATGAAGTGGTCTATTGCTCCGTCTGTCATACGCAGCTTTCCAGAACAGCCAGGACCATCGCCGCGACGGGACACAACTGGGGCAGTCCTACTTATACCTGGTCCGCCAATAACACCCAGGTGACCGCAACGCGGACCTGTCAGAACGATTCGTCCCACAAAGAGACCGAGACCGTCTCGGCTTCCGTCACGTCCACCACCAATCCGACCTGTACGGCGGCCGGAAGCGGGACGTTCACCTCGGCCGCCTTCAGCAATTCAGCCTTTACAAAGCAAAGCAAAACCGTCACGTCCGGTTCTGCGCTGGGCCATTCTTATCTGCTGGATTTCTACGATTCGAGCTATACGGACGGTTCTACCGCAAAATGTGTCCGCTGCGGGGCTTCCGGTCTGACGTTCTCCTATAACGCCTCCACCAAGACCTTTACGTACACATTAAGCGACGATCTCCGCAACCAGATGATCGCTGAAGCCTATTACGGATGGTTCTATGTTGTGGCAATCATGGAACCGGATGAGTTTACCCTCTCCGTCAGTGACGGTGACAGCAACTACTGGAGCGCGGACGGAGCCGCGCCGAAGAGCGGCACTTTGGCGGTAGAAGAACGCACGTATAATTATCTCTCCGGTTCCACCTATACCTGCCGGCTGCGCTTCTATTATTCTGAAGGCAGCGGCGAAGGAGAGATCTACGCAACAAACACGATCACCATAACGATACCGTAAGCTATTTGATAGCTGCAGGCGTTTTCGTCCCGGCCGCGAGGCAATGAACCATGAACCCCCTCTCCCGCCGACCGGGAGAGGACAAGAAAGGAACCCCATTATGAGCAAGAACACACCCGCCGAAAAGAAACAGCAGAAAAAGAGCACGGCCCGCATCGTCGGGATCGCCGTCATTCTCCTGATCCTCCTGTGCCTGAACGCCCCGAACCTCCTCTTCTTCCTGAAGCCGGAGCAGAAGGAGGCCGTCAAGCTCTTCCACGAGACCTACTTTACGAAGTACGCCCCGGTCCGGACCGCGGAGGGCGGCTTCGATTGGCTGCGCATCGTCTCGCTGCTCTTCATGATCGCCGCCTGCTGGGCCGTCTACCGGATCGTCATGTGGATCCTCTCAAAGATCAAGCTGAAGAGCCGCCATGCGGAGACCATCAAGGGCCTCGTCGCCAACCTGATCCGCTACGGCATCGTGATCTTCGCCATCATCTACGGCCTGAACCTGCTGGGCGCGGACATCCTGACGGTCATCGCCAGCTTAGGCATCTTGGCCCTGATCATCGGCTTCGGCGCGCAGTCGCTCATTGAAGATATCTTCGCCGGCCTGTTCATCCTCTTCGAGGGCCGCTTCTACGTAGGCGACATCATCAGCGTGGACGGCTTCCGCGGCGAGGTCAAGAGCATCGGCATCGTCTCCACGCAGATCGCCGACGCGGGCGGCAACATCCGCATCATCAACAACTCCGACATCCGCGTGCTGACCAACCTGTCTGAAGTTTCCTCCGTGGCGGTCTCCATCGTCAGCATCGCCTACGGCGCGGACCTTCTGAAAGCCGAAAAGGTCATCACCGAGATGCTGCAGACCCTGCCGCAGCGCTATCCGCAGTACTATCCGGTGCCGCCTCGCTACGTGGGCGTCGAAACCCTGAACGAATCCTCCGTGGACCTGAAAGTCATCGCGGACGTGCAGGAAAGCAACATCTACATGGCGCGCCGTATCCTGAACCGCGAACTGAAGCTGTGCCTGGACGCCGGCGGCATCGAGATCCCCTTCCCGCAGGTCGTGGTCTGGCAGGGCAAGGAAACGCCGAAGGAGCCCGCTCCGGCCGCGCCCGGGGACGCGCAGGAATAAAAATCGCAGAAAATATCGGGAGGAGGCCGCCGGGCCTCCTCTTTTTATGCAAAAACGGCACTTTTATAAATACGAAACTTATTTTTCGTTTGACTTTTTTCTTGTATTCCTTCATAATAAAGGTAACTATATCCACCCGCAGGAGTTCCCGATGGACAGACAGGAAATGCCGTACGAAGAGCATACGATGCTGCCGGAGCATATCATTCCCCAGGAATATACGCCGGTCTTTCCTGACGTGTCCTTTTTCCGGGAATCCTTCGTCACGATGCGGGAGGAAAACGTCTCTCAGGGCCAGGACCCGCCCGGAGAGGATCGTCAGGGCGCTTCCCAAAACAATAAAAAAGCCTCGCGCACGCCCTTTTCCTGGCTGCGCAATTTCCTTGGCTCCGCCCTGCGCGGCGGCGCTGCGATCTTCGCGGCCGGCTCGATGGTCGTCACCATGGTGTCGGGCGCCGATCTTCCGGAAGACTCGCCCTGGTATCGCGTGAAGACCGTGATCCAGGAGTTCCGGGGAGATTCTTTCCGCAAGGTGGAGGATTACGGTCCAAAGGAGCTGCAGGCGCTCTGGAAGGGCGATCCCGAAGGTCCGCACCAATACGATTTTGAACATGCCCACGTCCGCCGGGAAGCCTCCTGCAGCGAAGATGGGCTCATCGAATATCTCTGCAGCCAATGCGGCGTCGCCCTGCAGGAAACCATCCCCGGCGGACACGCGCCGCTGGCGGCCGTGAAGGAGAACGAGCGGGCGGCCGGCTGCACCGAGGAAGGCGGCTACGACTCCGTCGTTTACTGCTCCGTATGCGGTGATGAGATCTCCCGCGAACATTACGTATATGAGGCCGCCGGCCATACCTCCGCCGAGCCCGTGATAGAAAACATCGTCGGCGCGCTGTGCACCGAAGGCGGCCACTACGATTCAGTCGTGTACTGCGACGTCTGCCATCAGGAGCTCTCCCGCGAGACCGTCTCGACCGAGGCCATGGGCCATACGGCCGCCGCAGCCGTGAAGGAAAACGAACAGGCGCCGACCTGCACCGCCGAGGGTTCCTACGAATCGGTCGTGTACTGCGGGATCTGCCACGCGGAGCTTTCCCGGGAAACGGTCGCGGTAGAGGCGACCGGCCACCGGGCCGGCTATGCCGAAAAAGAGAACGAACAGGAAGCCAGCTGCACCGCGGAAGGCTCCTATGATTCCGTCGTCTACTGCATGGTCTGCGGCGAGGAACTCTCCCGCGAGACCATCACACTGCCGATGACAGATCATATTGAAGCACAGGACGTTATCGAAAATCACCGCGATCCGGGCTGCCTGCAGGATGGATCCGAAGAGATTGTTACCTACTGTGACGTCTGCGGAGCGGAGCTGGCCCGGCAGCGCATCGTGCTGACGGCCACCGGCCATACGGACGCCGCGCCGGTCACCGAAGGCCGGACCGAAGCCAGCTGCACCGCGGAAGGCGGCTACGATACCGTCGTTTACTGCTCCGTCTGCGGAGAGGAGCTCTCCCGCGTGCATACGACGCTGGCCATCCTGCCGCACACGGCGGCCGCTGCCGTACAGGAAAACAGGAGAAACGCCACCTGTACGACGGCCGGTTCTTATGATGAAGTCGTTTATTGCTCCTCCTGCGGCACGGAGCTGTCGAGGGCCCGCCGCTCGATCGCCGCGACCGGCCACAGCGCCGGCAGTGCTCAGGAAGAGAACCGGGTCGCCGCCAGCTGCACGGCGGAAGGCGGTTACGATTCCGTCGTATACTGCACGACCTGCGGCGCCGAAATCTCACGGACGCACGTCACGCTGAACAAGCTCGAGCATACCGCGGCCGCGGCCGTCCGGGAAAACGAGCAGGCTGCGACCTGCACAGCCGCCGGCTCGTATGAGGAGGTGGTTTACTGTTCGGTCTGCCATACGGAAATGAGCCGGACCGACGGCATCATCGCCGCTACGGGTCACAACTGGGGAGAACCCACTTATACCTGGGATCCCGATTTTGAATCCGTGACGGCAACACACGTCTGCCGGAACGACGCTTCGCATACGGAAAGCGAAACGGCGATCCCCATCGGGACGGTCACGACAGAGGCCAGCTGCACCGCAGCAGGCGTCCTTACCTTCACGGCTTCCTTCAGCAATTCCGCTCTCGGAACCGCAAGAAAGACCGAACCCATCGCCGCGCTCGGACATACGTTCCCCGTCGAGACCTGGAACCAGATCTACGATGACGTTACGGGTGAACGTCAGTCTCCGGTCGTCGTCTGCGACCGTTGCGGCACGCCGGCACTCACGATCTCCTTTGTCAATGCCAACACCATCAATTATACCATCGATGCGGACTTCTGGGAACAGGCAAGCGAAGCGCTGGGGTTCTTTGAGTGGGGCGACTGCGTCGCTTTTGAGGATGAAAGCCGTACATACGGCATCGGATATATCGACAGTGCTTACAATGAAGCGACCTCCCGGACCGGGACCATCGTACTGGATTTCACCCCCGTATCAGGCCAGACGTACTACTATTATATCTGCCTCCGGGTTGCCACCAGCGGGTCGTCCGACGACGTATGCTTCGTAGCGCCTTCCGGCGGAGAAAAACAGACCTATACTCAGCCGTAAGTAATGCACTTCGGTATTTTTACAAACTGCGTCAGGCAGCATGCCAGGAAAGGACATCATTATGAGCACGAACACCCCCGCCGAAAAGAAAAACCCCCCGACCGCCAAAAAGCAGCAGAAAAAGAGCACGGCCCGCATCGTCGGGATCGCCGTCATTCTCCTGATCCTCCTGTGCCTGAATGCTCCCGGTCTTCTCTTCTTCTTAAAGCCGGAGCAGAAGGAAGCGGTGAAGCTTTTCCACCAGACCTACTTCACCCAGTACACCCCGGTCCGGACCGCCGA
>JAEEUR010000116.1 GCA_016290595.1 Lachnospiraceae bacterium | reverse complement strand
TCAGTGCATAGACGCCGGTGATCAGGTTAAAGATCGTCGTCTTGCCGGCGCCGTTGGGACCGATCAGCGCGTAGATCTCCCCTTTTTTCACCTTGAAGGAGACGTCACCCACGGCGGTCAAACCGCCAAAGCGTTTAGTCACGTGCCACAGTTCCAGTATGACGTTCGGGTCATGATGCGCAAAGGTGATGTCTTTCATGCCGACACCTCCTTTCCCGGATCAGCGGCATCCGACGGCGGATCCTTCTTCTTGGTAAAGAGCCCCCCGATCATACGGAGGATCTTGCCGACGGGCAGTTCCTTACCGCCCATAAGGCCTTTCGGCCGCACGATCATGATGATGATGACGGCGAGGCCGTAGAAGACCAGACGCCAGTCACCCACCGCGCGCAGCAGCTCGGGCAGTGCACACAGCAGCACAGTGCCGAGCACGGAGCCCGTGATCGATCCCATGCCGCCGAAGATGACCATGATCGTGTACTCGGTCGATTTGACCATCATGAACATCTTGGGCTGCAGATAGCCGAAATAGTGCGCCAGCATGCCGCCGGCGATGCCGGCATAGAGCGCGGACATGCACATGGCGAGCATCTTGGAACGGAAGGTGTTGATGCCGGTCAGCTGGGCGGCCAGTTCATCCTCGCGGACGGCCAGCATGCTGCGGCCATGCTTGGAATTCATCAGCAGGGCCGTTGCGGTGAGGAAAACGACTACGATGACCAGCGCGACCGGGAAGGTGGTATGCAGCGGAATGCTCGCGATGCCTTTCGCGCCGTCGAGCACGAAGGTCCGGCCGCCGACATTAAAATTGATATTCAGGTTATTGAAAATCAGCCGGATCGCCTCGCCCACGCCCAGCGTGGCGATACAGAAATAGTCTCCTTTCAGTCCCAGCGTGATCCTGCCGAGGGCCGCGCCGAAAAGCATGGCCACCAGCCCCGCGATGAGAAGCGCCAGCAAGTAAGGCAGGCCGAAGGCCATGGTGCAAAGGACGGAAACGTATGCGCCGATGCACACAAAGCCCGCATGGCCAAAGGAAAACATGCCAGTGTAGCCCGTCAAGATGGAGAGCCCCAGAACGATCAGGAGCGTATAGCATGACTGGATCAGAATGCCTTCAATATAATACCAGCTCATATCTGATTCTCCTTACGCCTTGTCTTCCACGAACCTGCCCATCAGACCGGACGGTTTGATGATCAGAACAAGGATCAGCAGCGCATATACGAACAGATCGCGAAGGCTGGAGTTGATGGACGCCACGAAGATCTCCATAATGCCCAAAAGCAGCGAGCCGATGATGGCGCCAGGCAGACTTCCCAGGCCGCCGAACACAGCCGCGACAAAGGATTTGTTCGTGACCTGACCGATGGTGGGCTTCACGATAAAGCGCATCCCGTAGAGCATGCCGGCAAAACCGGCCAGCACGCCACCCATCAGGAACACAACGAAAATGACCAGCGAAGAATTGATGCCCATCAGGGTGCCGGCCTTCTCGTTGTATGCGCAGGCCCGGATTGCCAGACCGATTTTGGTCTTCTGAATGATGATCATCAGGCCCAGCAGCGATACGGCAGCGACAACGATCATCAGCAGGCTGTCCAGGCCCAGAGAGATGCTCCCGATCTTGATGCTGTTTGAAAAGAGCGTGGGGTAGTTCCTCGGCGTACCGTCGATCGTCGCGATCACGAAGTTCTCCAGGAAGATCGAGGCGCCCATGGCGGAAATGATGAAATACAGCGATGGTGCACGGCGCTTGCGCAGCGGAGAATAGACCAGCCGTTCAATGATGATGGCTAACAGTCCGCTGCCGAGACCGCACAGAAGAAAAGCCACCAGGAAGGGGACTTTCAGAGCCGTCAGTGCAAAAAAGCCCACGTACGCGCCAACCATGATGACGCCGCCGTGAGCGAAGTTGGAGAAGCTCATGATACTGTAGACCAGCGAGTAGCCCACCGACATCAGGGCGTACATGCCGCCGAGGCAGATGCCGTTGACCAGCTGCTGGAGATAGTATTGGAGATCCATAAAAAGCCTCCTAATGCTCTTTGGTCAAGGGCGCTCCCCTTTCAAGGGAGCGCCCTATGTCACAGTGTCCGTAATCAGGATCAATCGGCAGCAATGTAGGTGATGAACTTATAGGTCTTGTTCTTGCCGTCGATCTGCTCAACACAGCCGCTCTTGCCGACCGGGTTGTGATCGGTCGCGGAGATCTTGATCTTGCCGGCCATGCCGGTGACTTCCACTTCGCAGTACGCCTTGGCGATCGCCTGAGGATCCGCGTTGCCGGCCTTCTCGACCGCCGCGCACCAAAGCAGGAAAGCGTCGTGGGCCATGTAGCCGTTCAGCTCCATCTTGGCGCCGTTCCACTTGGCGGCGTATTTCTCACGGAAGGAGTCGCCGGCCGGGTCGACCAGGGAGACGTGGTTGATCACGTAGGAACCGTCGACCGCATCCGCCGCGTCAAACAGAACTTCGGAGGCGCAGCCGTCGCCGCCCAGCATCGGAAGGTCGATGCCCAGGGTGCGGGCCTGCTTGTGGATCATGATGAAGTCCTGATAGAAGATGGGGGTGAAGATGATCTCGGGATCAGCTTCCTTGATCTTGGTCAGCTGCGCGGTGAAATCGGTGTCGCCGCCGGTGTAGGCTTCCTCAGCCACGACCGTGCCGCCCTTTTCAGTGAAGACCTTGATGAAGTTGTCCTTCAGGCCCTTGGCGTAGTCATCGTTGATATCGTACAGGATGGCCGCCTTGGTGAGCTTCAGTTCGTCATAGACGAAGGTGCCGGCGATCTTGCCCTGCTGAGGATCCAGGAAGCAGACGCGGAAATTATATTCCTTCAGCTTGCCGTCCTGAACGGTGACCTTTTCATTGGTCGCGACGGTGGACAGATCGGGCACTTTATACTGATCCAAAACGGACTGGATAGCGATGCACTGGCCGGATGCGTTGGGGCCGATGATCGCGCAGACCTTGTCCTGTGCGCAGAGACGCTTGGCTACGTTCACAGCTTCCTGAGCATCTCCCTTGGTATCATAGCAGATGAGTTCGATCTGTTTGCCAAGGATGCCTCCCGCGGCGTTCTTTTCCTCGACGAGCATTTTCAGCGTCTGGCTTTCGCAGGTGCCGTAGGCAGCCTGGTCGCCGGTCAGGGATCCCATCCAGCCGAGCTTGATGGTATCGTTCTTCTTTCCGCAGGCGGAAAGAATCCCCAGCACCATCAGACAGGACAGAGCGAGAGCAACGAGTTTCTTTGTTTTCCGCATAAGAAAACCTCCTTTTGTATTTTGTTTATTACTCCTTCTCCACGAAGGGCACAGGCTCTTTTTCCCGGCGCAGCAGGGTTCTTTCTCTCGGAAGGTTTTAAATATTATCTTTATATAATAGGAATCATTTTTCTTTAACTTTATCATACCCGAATTCGAACAGTTTGTCAATGCTATCGGGAAGGAGCTCATGCGCGGCGGCCATTGCGATGATACAGCAGAAGGGCGGTCAGAATCAGCGCATAGCCGATCAGTTTAAGTACGCTCATACTTTCGCCGGCGGCAGCGATGCCCAGGATGCTGGCCGTAAACGGATTGGCCACCGTCAAGACGGCGGCCTCCTCGGCCGGAAGATATTTTTGCCCGAGAGGCTGAAACGCATAGCCGAAGCAGCTGCAAAGACCGACCAGCAGGAGCATGGGTATCCATTCGGAGACGCCGCGGGGAAGGGAAAAACCGCCGAAGGGCAGCGCGGCGGCGAAACTGGCGATCCCCATGACGCCGAGCTGGATCATGCCGATCGTTAAGGGATCGGCATTCCGGCTGACTTTTTCGGTCAGTATGATGCAAACAGCATAGGTGACAGCGGCCAGCAGAATAAGCGTGATCCCCAACGCCACGTTTTGGCTGTTGTTCTGCGTAAAAGAGAGAAAACCGACGCCTATGACAGCCAGCAGCGCGCACAGCATGGTCTTTTTCCGGGGAGGGGTCCTGGTCAGTGCGGCGATGAACAGGGGGACGAGCACGATCGCCATGTTTTCGATCAGGGCACTGACCCCGCTGTCGATCAGGCGGAGCCCGAACATTTCAAAAGTCATGAGAACGGTGTATAGAAGTCCAAGAACAACGCCGCCACGAAAGCTTTCCCGGCTGCAGTGAAGCAGTCTCTGAGGAAAGATCAGCACCAGGACCAGGAAGGACAAAAGAAAGCGCACTGCCAGAATGCTCATGGGGGAGATCGTCTGAAGAAGGATCTTCGAGAACAAGAAAGAACAGCCTCTTGCCATGAATACAAAAAGCAGCAGGATCCGCGCCAGGTTCTTATCCATTGTCTTCCCAAGCCTCAATATGCATTGTTTACAGGATCATTATGGGTTCGGCGACGGCGCTTGTCAAGGCCGGTTCCGAGAAAGAAGAAAGTGACTTGACCCCGGAGCTGCCGAGCGCGATAATACAACATGAAGCCGAAAGACATTCCTGAAGCAAAAAACCGGGGAGAGAACGATGCGGAAAGAAAACCTGAAAAAGATAATCGAACTGCGGCATGAACTGCACCGCGAGCCGGAGCTTTCCATGCAGGAAGAGCAGACCATGGCGCGGCTCGTTACGTTTCTGCAGGACAATACGGATCTTGAGATCGTCCGTAGGGCCGGCTGGCTGTATGCGGTGAAAGCAGGACGGCCCGGCGGGCGGCGGATCGCGTTCCGCGCCGATATGGACGCGCTGCCGATACAGGAGACGTTGCCGCTTCCGTATGCTTCCTGCCGAGCGGGGATTTCCCACAAGTGCGGTCATGACGGACACTGCGCCGCCCTCTGCGGACTGGCGCTCGAGCTGAGCCGGGCGGAGACGGCGGATACGGTCTATCTGATCTTCCAGCCGGGCGAAGAGACCGGGGAAGGCGCGAAGCGTTGCTGCGGGCTGATCCGGCAGGAGGGGATCGAGGAGATTTATGCCTTTCATAACCTGCCCGGATATCCCGAAGGAAAACTGGTGTATCGGGAAGGCCTGACGCAGCCCGCATCGGAGGGCCTCCGGATCCGGCTGGAGGGAAAAACTTCC
>JAEEUR010000115.1 GCA_016290595.1 Lachnospiraceae bacterium | reverse complement strand
CGCAGCAGATCTCTGCAATGATCCTGCAGAAACTGAAAGCGGACGCGGAAAGCTATCTGGGCGAAAAAGTAACGGACGCGGTCATCACGGTCCCGGCGTACTTCAACGACGCGCAGAGACAGGCGACCAAGGACGCGGGCAAGATCGCGGGCCTGAACGTGCAGCGTATCATCAACGAGCCTACGGCGGCTGCGCTGGCTTACGGCCTGGACAATGAAAAAGAACAGAAGATCATGGTCTACGACCTGGGCGGCGGCACCTTCGATGTCTCCATCATCGAGATCGGCGACGGCATCATCGAAGTACTGGCGACCAACGGCGATACGCAGCTGGGCGGCGATGACTTCGACAACAAGATCATTAACTGGATGCTGCAGGAATTCAAGCGCAGCGACGGTGTGGATCTGTCGAACGACAAGATGGCCATGCAGCGCTTAAAGGAAGCGGCGGAGAAGGCCAAGAAGGAACTGTCCACCGCGACCACGACCAATATCAACCTGCCGTTCATTACCGCGACGAGCGAAGGCCCGAAGCATCTGGACCTGAACCTGTCCCGCGCCAAGTTCGACGAGCTGACCCGCGACCTGGTCGAAAAGACCGCGGTCCCCGTACAGAACGCCCTGCGTGACGCCGGCCTGACCGCGAACGATATCAGCAAGGTCCTGCTGGTGGGCGGCTCCACCCGTATCCCCGCCGTTCAGGACAAGGTAAGACAGCTGACCGGCAAGGAACCCAACAAGTCCCTGAACCCCGATGAGTGCGTGGCGCTGGGCGCCTCCATCCAGGGCGGCAAGCTTGCCGGCGACGCTGGTGCGGGCGAGATCCTGCTGCTGGACGTGACGCCTCTGTCCTTAAGCATCGAGACCCTGGGCGGCATCGCCACCCGCCTGATCGAGCGGAACACCACCATCCCGACCAAGAAGAGCCAGGTCTTCTCCACGGCGGCCGACAACCAGACCTCCGTCGAGATCAACGTCCTGCAGGGCGAGCGCCAGTTTGCCCGCGACAACAAGAGCCTGGGCACCTTCCGCCTGGACGGCATCCTGCCGGCAAGACGCGGCGTGCCGCAGATCGAAGTCACCTTTGATATCGACGCCAACGGCATCGTGAACGTTTCCGCAAAGGATCTGGGCACCGGCAAGGAGCAGCACATCACCATCACCGCTTCCTCCAACATGTCCGACAGCGACATCGAGAAGGCCGTCCGCGAAGCGGCCGCCTTCGAAGCCCAGGACAAGAAGCGCAAGGAAGCCGTAGACGCCCGCAACGACGCGGAAGCCATCCTGTTCCAGACCAAGAACTCCATGGACGAACTGGGCGACAAGCTGGATGCGTCCTTAAAGAGCGAAGTGCAGGCTGAAATGGATGCCCTGCAGAAGGTCGTGGACGAATGCGCCAACAGCGAGAACCTTTCCGACAGCCAGGTCGAGGCTTTAAAGAACGGCCGCGAGAGACTGTTGAACAGCGCGCAGAAACTTTTCGCGAAGGTCTATGAGCAGGCTCAGGGCCAGAACGGCCAGGGCGGCGGCTTCAATCCGCAGGATTTCGCGGGCCAGGGCGGCTTCCAGGGCGGTCCGCAGGGCGGCGGCCAGAACGGCGGCAAGAACGATGACGACGTCATCGACGCGGACTTCAAGGAAGTATAAAAAGCATTGAAATAATAAAATGTGTCTTCCGGAGCGAAGGCGGCGGATCGCAGGACTGAAAGCCGGGTCCCGCCGCCTGAGCCGAAGGATCCCGCGGCCGCGGAAGGCCGCGGGATCCTTCGGCACAAATAAGCCCGGACCAGACTGACACAGAAGGAACCTGTTATGGCAGAGAACAAACGAGATTATTACGAGGTCCTGGGGATCCCGAAGACCGCCGACGAGGCGGCCATCAAGCATGCGTACCGGATCCTGGCCAAGAAATACCATCCGGACGCGAACCCCGGAGATAAGGACGCGGAGGCCAAGTTCAAGGAGGCTTCCGAGGCGTACGCGGTGCTGATCGACCCGGACAAGCGGGCCAAGTACGATCAGTACGGCTTCGCGGCCTTCGATCCGGCGGCGGGCGGTTCCGGCTTCGATTTCAACAGCGCGGATTTCAGTGATATTTTCGGCGATATTTTCGGCGACCTCTTCGGCGGGGGCGGCTTCGGCGGTTTCGGAGGCTTCGGCGGTTTCGGCGGATCCCGCAACGCGTATTCCACCTCTTCGCAGGGGGCGAACGTCCGCGTGCGGACGCGCATCAGCTTCAAGGAAGCCATCACCGGCGTGGAAAAAGAGCTGGAGCTGAACCTGAAGGAGCCGTGCCCGGACTGCAAGGGCAGCGGCGCCAAGCCGGGTACGACGCCCGCGACCTGTTCGCAGTGCGGCGGCTCCGGCCACGTGACGGTCACCCAGCGCACGCTTTTCGGCATGGGACAGACCATGCGCGTCTGCCCGAGCTGCAGCGGCAGCGGCAAGATCATTAAGGAAAAGTGCCAGAAGTGCGGCGGCAACGGCTACGTGTCCCGCCGGCAGAAGGTGAAGGTTCAGATCCCGGCCGGCATCGACGACGGCCAGAGCATCCGCATCCGCGGCAAGGGCGAGCCTGGCATCAACGGCGGTCCCTACGGCGACCTTCTGGTCGAGGTCGCGGTCAGCGAGGATCCCCGCTTCATCCGGCAGGAGACGGATATCTATTCCACAGTGGAGCTGAGCTTCGCGCAGGCGGCTCTGGGCGATACCATCCGTATCCCGACCGTTTACGGCGAAGTGGAGTATGAGCTCAAGGCCGGAACGCAGCCCGGCACCCGGATCCGCCTGCGCGGCAAGGGCGTGCCCTACCTGCGCCAGGAAAACGTCAGGGGCGATCATTACGTGACCTTTACCGTCAAGGTGCCGGAACGCATGAACAAAGAGCAGAAGGAAGCGCTGATGGCCTACGACGCCGCCATGGGCGGGCACGCCGGCGGGCCTGACGGCAAGAAGAAAAAGAACAGATTCCTGTAAAGGAGAGTTTTATGTATCATTTCTTTGCGCCCGAAGGGGACGGAGAAAGCGGCGAGCTGTGGGTCCGCGGGCAGGACGTGAAGCACATTGCGAGAGTGCTGCGCATGAAGACCGGGGACCGGCTGATCGCCAGCGACGGACGGGACCGGGACTGGCTCTGCGAGATCGCGGAGACCGGCCCCGACTTTGTGCGTTTATGCGTTGTCAGTGACCAGCTTCCTTCCGCCGAGCCGGATCGGCGCATCGTCCTGTTCCAGGGGCTTCCGAAAGCCGACAAGATGGACTATATCATCGAAAAAGCGGTGGAGCTGGGCGCCTGCGAGATCATACCCGTGGAAATGAAGCGCTGCGTGGTGCAGCTGGAGGCCGGGAAAAAGGAAAAACGCCGGGAGCGCTGGCAGTTAAAGGCCCAAAGCGCGTCCAAGCAGTCAGGCCGCAGCATCGTGCCCGAGGTGAGGGCGGTCAGCTCCTTCGCGGAAGCGCTGAAGCTGGCGGGGACGCTGGATCACGTCATCGTCCCTTATGAATCCGCCGAAAACATGGAATATACCAGGCAGACGCTTTCCGCCGTGAAACAAGGCGAGAGCGCCGGCTTTTTCATCGGACCGGAGGGCGGCTTCGCCCCGGAAGAGATCGAACAGCTGAAGGCGGCCGGCGCGAAGATCGTCACCCTGGGGCCGCGCATCTTGCGAACGGAGACGGCAGGGCCGGCGGTGCTCGCCATGGCCACCCTGCTCTGGGAAAAATAGTATGAGAGAAGTCTATCTGGATAATGCTGCGACCACCGCCGTCTGCCCGGCTGCCCGGGAGGCGGTGCTTTCGGTCTTAACGGACAACTACGGCAACCCTTCGTCGCTGCACCGGAAGGGCTCCGACGCGGAGAAAGTCCTGCGCGAAGCCCGCGAGACGGCGGCCGCCGGCCTGCACGTGAAAGAGAAGGAGATCTTCTTTACCTCCGGCGGGACGGAAAGCAACAACTGGGCCATCCTGGGCGGTGCGCGCGCGAAGATCCGGCAGGGCAAGCACGTTATCACCTCGGCGATCGAGCACCCTTCGGTCAGCGAATCCTTCCGCCGGCTGGAGCAGGAGGGCTTCGAGCTCACCGTGCTGCCCGTAGACAGGGAAGGCTTCATCCGGCCGGAAACGCTGGCGGAGGCACTGCGCCCGGATACGGTGCTGGTGAGTCTGATGGCGGTCAACAACGAGATCGGAACGGTCGAACCCATCGATCGGCTGGGCGCCGTGATCCGGGAAAAGAACCCGAAAACGCTGTTCCACGTGGATGCCGTGCAGGCTTTCGGCAAGATCCCGCTTTCCCCGAAGAGCCGGGGCGTGGATTTACTTACCGGCAGCTCGCACAAGATCCACGGCCCGAAGGGCTGCGGCTTTCTGTACGTTGCGGAAGACGCGCGGATCCTGCCTCTGGTGGCGGGCGGCGGCCAGGAAAAGGGCCTTCGCTCCGGGACGGAAAACGTGCCCGGCATCGCCGGCTTCGGCGCCGCGGCGAAGGAAGCACTGGCGGGCCTGACGGAAAACGCCGCGCATATGCGGGCGCTCCGGCTCCGCCTGAAAGACGGCCTGCTGCTTATTGACGGCGTGTCGGTCAACGGTCCCGCGGACGAGGGCCTTGCCGCGCCGCATCTTATAAGCGCGACCTTTAAGGGCGTCCGCAGCGAGGTGCTGCTGCACGCGCTGGAGGAAAAAGGCATCTACGTTTCCTCCGGCTCGGCCTGCTCCAGCCACAAGCGGGAGATGAGCCCGGTCCTGAAGGCGATCGGCATGGACAAGCAGGCGGCGGAATCGACGCTGCGCTTCTCTTTAAGCCGCTTCAATACGGCGGATGAGATCGACTACGTCCTCGAAACGCTGTCCGCCCTCCTTCCAACGCTCAGACGGTTTACGAGAAGGTAGTATTTCTGCCATCCGGGGAAGAGCGATGCGAGCCGGACAATACTTTCGAAGGGCCTTGCGAATCACTGTGCCCCGAGAAAGTTTTCCTCCGGCCGCGGAACGATATGAAGAAAGGAACGATACGGGTCGGGGACAAAAGACATTTTGTCCTTGACTTTGCTGTCTGAAATCAATAGAATGATGACAGGGTCAAACTCATTTGACCTTAGCT
>JAEEUR010000114.1 GCA_016290595.1 Lachnospiraceae bacterium | reverse complement strand
TGAAGTAGTCTTTGTAGTCAACGAAAAAACGAACGAGCTTCGCTATAATATCGGAAATACTTTTGATGCGGACAGGCTGCTTAAAGAACTGCCGGAGACACTTGAGGGTCGCAAATCGAGAGAATGGATCATTATGAACCTTCTTGAAGCGCGAAAGTTTTTTGAACTCGATTTCAAAATGTCGTTCTTTGATAAACTAAAAAGAAGATAATGACAAACTCCTCCTTTGCGATTTCATTGTACCGCAAGGGAGGAGTTTTGTAAGCGAAATATCCACTTCTACGTCAACAAACTCGGATTTCACGCCGTCGAATTCTTCTGCGAATACCACCACGATCCACTTGAAGACGTGCGTTTCGGTCCGCGGGACGGCGAATATCCCGAAGATGACGAAAGTCCCGACGAGTTCAGATTTGTAAAATATATGAAATAGCCTGAAAAAGCCGACCTGCAAGCGGTTGTCGCCGTTTGCAGGTCGGCTTTTTTGTTTTATTCTATAACCCCGTCTTTACCACGGACGAAGTACAAGCGGAATGTTTTTGAGGGCGGCGCATTCCCGCAGCTGCTTCTCAAGCTGCTCCGCCTTGTCGCGTATGGATAGAGCGCTGCTCTGCATATCAGCAAGGGTCAGGATATTCTGCAGATCCCCAACCTCCAGCATATTGACCGCCAGGCAAAAGAACACTTCCTTTGTCCCGTCGTCATAGTCGTTGAGAAAGCGGGTCAGGATCTCCTTTTTGGCGCGCTGTTCGGTAAGATAGGCTTCGATGCCCATCTCCTTTGCTTTCGCCATATCCCGCTTCTGGTTTCTATGGGAGATCAGGGAATCGTGCCGGTCGATGCCGTCATATCTTTTGCAGGGGTATTCGCCGCACTGAAAGCAGTAATCAACGCCGCCGTGCTTCACGCTGCAGGGCGCTATGGGACAGGTCTGATAGCAGGTGCTGCCATTGAAGCACCCGCTGCATTCTCCCCGGATCTGCATGGGGCAGAGTCCGCAGTTGAGTCCGCAGAGGGAAAACAGTCCGTCCGTTCTGTTGAATTCGCTTTTCATTACAGCGTCCTCTTGTTTTGGCGGATCGCCGCAAGTCTGTCCATATCGCCGTAACGGATCTCGTGTTCCAGCGCCTCGATGATCTTGTCTTTTCTTTTCAGAAAATCCGGGCCGGACAGATGGATGCCGGAGGTATGATGGGTGTTGAAATAGCAGTCGCAGGTCAGGTGTTCCACGAAAACCTTCAGTTCCTCCAGCATTTCTTTCTCGGAAAGCGGTGTGAATTCGCCGCGCTCGGCTTCTTCCAGCAGCGGAGTCCCGGGGAAAAGCGTCAGCCCGCCAGTACCGACGAGCATCGGCTTGCACCGGCTGAAAAGCTCCGCGGAGTGGATCGCGTGATCCATACTGTGTTCTTTACCGGCAACGCCGTTGAGGAAGCAGAGCCAGAAGTCAATCCCCGCCTCTGTCAGTTTTCCGCACTGTTCGACGATATCTGCCGCAGTACAGTTCTTGTTGACGCGCTCCAGCGTCCAGTCATCGCCGCTTTCCGATCCCAACGAGATCTCGCGCAGGCCCATTTCTTTCAGGCTTTTCAGCTGCTCGACCGTTTTGTTGCGGATATCAGTAACTCTTGTACATGCGTAAATGTACTCCATCTTCGGCAGATACTTGTTTATCATTTCAAGGATCGGCGCCAGTTTGTCATAAGTCACACAGAGGGGATTTGCCGAAAGTAGCTGGATCGTCTTCGCATCGGGGACAATCTCGGCAAGCTCCTTCAGATCTTCTTCGATCCACTCCATCGGGGTCATCCGGAAAGGCACGTCCTTGTACATCGTGCAGAACTCGCACTTGTTGTGGGTGCAGCCCTGCGTGATCTCCAGCAGCGGCCAGGTCGGCCAGTAAGGATTTCTGTATACGGTTCCTGTAAAATGCATGTCGGCAGCCCCCTTCCTACAGCTCGGTCACGAAGTTTTCCAACGGCATACGCTTGAAATGCCACGCGTTGGGTTTGGCGCTGTCCGAAGGATAGCCCATGGCGAATATCATGACAGGAATGATATTCTCGGGAAGGTCGAAGGTGTCCGCCACGGTTTTGGAATCGAATCCGCGCAGCCACACGCTGTGGACGCCCAGTTCCTCCGCCTCGTACATCATCGTGGTTGCCGCGATGGAAGCGTCCTGTTCGCCGGAATTGTAATTCCGGTAGTAACGGTCCTGCGGATTCCGCCAGACGGTTTCTGCGTCGTAGCAGACCAGCAGCATCAGAGGCGCGTTGTAGTGGAACGGGGTCACTGTCTTTGCCTTGGCCAGCGCCTCCGGACTGCGCAGCACGTAAAAGCGCTGCGGCTGGTAATTGCAGGCGGTCGGCACAATGCGCCCTGCTTCCAGAATCTGATCCAGCTTCTCCTGCTCCACCGGACGGGGATCGAAAAAGCGTTCCGAATATCTGTTTTTTGCGAGTTCCATAAAAGTCATCGTTATTCTCTCCTTTTCTGATTTGTCTGTATTCTAACCGTTCCCCTTGCGCTTTTACACATACAGAAATATAATTATGATAATTTTTATTACATATTTCCATTTTTGTATGAAACGGTGATCCATCATGGCCGAACGCACAAAGCTCTGGATCGCGGACGCGCTGAAGCGTCTGCTGGTCAAAAAACCATTGGAGAAAATATTCGTTACGGAGATCTGCCGCGAGGCGGAGATCGAACGTCCGACCTTCTACTATCATTTTCAGGACAAATACGACCTGATGGCCTGGATCTTCTGCCAGCGCGCGCTGCAGACGGACATGCTTTCCGTGGAATCCGCCGCAAGCGCCATGAACAGCATGCGGCAGGATTACATCTTCTTTAAACGCGCTTACGAAGACAATTCGCAAAGTCCCATGTGGGCCTATATGCACGAATATTTTGTCAGACGGTATACGGATCTCGCGCGGGAAAAGGCAGGAATAGAGCCGGACGCCTTAACGCAGTTCGGCATCCGGCTCTATTGCTACGGAACACTCGGCATGACGCGGGAGTGGCTGCTCAAGGACAACATCACGCCCGCGCAGACCGTCGTGGAGATGATGTTCGAGTCTATGCCGGAGAAGTTGAAGGAGCTGTATTTTGCGAAGTGATCTTCGCAGCCGCACAAAAAGACAGGTCGCCGACCTGTCTTTTTCATTGAACCGTATGATGCTGCCCTCAGGCGCTATTCGGCTTCCTCTTCCATATCCAGTCCGGAGGGAGGGATCGCGAAAGCCCACTGATCCTTGCCTTCGCAAGGCGTCTTTCTGACGCCCCACAGCAGACTGCGCACCTCCAGCGCGTTCGTCTCCGCATCCTTCTTAAAGCGGTAAGGGATCATACTGAAAACCAGCAGATTCAGACAGAATCGGCCGATGAACCGCCTCAGTGTCCGTTTCTTTGCCTCTTCTTTCTTTGCGCGTTTCGCTTTCATGGGAGCCTCCTGTATGATTTGCAAATTGTGTTCTTCCAAAATAACTATAGCAAATAATCCCTGTATCGTTCAAGATACGGATCAGGCCATGTAAGAGACGGTGACCGGCACGTTGTTTTTTATTCCCCACTCGGAGAGGGCGGCGGTAAACTGCCCGTACTCTTCCCAGAAGGGCAGCTCATTGAAAGCCGTACCGGTCCGGTAATCGATGCGGTACTTCGCCTTGCCCGCCTCTGTAAGGATCAGCATTTCGCGAAAAACGTCAGGGGAATTGCGGTTAAAGATCTGCGACGGAGAAACTCTGATCTCGCGGATCTCATTCGCAGAGAGGGTCATATTGTCGATAACGAGTTTTCCGGGAAACAGCAGGATCCTTGAAGGCACGGACTGATCATATTTAAGATAAAGGCAGAACTGTATCAGGATGCCCGGGATCATGATCAGGACGCAGAAAAGGAACATATAAAGCAGCTGACGCGGGCTTTTCAAAGATCCGCAGGCCAACTGAATAATTCCGATCAGCACAAAGACTGCAAGCGCAACGATCCCCGTCCACCGGACGATGCTGCGCGCTCTTGTTCCCGCTTTTTTTATAAGGGCTGCCTTCGGAAGGATAAACTCCCGATAATCGAGGCGGTAAGGATCGTCGATCGCGTTTTGTCCTTCGAGGGTCTCCCTCAATTCCAGTTCTTTTTTCCTTTCCATCCGCCCATAAATGAGCCAGAGAACCCCGTAAAGCAGGGAAAATCCCCCGGCGATCATAGCGAGAATACATAAGGTATACCCCGCTGCCGAATCGATTGCCAGAGCGCAAACGCCGGCTGCGATCAAAGAGATCAGCGCGGAAAACAAAAAGAAAAGGCAAAGCATCTTGTTTATTTTTTTGCCTTTATAAAGTCTGACTATCATGGACAGGACTCCTTCATTCCTATAGACAGATTATATCACAGCACAAATGAAAAATCCCCGAAACCGTTGAGATTTCAGGGATATCTTTGGTTGCGGAGGGAGGATTTGAACCTCCGACCTCCGGGTTATGAGCCCGACGAGCTACCAGCTGCTCTACTCCGCGATGTTAAGTTGGTGCCGAGAACCGGGGTCGAACCGGTACGATATCGCTATCGCGGGATTTTAAGTCCCGTGCGTCTGCCAATTCCGCCATCCCGGCATTCTCGTTCGGCTGAGTTGATTTGGGAGAGGCTTTCGCCTCTCCCAAAGGTGGCTCCGGAGGTCGGGCTCGAACCGACAGCCTACCGGTTAACAGCCGGTTGCTCCACCATTGAGCTACTCCGGAATAAGCGTCGCACCTGCGACTTTGCTATTATACGACAGGTTCGACGTACTTGTCAAGGATATGAAAAACTTTTTACAGGAGTTTTTTAATTCTCCCGGTTCCGGCGGATGATCTCCGCTTTTCTGCGGTACTTTTCCGCGTTTTCCGCGTCGCCTTCCGCCATGTAGAGTTCCGCCAGGCACTCGCAGCTCTCCTCGTGGGACGGCTGCAGCGCCAGCACCTTCTTAAAGCCCTCGATGGATTCCTCGGAAAAGCCCAGCTCACGGTACGCGGAGGCCAGATAGTAGTGCAGCGGCCACCAGGAATCGTAGTCTGTGCCCACGTAGCGCTCCAGGATGCGCAGGCCGTCTTCCAGATGACCCGCGGTCAGCAGGTTGGCCCCTTCCGCGATCTTCACGGGGTCTTCCAGG
>JAEEUR010000113.1 GCA_016290595.1 Lachnospiraceae bacterium | reverse complement strand
CCATCTGCCAGTAGCGAAGCAGGAAGATCGTCCTGTCCTGGGCAGAAAGCTTCCCAACAAAGGCTGCCAGCGCGCGGTTTAACGCCTCTTGTTCCAGCGTTTCCCAGACCGTATCCTTTGCCTGGATCTCCGCTCCGATCTCCTCCAGAGACAGCATGCCCTCCGCGCCGCCGCGCTTGGCCGCCGTCTCCTTCCGCAGGCGGTCGATCGCGATCTGCTTTGCGATCTTGGCCAGATACGTTTTGAAAAAGCGGGGCCGGTAGGGCGGAATGTCGTTCCAGACGGCCAGCAGCGTGTCGTTGACGCATTCCTTCGCAGTCTCCTCATCAGAAACGATCGGCAGTGCCGCCGAAAGGCAAAAACGGCCGTACTGCAGCTCGATCGCTTCCAGCGCCGTTTCGTCGCGTTCAAACAGGCGGCGGATGATCTCCTGATCGTCCATGTTTTTCACCATGCTGAGGTCTGTCCTTTCCGGGAGACAGGGATGCTCCGCGCCATTCTGCCGGCGGATCTTCCTTTTCCCCCTTCTGTCAATGAGTTCGTAAACGGATGCAGAATGTTACAAAAACGGCGCCGAAAGGCTACAAATTTTCTCCTTTCGGCACCGTTTCAGGGGCGGAGGGACCTGCGTCCTGTTTTTTTCTTATTCCAGCACCAAGTGCTTCGGCAGGCCGTTCTCCATGACCGGCCAGCTCTCGCCCTGGATGAGCGGACGGGCATAGCGGACAAAGTCTTCCGTCACGTCGCTGCCGTCCTCCGTGATCCATTCGCGCGGCACCAGACGCTCCACGTTGGAGATGTAGTGCACGTCGGCCAGACCGATCTCGCAGCGGTAGGGATCCTGGGAGGCGCGGTTTAAGGTCGCCATCAAGGCCGTGCGGCCCGAAAGCGCCGCTTCGACCGCCTTGGCGCCGGAGGCAAAGGCCTCGTCCACGTCGGTCTGGGAGGCCAGATGCGCCGCGCAGCGCTGCAGCGTAGAAAGCTCGATGGCGCGGGTCTTGCAGCCGAAGGTCTCTTCGCAGACGCTGCAGAGGTAGGTCGCGGTGCCGCCCATCTGCTTGTGGCCGAAAGCGTCGACCGCCTTGTCGGCCGCTGCGTATTCGCAGATGAAGGTGCCCTTGTCGTCGTGGATGCCCTCGGAAACGGCAACCATGATGTTGTTCTTCTGCTTTAAGAGCGCGCCGACCTTCTCCAGGAAGGCGTTCATGTCGAAAGGAACTTCCGGCAGGTAGATCAGATCCGGGCCGGGGTTGTCCGTCCCGCGGGCCAGGGCGGCGGCGGCCGTCAGCCAGCCGGCGTTGCGGCCCATGATCTCCATCACGTAGATGGTGCGGTTGGTGCTGTAAACGACCTCGTCGCGGATGGCTTCCTTGGTCATGGCGGCGATGAACTTGGCCGCGCTGCCGAAGCCGGGCGTGTGGTCCGTCTCGGCCAGATCGTTATCGATGGTCTTCGGCGCGCCGACGAAGCGGATCTCGGAGCCGGTCGCCAGGCCGTAATCCGCCAGCTTGCGGATGGTGTCCATGGAATCGTTGCCGCCGATGTAGATGAAGACCTTGATCTCGTACTTGTTCAGCAGAGCGAAGATCTTCTCAAAGACTTCGGGCTTTTTCTCCGCATCCGGGAGTTTGAAGCGGCAGGAGCCGAGGAAGGCGGCCGGGGTCTTCTTTAAGAGCTCGACTTCCTTCTCGCTCTTTAAGATCTCGCCCAGATCCACCAGGCGTTCATCCAGGAAGCCCTGGATGCCGTTGCGCATGCCGTACACTTTATCGGCGCCGAGTTCCTTCGCGCGGCAGTACACGCCCGCCAGCGAGCTGTTGATGACCGACGAAGGACCGCCGGACTGACCTACGATAACGTTTTTCATAGGAATCTCCTTTTATGTTTGATGATGGTACTTATTTTTAAGCGGGATCAGCTCCCGGGGGAATACTATCATTTTTTGAAGATGATTGCAAGGTTTACTCCAGCACGCCCGCGATTTCTTCCAGCAGATCGCGGATGGGCAGGTGCTGCGGGCAGGAGCCCTCGCAGGCACCGCATTTGATGCAGTCGGATGCCTTGCCGGTCTCCTTTTGGCGCCATTCGTAGCGTTTCTTCGCCGTTTCCAGGTTCCGGAAGCGCAGGAAGAAGTTGTAAACGCTGAACAGATTCGGGATCTTGATCCCCATCGGGCAGCCTTCTACGCAGTACTTGCAGGCCGTGCAGGGGATCTGGCGCTGCGATGCAAGGATCTCCACGGCCTTGCCGACCGCCGCGCGCTCCTCTTCGTTTAAGGGCTCAAAGTTCTCCATGAAGGACATGTTGTCCTCCATCTGCTCCAGCGTGGACATGCCGGAGAGCACCGCCAGCACGCCGTCCAGCGAGGCCGCAAAGCGGATGCCCCAGGACGCCACGGACAGTTCGGGCCGGATCCCCTTGAAGACCGCTTCCGCTTCCTCCGGCAGGGAGGCCAGCGTTCCGCCCTTGACCGGCTCCATGATCACCACGGGCTTTCCGTGCTTTCTTGCCACTTCGTAGCAGGCGCGGGACTGCACGTCCGGGTTTTCCCAGTCCGCGTAGTTGATCTGCAGCTGTACGAATTCCGCCTCGGGATGCTCCGTCAGGATCTGATCCAGCAGCTCGGGCGTATCGTGGAAGGAAAAGCCGAAATGTTTGATGAGCCCTTCCTTTTTCTTCTCCGCCACGAATTCCCAGAGACCGTAATCCCGGTACAGGTCGATATTGCCGCTGCCCATGGCATGCAGCAGGTAGTAGTCGAAATAACCCGCGCCGGTCCGCTCCAGGCTGGTCTCGAACTGCGCCCTTGCCGCCTCCGCACTGCCGGCCGCCCGCGCGTTGATCTTGGTCGCCAGCGTGTAGCTCTCCCGCGGGATGCGCTCCACCAGCATCTTCCGTGTTGCCTCTTCCGAGCCCTCATACACGAAGGCCGTGTCAAAGTAGGTGCCGCCGCCCGCGAGGAAGCGGTCCACCATCTGTTTCCCCTGTTCGATGTCGATACTGCCGTCCGCAAGGCGCGGCAGACGCATCAGTCCGAAGCCAAGTTTGATTCCCATCGTTTTCCTTCCTTTCTTACCAATTGCCCGTTTCACCGTCCCGATGAGCTGCAGCTTGTACCGGATCGCGAGGATCCGTTCTTCGTTCCCGGCGGAATTTTCCGCGATATTCTGTAAAATTGAATTAAGTTTCTTTTCTTCTTTATCTAAAAATCCGGTATATTCAGGAAAATTGTCTTCTGCAACGTTCCGGCCGAATTCCCGCTCCGCTTCCGTCAGAGGAAGGGGGAGATCCGGTCTCACCGAGAGGATAAAGTAGAACTTCCCGTCCTCTTCCACCACGCGCTCCGTCAGGATCCCGCAGCCGTTCTCTTCCAGGAAGCGCCGGAATTCCGGCAGTTCCGACTGCGGGGACAGGATCAGCCGCTTTGCCGCGCGGGCGACCTCAATGCCTTCCGTCAGAATGCGCTGCATCAGGGCGCCGCCCATGCCGGTAATAACGATCGTCTGGGCTTCTCCGGGCTTAAGGGGAGCCAGTCCGTCGCCCAGCCGCAGTTCGATCTGCCCGTTAAGGCCTCGCTCCGCCACCAGCTTCCGCGCCGCCTTCAGAGGGCCCTCCCTGAGATCGGTCGCGATCACGCATCCGCACAGCCCCCGCTCGATCAGGGCGGCCGCGGTCAGGCCGTGATCCGTCCCGATGTCCGCCGCCGTCTCGCAGGGCGGCACCAGGCGCAGCACCGTATCCAGCCGTTTCGACAGCGCCACGCTACACCTCCACGGAGATCGGATTGGCCGCCGAGCCGGGCTCCGCCGCCTCGTCCGCGATGGTTCCTTCTTCCTTTACGATCCGGTCGCGCGCCTCCAGCTCGCCGACCTCGCGCTCCACGGAAGCCGCGATCTCCTCGTACTGCACGGGATCCATCTGCGGCAGTTCTTCCGGATTCGAGATCTGAAAGCGCCGCAGGAATTCCTCGGTGGTCCGGAACAGGATCGGACGGCCGGGCGCGTTTAAGCGTCCCGCCTCCTCCACCAGGCCGAATTCGACCAGCTTGTTGACCGCGTGATCGCTGGAGACCCCGCGGATCCGTTCGATATCGCCCTTGGTCACGGGCTGCTTGTACGCGATGATCGCCAGCGTTTCCAGCACGACGTCCGTCAGGACCGGCGGGTTCGGCTTCTTGACCATCTTGATCAGGGTGTCGTAGCAGCCTTCCGAAGTGGAAAGCTGCAGACGGTCCTCCAGCCGTAAGAGGCGCAGGCCGCGTTCTTCGGTCTCATATTCGGTCTCCAGATTCGCCGCCACGAGCTCCAGCTCTTCCGGCGGGATCTCCATGACCTCCGCGATCAGGGACATGCTCACGGAGCTGCCCATCGCAAACAGGATGCCTTCCAAAATGTGCTCTTTCTTCATGCCGCTCCCTCCAGAGAAAAGTCGTCCCGCGTACTGTCTTCCGTCAGCCGGATCTCGCCCTGCTTGATCAGCTCCAGGATCGCGATAAACGTGACCACGATCTCCAGCCGGCTGGCCGCCTGCCCCAGCAGGCTCCGGAAGCTGTGGCGGCCCTTTTTCCGGACGACTCTTTCTCTTACGTAGTCCAGGCGGTCGCCGATCTTGACCGCTTCCCGCTCGATCTCGCCGAAATGGCTGCGGACGGGATCTTCTTTTTCGGCGTTCCGCTGCAGGATCTCCTGACAGATGCGGTTCAGCTTCTCAACGTCCAGCCCGTCCAGCAGCTTGTCCAGATCCACCGGAGGCCGGTATTTTTCCACCTCGCGCGGCAGCTGCTTTTCGCGGTAGTAGTAGCGTTCGCTGCCCTCCTGCCGCTCCCGGAGCTCCCCGGAGAGCTGCTTGTACTTGCGGTATTCCAGCAGGCGCGCCACCAGTTCGGCCCGCGGATCGCCCTCTTCCTCTTCGCCTTCCGGCTCGGGCTTCGGCAGCAGCATGCGCGCCTTGATATCCAGGAGCGTGGCCGCCATGACCAGGAATTCGCTTAAGTTCTCCAGACGCTCTTCCTGCATCGCCGCCAGATATTCCATGTACTGCTCGGTGATGAGGGCGATGGGGATGTCGTAGATGTTGACTTTATTCTTATCGATCAGGTGGAGGAGGAGGTCCAAAGGGCCTTCGAAGCTCTCCAGCTTTACGGATAGATCCATAGTGTTCCTTTCCTGCCTTGCTGCCATAAATTCTCCGCCTCGCGCCCGGACGAAAACTTTCGAGAACGCGTGCCTT
>JAEEUR010000112.1 GCA_016290595.1 Lachnospiraceae bacterium | reverse complement strand
AAAGGCGCTGTCGGGGATCCCGGAGGATTTCTCCGGAAAGCTTTTAGAAGTCCCTGTAGGAACCGGGGTCCTGACCATGCCGGTCTACCGCGACCTTCCGGACGCGGATATCACCTGCCTCGATTATTCGGAGAATATGATGGCCTCGGCGCAGGAGAAGGCGAAAGCACTCAGCCTCACGAATATCACCTTCCTGCAAGGCGACGTCGGCGCACTGCCGTTTGAGGATGAAAGCTTCGACATCGTGCTGTCCCTCAACGGCTTTCACGCCTTCCCGGACAAAGAAGCCGCCTACCGGGAAACCTATCGCGTGCTGAAGCCGGGCGGCACCTTCTGCGGCTGCTTTTACGTGCAGGGCGGGCATAAGCGGACCGACTGGTTTATCAGGCATCTCTACCAGCCAAAGGGCTTCTTCACCCCGCCTTACGAAACGGAGCAAAGCCTGCGCACACGTCTTTCAGGGCTTTATCAGGAGGCCGAGGTCACGGCGGTGGAAGGAATCGGCTGCTTCTGCTGCAAGAAGTAAAGGAGTTTCGGGACATGAAAGAAAAAGACCTGCCAATCGACCTGACAAAGCACAAGGTATACTCAAAGAACGCCAAAAAGTGCGTGCAGAAGCTCCTGAAGCGCTATTACGATGAAAAAACGGCTGCCAGGCTCTGGGAGAAAGTCCAGCTTCAGTACTGCGAATACTTAAAGGACGAGCCGGCGCTGAAGGATCTGAAGATCACGACCAGCATTTACGACCCGATCCTGATCTTTGCCTGGTACGCGGTCATTCCGGAGAAGCCTCCGTTGGAGGAAGTGCAGCAGGACATCTATCAGAGCTTTTTCGGATCGTTTGAGCTGATGGGCAAAGTATTCGATCTGAATCGAAAGCCGGACAACAAACTGGCCAGTAAGATCTTTCAGAAAGCCAACGATATCCGGGTCGAGGAGATCAAAAAGTTCCCGGAGTCCTTCCGAATGGGCAGTTGCTCTTACGACAAGGAGAACGGCATCATTCGCTACAGTTTTACCCAATGCCCGAACGCAGAGTTTGCGAAACGCCATCACATGGAGGACGTGCTGCCGGTCCTGTGCAACTGCGACCATCTGGCGATGCAGGCGATCCACGCAGCTTTGATCCGGGAAGGGACCTGCGTGACCTCCGACTGCTGTGATTACTGCATCGTAGGCGACAAGAATCCCATGGCAACGGAGTATGCACTGAAAAAGGCGGATAATGGCCTTTGGGTCAGCGTGAAGAAATAGAACGGGGGCGAAAGGCGCTATGAAATATATCGGAATATACTGGTCGCTGTTTGCGCCAATGATCAAAAAGAGTATTCGGCAAAGATTTAGTGCGTCTCTTGCGGAGCAGTCGATCCGGGAAGGCAAGAAGGAATACAAAAGACTCTTGTCACGAGCGGACGATCTCGGCCCCGGTAATCCCATGGCATCCAATGCATATTTTGCTTATGTCTTTGCGGCAGCCTGGCTGGGAAGCGGCCGGAAGATTGCGCCGGATGAAATGGCGCTTGTCATGACTGACGTGCTGGAATCGCGGCTTCTTCGGACTGTGTTCGGTATAACAGATCTGAACAGGCAGCCGAAGAAATGGTACAGGGATATGAAAAAGTTCGAGGCTTGGTTTGATAAGCACGGCAAAGAATATCCGGTCAACTGGAACGTTTGTTTCGATGAATCCCGACACAGGGACGGAAGCTATTATTTCTTTACGCGCTGCCCGATCTGTGAGTTCTGCGAGCGGGAAGGCATCGCGGAGCTGATGCCCGCCCTGTGTTCGACGGATGAGGTCATGTTTCGTCTGCAGCACGGGAGGCTGTACCGGGAGCACACCATCGCAAACGGAGAGTCCGTCTGTGACTATTGGGTCGTCGGGGACAAAATCCGGGATCCGAAGTAGAGAGAGGTAAATTGTCCTCTTCCAGGAGAGAGAAAGGAATCAAGATGATCATCCTGCAGCTTGCTTTGTATTGTGCCCTGTTCACGCTGATGGTGAAGGCCGGTGTGGGGAACAATGCACTAAACGGTTTATATTTCTATCCGAAACCTGTACAGGAAAAGGTTTATGAACTGGTACGACGGGATCGTGATTGACCGTCTGTGGGTCGGCCACAGCCGGTTCTGGATCATACCCGGCACGGAAGAAATCCCATTCGTACAAACCTGGCCTCAGGTCCTGAAGAAACGCGGAATCCTGACGCTGATCTGGATCGCCGGGGCGGCCATTGTTGCCGGAATCATCGTATTGCTTTTTTAGGAGGAATCAGATATGGCACGAAAAGATTCGGAACATCAAAAGAAATCTATGAGTATGCTGTTCCGCGGAAAGGCGATCTTTAAGCCGCTGAACACGGGCAGGATCGATGAGCACGTCAGTTGTGTCCGGGAGTGGATCGCCAACATCTTCTTCTATACGAAGAATGGCACCACCATCATGATCGATGCAGGCTACAACTATGCACGTTTGCAGGAAAAAATGGGATGGCTGGACCTGGATCCGGCTTCGATCCGGCATATCCTGATCACACACCAGGATACGGATCATGTCGGCGCCCTGGAGCGGGACAGTGAGCTCCTGTTCAAAGATGCTATGGTGTATATCGGGGAGATCGAAAACCGGTACCTGACCGGCGAGGTCAGGAGGAAGGTGTTCCATGGGGCATATAAGCTGCCGATGGTGAAAACGGATAACCAAAAGACGCTTCTGAAAGACGGCGAAGTGTTCCGGATCGGAGACATCAAAATTGAGTGTATCCTGGTTCCCGGGCATACCTGGGGCCACATGGTCTACCTGATCGACGACGAGTACCTTTTCACCGGAGATACGATCTGGTTCGGTGCGGACGGCGGCTACAGCTTCATCAGTACGCTGGCGGAGGACAACAAGCTGGCAGTACAGTCGCTTGAGAAACTGGAGAAGAATCTTCGTGCAAGGAATACTCCCATCAAGATCATTACCGGACATACCGGATGGACAGATGATCTGGACTTTGCCTTCCGGCATAGAACAGAGATCTGCAAACCGTTCACGAAGAAATATACGGATCCGTCCGCTCCGTATGACGGATATATTGAGGACGATGATACAGAAAATGGCGCAAGAAATACACTACTTGGAAAGGTGGCTGTCAGATGAAACCGGATTATAAAAACTGGGTACCGAAGGGCATGGTGTACGGACTGGCAGGCGGAACGATTGCTGCTTTTGCTGCATTCCTT
This sequence comes from Lachnospiraceae bacterium, assembly GCA_016290595.1. Taxonomy (GTDB): domain Bacteria; phylum Bacillota; class Clostridia; order Lachnospirales; family Lachnospiraceae; genus UBA6987. The sequence goes on along the minus strand of JAEEUR010000112.1, from coordinate 2,047 downwards.
ATACTTGGCGCGACGGGGATTATCCTTCACGGAACACCGAGGCTGGTCTGCGGGATTATTTTCGGGATCGGTACACTGGTGCTGCTGTTTTTCACGGTCTGGATGGGTGCGCTGCACAAAACCTTCGATTACAACGGAAAACGGAAGCTCGCGAAGACGATCATAGACGGTACGGCGAAATACGTAACGATTCCGGATGGCGGAACCGGCCTTGACGTAGGCTGCGGCAGCGGCGCATTGACGATCGCCTCTGCGAAGCGGAATCCAAAAGCGACCATGGTGGGCTGCGATATCTGGTCCGGCGCGTATAAGGCGGTCTTTACGAAGAAGCGCTGCGAGGACAATGCGAAAGCCGAAGGCGTCACCAATGTCCGCTTTGAAGAAGGAAATGCGATCCGTCTGCCCTTTAAAGACGAAAGCTTCGATGCCGTCACCAGCAACTATGTTTATCACAACATTAGCGGACACGATAAGCAGGAGCTCCTTCTGGAGACCTTGCGGGTATTGAAAAAGGGCGGCACCTTCGCAATCCATGACCTGATGAGCCCTGCGCGCTACGGTGATATGAATGCCTTTGTGAGGAAACTGAAAGCAGAGGGCTACGAGAATGTCCGTCTGATCGACACAACAGACGGGACTTTTATGGGTAAAAAAGAAGCTTCCTTGCTGGGACTTGCGGGTTCGACGCTGCTTGTAGGAAAGAAATAGACAATAATAACGCTTTCCGTGTCAACAGAATGAGAAAGTGTTTTTTACCGGCTGATAGTTAGTTAAAACTAACCAATCCGGGATATATTCAGTAAAATTCAAAGAAAAGAGGTAATTATGATGAAGAAAATCCCTGTGGTTCGCCTTTTAATCGCCGCCGTTATCTATACGGTGCTGTTTGTACTTGGCTCATGCTGCGGGCTGATCCATCCCGCATGCTATGCCTATGTGGGTACGTTCTTGCCCATTCTGTTTAGCTTTGTGTATCTGTATACTGCAGCGAATCTGCGCACCTTTGGAGCAGCAGCGATCCTGAACGGGATCGGCCTGGTCATCGGTCTGATCGCCGGAGAGGGGAATCTCGCCTTGATCATAGGAATGATCATTCTTGCGTTGCTTGCAGAACTCATCAGAAGAATAAACGGGTATGAAACACTGAAGGGTGTGCAGAGAAGCTTTATACCACTTGCCTTTTCTTTCTATGCATACGCTGCCCATTGGTGGACGAATTCGGAAGAATCTCTCGCTGAGGCGGTAGAGGAAATGCCCGTTGGGTATGCAGAAAAGATGGAAGCTGTGATTCATAACATTCCGATGCTGATTATCATGCTTGTCCTAACGATTCCTGCGGCCATCCTTGGAATGAGGATCGCTGAGAAAGTATTGAAAAAGCAAGCCGATTCTCTGAAATAAGCGAAGGAACGCAATTTGGACATAATAGAAAAGGAAGGTAGTTTATGAAAGAGAAGAAAAAAGCGACCTGGCGGTGCTGCTGGGATATACAGGCAGCTATAAAGGCCTGACATTCCTGGGCCTTGGTCTTTCAGCGGTCGCCATGGTGCTCGGGATGCTCCCGTACATCTGCATCTGGCTGGTGGCGCGGGATCTGATCAATGTCGCACCGAACTGGACTGAAGCTGCGGGAATCGCGAAATATGGCTGGATGGCCTTTGGGTTTGCCGTAGCAGGGATCGTTGTCTACTTTGCAGCTTTGATGTGCACACATCTGGCGGCCTTCCGGACGGCTTCCAATATCCGCAAAGCAGGCATGAAGCACCTGATGAAGACGCCTTTAGGCTTCTTCGATTCCAATGCTTCCGGGCTTCTTCGAAATCGTCTGGACGGAGCAGCCTCCGAAACGGAAACCTTACTTGCCCACAACCTGGCAGACATCGTCGGAACTGTGGCCATGTTTCTTGCCATGCTGGTATTGATGTTTGTTTTTGACTGGCGTATGGGGGCCTCCTGCCTGCTGGCAGCAGTTGTATCTGTCATTGCCATGGCCACGATGATGGGCGGGAAAAATGCCGGGCTCATGGCGGAATACCAGGCAGCCCAG
>JAEEUR010000111.1 GCA_016290595.1 Lachnospiraceae bacterium | reverse complement strand
GGAGTGCGGCTCCGCCCTGCTCTCCCACAATCCGGAGGATAGTATGAATAAACTTGTAAAAGCTCTGGATCGGAAAATTGTCCTGCGTGCTTCCCTGGTAGATATGGTGCTGGGCGGATTTATTTTTGCCCTGAACCTGTTTCTGGCGACGATCGGCACGAGTAAATTCATTGAGGAAGGCTACGGCAATAAATACGGCGTTTCGCCGCGAACGTTCCCGCGTGCCATATTCATTGCGGCATGCGTGCTTTCCGTCATGATGATCATCCGGGGCTTCGCCGAATTCAGAAAAAAGAAAGAGACCGAAAAAACGGTACAGTTCCATCTGATCAGCCTGGCGATCTTTCTCGACATGGTGCTGTTTGTTTTTACCCTGATTCCGCTGGGGTATCCGGTCGCCAATTTTATCATGATGACTATAATGTACTGGCTGTCCGGTGGGAAGAAATGGTGGAAATGCATCCTGGTGGCAGTGCTGTTTACGGCGGCCTCCTGGCTGTTCTTCCGTACTTCTTTGAAGATCCAGCTTCCGGTGGGGATCCTGAGCGGGATACTGAAGTAAGGAGGAAAGACCATGGGTGCGTTTCAAAATCTGATCGAAGGTTTTTCCTTCTCATTCGGCTGGTATAACTATATGATGGCCGCCTTCGGCACGGTTCTCGGTATCATTATCGGGGCGCTGCCGGGCCTGACAGCCACGACCGGTGTGTCGATCTTTCTGCCGCTGACGTTCTACATGGATCCTATTCCTTCGTTCGGTTTCCTGCTCGGCATCTACTGCGGCGGGACCTACGGAGGGTCCATCACGGCGATCCTGATCAATACGCCCGGTACGCCTTCCGCGGCAGCGACGGCGATCGAAGGCTATGAGATGTCCAAGAAGGGAAAAGCCTTAAAAGCGCTCGAAGCGGCTCTGTACGCCTCCTTCGTGGGCGGCATCATTTCCTGCATTTCCCTGATCTTCATCTCCCCGCTTCTGGCGGCTTTCGCGATGCGCTTCAGCAACCCGGAATACTTCGTGCTGGGCCTGTTCGGCATCTCCATCGTGGCATCGCTCGCAGCCGGCAACATGGTCAAAGGCCTGATCGCAGCCTGCTTCGGCCTGACGCTGTCCTTCATCGGGCTGGACCCCATCAACAGCGCTTTGCGGCTGACCTTCGGGTCGGTCGCCATGCAGGCCGGCATTACGACCATACCGGCGCTCATCGCGCTCTTTGCCTGCGGGGAACTGCTCCTGCAGGGAGAGGATATCTACAAACATCAGGAACTGGAAGTCGCCAAGATCCGGGGCGAACACCTGAAGTTCAGCGAGTTCATCCGCTACTGGCTGCAGCTGATCATCAGCTCTTTGATCGGCTGCTTCATCGGCGCCGTTCCCGGAACGGGCGGCGGCATCGCGGCCTTTACGGCCTACAACACGGCGCATAAGATGTCCCATAACAAGGGCGATTTCGGAAAAGGGACGGTGGAAGGCATCATCGCGGCGGAATCCGGCAACAACGGCGTGACCGGCGCGACGCTGATCCCGCTCTTAACGCTCGGCATCCCGGGCGACGCCGTCACGGCCGTCTTACTCGGCGCCCTGATGATCCAGGGCCTAACGCCCGGTCCGAAGCTTTTCGAGGGGAAGGATGCGCAGACCATCTTCGGCATCTTTGCCCTGCTGATCATCTGCAACATCTTCATGCTGCTCTTCGGCAAGATCGGCCTGCCGCTCTTTGCGAAGGTGACGGACATCCCGAAGGAGATCCTCTCGCCCATCGTCATGGCCCTTTGCTGCATCGGCACCTTTGCCGCCAGCAACCGCATCTATGAGCTGCGCGTGATGCTGGTCATTGCCGTCGTGGCCTACTTCATGAAGAAGATCCACATGCCGACGGCGCCGGCCCTTCTGGCCCTGATCCTGGGGCCGACCGTGGAGGCATATCTGAGGCGGGGCCTGATCGCCAAACGCGGGAATCTGATCAATATGTTTGTGGGCCGGCCGATCGCCATCACGATCCTGGCCCTCACCGTGGTGATGCTCCTGTACAGTGCTATCGGAGAGATCCGAGGCAGCAAGCATTCCGACGACGATTAGCACCGAGGGGTCTGCCGCCGAATGCGGCAGACCCTTTTTCCGTTACGACGTGGGAGGGAATCACATGTATTATCAGGTGGAAAACAAGGCGGGAGCAAGCTGGGAAAGCATTGAAGAGATGCTCCTGCAGCACATAAACGACCATCCGGAATGGAAGAGCGTTCTGCTTCTTCCGCCGGACATCACGCGCTTTCATTCCGGCGCGGGCCGGATCACGGCGCTGTACTATGAAGAGCTGACGGCGCGCGGCGTGTCCGTAAAAGTCATGCCGGCCCTCGGCACGCACGTGGCCATGAGCCGGGCGGAATGCGTCAAAATGTTCGGAGAGGGCATCCCCGAAGAGGCCTATCTGGTTCACGATTTCCGCAGATCTATCACGGAGATCGGCACCGTGCCGGCCGGCGTCATGGAGAAGATCTCGGACGGTCTGTTTACCGAAGAGGTACACGTCTCGGTAAACCGCGAGCTTTTGAGCGGCAAGTACGACGCCATCCTTTCCATCGGCCAGGTGATCTCGCATGAGATCGCCGGCATGGCGGGCTATACCAAGAACATCCTGGTCGGCTGCGGCGGCGGAGAGATGATCAACGTCAGCCACTTTTTAGGCGTGTTCTACGGCCTGGAGCGGCTGCTGGGCGTGGACCACAACCCGGTCCGCGACCTGTTCGACTACGTGCAGGTGAATATGCTGGATGAGCAGATTCCGCTGACCTTCATCCAGACGGTCATGCTGCAGGAAAACGGCGAGGACACCTACCGCGGCGTCTATATCAGCCGCGACCGCCGCGCGTACAACCATGCGGTGGAACTCTGCCAGCAGGTGAACTTCAACTACGTGGAAAAGCCCGTTCATAAGTGCGTTGTCTGGATGGACCCGGAGAGCTATCACAGCACCTGGGTCACGAACAAGGCCATCTATCGGACGCAGCTGGCGGTCGAACCGGGCGGTCAGATCATCATCATTGCTCCGGGGGTCCGCATGTTCGGCGAGAACGACCTCGCGGACGGCATCATCCGCCGCTATGGGTATCTGCCGCGCGAGAGAGTGCTGGAGATGAGAAAAACGGAGAAGACGCTGGCCGAGAACCTTTCCATGGCGGGGCATCTGATCCACGGCGCGCCGGAGGGCATCCGCGTGACCTACTGCACCGACCGCTTAAGCCGGGAAGAGGTGGAAGGCGCGAACTTCGCCTACATGAGCGTGGAAGAAGCGCTTGCCAAGTACCCCTGCGAAGACTGGAAGACCGGCTGGAAGACGCTTGAAGACGGGGAAGAGATCTATTTCGTCCGCAATGCGGCGCTCGGCATGTGGCGCTGCAAAGGGCTGTACTGAATAATACGTCATCAATCATCGGAAGAAGGTATGGAAATGGCAGAAATCAAAGGCAACTGCGCCGTGATCGGCGGCGGCACCATGGGACGGCAGATCGCCTTGAACGCGGCGATCCACGGCTATAACACCATCGTCAGCGAGACGGTCCCCGCGGTACGGGAAAACTTAAAGGCCTGGGAGGAATCCTACCTGGCCGGCCGCATCGCCAAGGGCAAGATGACGGCGGAGCAGGTGGAAGAGATCAAGGCCCACTTTGCGATCACGGACGACCTGGCGGCGGCGGTGAAGGACGCGGACGTCGTCATCGAGGCGATCATCGAGGACCGGGCGGCTAAAACGGCGGTCCTGCATGAGATCGGGGAGCTGGCGCCGGAGAACGCCGTCATCGGCACGAACTCCAGTTTCATGGTCTCCTCGCTCTTTAAGGACGCCGTGAAGAACCCGTCCCGCCTGATGAATACGCACTTTTTCGCGCCGGCGCTGGTCATGAAGCTGGTGGAGGTCGTCAAGGGCGAGCACGTGAGCGACGAGGCGGCCGAACGCGCTATGGCCTGGTGCCGCTCCGTGGGCAAGACCCCGGTCCTGGTCCGCAAGGAGGAGGACGGCTTCATCGTCAACAACGTGCTGAAGGTCATCAAGGAGGAAGCCTACCGTCTGGTGAACGCGGGCGTCTGCTCCATGGAGGATCTGGATACGGCCGTAAAACTCGGCCTCGGCCACCCCATGGGCCCGTACGAGCTGGACGACCTGTCCGGCATCGACGTGCGCTACAACGTCTTAAAGCGCCGCTATGAGGAGACGGGCGTCAAGTCCGAGGGCTTCGACATGATCGAAAAGCTCTATAAGGAAGGCCGCTACGGCAAGAAGACCAAGCACGGCTTCTACGATTACGAATAAGACCTGCCGGAACCTGTCCGGTTTCGGACCGGAAAGCGGCTCGGAAGCTTAAGATCTGAACCGCTTTCCTTTTCTGTCAGAGAGCAAGTATGGATCAGACACTCATTTACTGTATCATCGTCGCCGCCGCCGTCGTGGCCGGCGCGATCCAGAACATCGCCGGCTTCGGGGCCAGCGTCATCCTGCTGATGGTGCTGCCGCGCTTTTTCAACGTGCTGGAGGCGACCACGCTGACGCAGACCATCTGCACCGGCACGACCATCATGCTGGCCTTCATCTTCCGCAAATATATCGAGTGGAAGAAGATCCTGCTGCCCGGCATCGCCTTCATGGTCGCGGCGGTCTTTACCATCAGCCAGCTGAAAAAGTTCGACCTGGCCTGGCTCGGCGCGGCGCTGGGCCTGTTCCTGCTGGTCCTCTCGCTCTACTACCTGTTCTGGCAGAAGAAGATAGATGTCCATCCGACGCCGCTGCTGGCCGTTGCTTTCGGCCTGCTGTCCGGCGTTTTAAGCGGCCTGTTTTCCATCGGCGCGACGCTGATGGCCATGTATTTCCTGGCGGTCACCGAGGACCGCAACCACTACATGGCGAACCTGCAGCTGCTGCTGGCGGTCAACAACGTCGTCTCGCTGTATACGCGCGCGGCGACCGGCATCCTGACGGCCAGCCTGATCCTGCCGAGCCTGATCGGCTTCGGCGGGCTGCTGCTGGGGCATCTGATCGGCAGCCGCATTGCGGGAAAGCTGGACGGAGAAAAGCTGAAACGCTTCGTTTACGTCCTGGTCGGCGTGACCGGGATCGAGACGCTCATCAAGCAGCTGATGAAGATATTCGGATAAAAAACACCCGGCAAAGGCCGGGAACGGGAGAAACGAATGGATACGGTGACAGTCAGAAAAACGAAAACCATGTCCCCCGCGGAGGCGGTCCGCCTGGTGCGGGACGGCGACTGGGTGGAATACGGCTTCGGCGCGGGCTTTCCGGAGCTTCTGGATAAGGCGCTCGCGGCGCGCA
>JAEEUR010000031.1 GCA_016290595.1 Lachnospiraceae bacterium | reverse complement strand
TCGGAAAAGTCGCTTTCAGTGTACTCTTTTCGCGGGCGGATGTCAACAAAAAGAGCAGCAAAAAGGGACGCCTGCGCGTCCCTTTTCGTGGTGGGTGTCGGGCTCGAACCGACGACCTCCACGTTGTCAACGTGGCGCTCATCCCAACTGAGCTAACTCACCGCCTGTCTCTTCGCGGAGCTTCTCCGAAAGAGCATTGATATTTATAACAGATAAAAACGCGGCTGTCAACCACTTTTTTAACTTTCTTTCACCGGCTGGAAATGCAGGATCTGGAACTGCACGGTCCGGCGTCCTTCGTACTCGTGCAGCATCGGCTGATAGGCCAGCGCGATCTTAATGCGCGTCTGTCCGCGTTCCAGCATGGTGAAGGCTTTTTCTCCGTAGTTTTCCTTCAAAAACTCTTCCCAGACCGCCGCGTCGCCGAACCAGATGCCCTCGAAGCTCTGGCCGCTTCCCCCCGCAAAGCGCAGGCGCAGCGCGTTCCGCCTCGCGCCCAGCACCCGGATGCTCTGCAGCTCCAGGCCGCTTCTGCCGAAGAGCGGCCGCGCGAAGCCCTTTCCGAAGGGCGCCAGGGCGTCCCACTCCCGGATCCGCTCCGGCGTCGCGTATTCCGGCGGCATGGCCGCATCCAGGCTCACGACGGGCGTCAGGTCCTCCTCCGAAAGGCCGCATTCATCGTTCAGGCGCGTCCGCAGGCGCGCGATATTCTCCTCCGGCAGAGAGAAGCCCGCCGCCATCGCATGGCCGCCGAAGCGGTCGAAGAGCTCCGCGCAGGCCTCCAGGCGTTCGAACAGGTTGTAGATCTCCACCGAGCGGCCGGAGCCCTTGCAGGCCTCCCCGCGTCCGGTAATGACCAGTGCCGGGCGGTGATAGCGTTCCTTCAGGCGGCCGGCAATGATGCCCGCCACACTCTCGTGAACGTCGGGCAGATGCACCACGAGGATCTTCTCGGGCGCCTCGCCGGCGATCAGGCTCTCCGCCTGCGCCAGGCCTTCGTTCGTCAGCCGCTGCCGCTCCTGATTGAGCAGGATCAGCTCGCCGGCAAGCTTTTCCGCCGCCGGTCCCTTCGCTTCCAGCAGCTCCTGCGCCGGCTGCACCGTTTCAAGCCGGCCGGCCGCGTTGAAGCAGGGGCCGAGCACGAAGCCGATATGGTACGCCGTGACGAGCCGTCCCTCCAGCCCCTGCCCGCGGATCAGGGCCTTTAAGCCCTCGTTCTCCGTCCGGCTCAGGGCTTCCAGGCCCAGCCGGACGATGATGCGGTTCTCCTCGGTCAGATCCATCACGTCCGCCACGGTCGCGATGGCCGCGTAGGGGAGCATCTTTTCCAGCAGGGCGTTCTCGTCGCGGCCCAGCCGGCGGTACAGAAGCTGCATGAGCTTTAAGGCGACCACCGCGCCGCAGATCCCGTCGAAGGGATAGGGGCAGTCCGGCTGCTTGGGATCGATCACCTCGTCGGCGGCGGGGATCCCCACCTCCTGCGGCTCGTGGTGGTCCGTCACGATGACCGACAAGCCCAGCTCCTTTGCGTAGGCGACCTCTTCCACGCTGGCGATGCCGTTGTCACAGGTGATCAGGACGCCCGCGCCGAAAGAGACCGCCTCGTCCACGATGCGGCGGTTCAGGCCGTAGCCCTCTTCGATGCGGTTCGGCGTGAAGACCTTTACGCGAAAGCCGAGCGCCGTCAGGGATTCCTTTAAGATCTGCCCCGCGAAAAGGCCGTCAACGTCGTAGTCGGAGGCGACGGCCACGGAGCGGCCGCCTTTCAGCGCCAGCACTAAAAGATCTGCCGCCTTGGCCGCATCTTTCAGAAGCGCCGGATCCGGCAGGTCCTTCAGACCCCCATTCAGATAGAAGTCCGCCTTTTCGGCGGAGTCCACGCCCCGGTTCACCAGAAGCCTGGCCGTTAAGGGATCGACGCGCAGTTCTTCCGCCATCCGCCGGAAATCCGCTTTTTTATTCACTAAGATCCATTTTTCTTTCATGCTGTCCTTTCCCTGCCCTTTGCTTTTCGGGCAGGCGGGGTATCCCTCTTTATTCCGCAAAATATTTGAACGCGGACGGCAGCGCATAGCGCGTGCGTATCTCCTGTGCTTCCGCGTAGATATAGCCCGGCAGCGGCTCGTTCGTTTCGATCCGGTAGGCCTTCATATACCACTCCACGTGCGTAAAGACGTGGACGGCTCCGCCTGCTTCCTTCAGTTCCGCCCCGCGCGCGCCGTAGCTTTCCAGAAAGGCCCGGATATCTGCCCGTTCCAGCCAGCCGTCCAGGATCGGAAAGCCGTAGAGGCCGGCTAAGAGCCCCTTGTCCGGCCGTTTTTCCAGCGCCGTTCTTCCGCCGCAATGAAGCAGCAGGACCGTCTTCTTTTCGATCCGTCTCGGCTTCGGCGCGCCGCGCAGCGGCAGATCCTCCTCAAGCCCCAGAGCCATGGCCCGGCAGCTGTCCTTAAAGGGGCAGCTGCGGCAGAAAGGCCTTCCGTTCGGCACGCAGCAGATCTCGCCGAGCTCCATCAGCGCCTCGTTGAAGACGCCCGGGTCCGGGAGCGTTTCCAGCACGCTCCTGAGCAGAGCCGCCGCCTCTTTTTTCACGGCGGGCACCGTCACGTCCCTCTCGTCCGCAAAGAAGCGGGCCAGGATCCGCAGGACGTTCCCGTCCACGGCGGGTGCGGCCTCCCCGAAGGCAAGCGACGCTACCGCGCCGGCCGTATAATCGCCGATGCCGGGCAGTTTTTTTAGCCCCTCCGCCGTTTCCGGCAGCCGGCCGCCGTGATCCCGCACGCAGGCCTCGGCCGCCTTCTTTAGGTTCCGCGCCCGGGAATAGTAGCCCAGACCCTCCCAGAGCTTAAGGACCGTCTCCTCGTCCGCCGCCGCCAGGCTTTCAAAGTCCGGAAATCGCTCCAGAAAGCGCTCATAGTAGCGCAGCACCGTCTCGATGCGGGTCTGCTGAAGCATGGTCTCGGAGACCAGGATCCGGTACGGGTCCTTCACGGCACGCCAGGGCAGCGGCCGGCCCTTTTTTCCGAACCAGTCCGAAAGCAGCGGCGCCGCTTTCGAAAGAAGGCGGATCCGCACGGCCGTTTCCGGCTCCTCTATCCGGTTTTGCTCTCCGGCTTTTCCCATCGCCGCGTTTTGCTCTCCTCTACAGTTCAAATTTCAGGATCTCGCAGTTATCCGCCCGCGCAAAGCCTACGCTGCCCGTCTCGTCCAGGCCCGTAAAATACGCGCTCATAGCCCGGATCCACGAGCCGTGGGAAACCAGCAGCAGCGTCCGGTCCGGATAGTATTCTTTTATCTCCTCAAGCAGCGCCCAGGCTCTTTCGCACAGCTCCCGGCAGGTCTCGATGCCGGCGACGCGTTCCTCACAGCGGTAATTGTTGTAAGCGCCGGAGGCGATATACGGGTGCGAGCGCTTCTCGATGTAATCCAGGCCCTCCCACTCGCCGAAGGCCCGCTCCATCATATCCTTCCGGTAGATCACCGGGACCTGAAGCACCGCATTCACCGCCGCCGCCGTCTGGCGGGTGCGGCTTAGGGGCGAACAGAGGATCAGGTCCGCCATCCCGGGCCATACCTTTTCCTTTGCCGCTTCGGCCTGGGCCAGGCCCGTTTCATTTAAAGGGATATCCGTCTGTCCCTGATACAGATGCTGCAGGTTCCAGTCCGTTTCTCCGTGGCGCATTACGTAAAGTTTCATGTCATTTCCCGGCGCCGCTCCTTACAGGAACCGGCGCCCCCTTCCCGCCCGATTGTAGCAACAAAAGGCGGCTTTTGTCAACCTCCGCCGGCCCGCTCCCGCCCCATGTTCCGGGCCGGCCGCGCCGCGTTTCCCGGCCCGGCTCTTTTCGCAAAGCGCCGTCTTTGTTCTTTCTCCTCTTGCTTTCTTCGTCCCACTCTTTTATAATTTTTCTGTATCTGCCCTTAAGGAGGTCCTCCCATGAAAAAAATCCGCCTGATTACCGCCTGCCTCGGCCTGATCCTGGCGCTCTGCGCCTGCGGCGTTGATATTCCGACCAAAAGCGACGGGGAAAACGGGACCGAAAAAGCCCCCCGCACTGCCGCCGCAACGGATAACGTCCCCTCTTCCGCCGAAAAGCCGGACGATCCCTTCTTCCCGGGCGGAAGCAGCGTCAGTATCCCCGGTCTTAAGAACGAATACGATCCGGCGGATCTGAACCAGAACAACAACAGCTACGCAGCGGCCGGCGGCCGCATCGTGCACGCCTACGGCGGCACCTGGTTCGTGCAGCCCGGCCAGGAGAACGACGGTCACGAAAACGGCTACGTTTACAGCGAAAACATTTACTTTTTAAGCGACGAGGACGGTGCCGAGCCGGTGCTCGTAGGCTGGATCCCTTCCGATGCCACCGACGGCATCCAGCAGTGGACCGTCTTTTCCCTGGTGCCGGGGCCGGAAACGCCGGAAGGCCGCTTCCTGTACTTCACGAGCCGGAATTCCCTGTACCGCCTCAATCTCGCGACCGGAGAAACGGTCCGCTTCGAATACCGGGTCTTTCCGGGCTGGTCTTTCAATATCTTCAACCGCAGCGGGGACAAGCTGTATTTCGCCGTCGCGGAATCGACCGATCCGACATCGGAAGGGTACTATAATGCCGTGTCGATGGTCCTGGATCTGACAAGCGGCAGCATCGAGCCGTTTGAACCGCATCTGCTCGCCGCCCAGGGCGAATATACCAAACTGATCGGAATGAACGGCGACTATCTGTACTACGCGAAGATCGCGGCCCGGCACGAGGAATATGAACCTTACGGCTTCTACCGCATCAAAGCCGGATCCGCGCAGGAAGAAGAGGTCGCCCCCGTGACCTGCGAGGAGATCAATGCCGTCTTTTGTGCCGGGAACTACCTGATCTACGGTGACGACGATGCCGACGAATTCGTCTTTCTGGACGTGGAGAGCGGCCGGGAGGTCCTGCACCTTTCTGAAGACGAGCTGGATCTGCTGGATTACTCCTATGCCCTCTCCGGCGATTCGCTCTGGTATTTCCGTGACGATCAGCTGACGTGCATGGAGATCCCTTCCGGAAAGAAGGAAGCCGTGATCACCGGGAAGGACCGGGATATCGTCCTTTTAGTCGACGCCGGCGACTGGATCTGGTTTGCCGACGAGGACGACGACGGCGTTTACCGCGTCCGCAAGAACGGCCGGATCATGCCGGCCAGCCCCGTCGTGCCGCTGCCTGACTGGGACGCGGACTACTACGACGATCCGAAGGCCGAAGGCGTCTGGCTGTACCGCGAGTATCCGAACTGCGTAAAGCTCTGCGGCTATACCGGCAGCGAAAGCGCGCTGACCCTGCCTTCGCAGCTGGGCGGCAAGCCGGTCACCATCGTGCAGCTGAATCTGAAAGAGATGGAAGGCATCCGGTCTCTGGTCATTCCGGAGGGCATCATCTCCCTGCAAAGCATTTACGCCCCCTATCTGAAGGAGCTTTCGCTCCCGAAGTCTCTGGAGCAGATGGTCATCCGCAGCTACGACTATACGCTGCATCTGCCGGAGGATGCCGCCGTCCGCTACGCCGGGACTGTTGACGAATGGCAGGCGCTTTACGATCGGAACCGGGGCCTGCACGACGTGGCCGTCGGCAGCCAGCGGAACGAAGCGGAAAGCGTTATCTGCTCCGATGGGACCTGGAGCCGGAGCGAGGCCGGAAAGTAAGCGGCCGCCGGTCCGATCGCTTGTTCCCTGCCGCAGGGATGACGGCAATAAAAGAAGGATCCTTCTCACCGGATCAGGGGAAAGGATCCTTCTTTTTATCAGCTCGGAAGCGGAAAGCCGCTCTTTTTCAGTTCTCTCCCAGCACGATGATCTCGTCCTCCTCGCCGAGCGTAACGATCTCGTCCAGCGGCAGGTTGAAACGGCTGTGCTTATCTTTGTCCACGATTCCCAGAAGGATATAGCCGTGCCGTAAGACCTGGCGGCGCAGCTCGCGCATGGTGCGGGTGCCGTCCAGACCGACCGAGGCGGGCTGCTTTAAGTACAGCTCGTTGCCCTCGTTGGACAGGATCTCGCGGAAAACGTCGACCAGCTCAGGGTTTTCGGCCAGCTGCGCCAGGAACAGCGACGACATGCTGGAGGTGACCAGGAAATCCGTATGGTCCCCGCGGCCGACCAGATACTGGTTGTGCTCCTTCTGCATCTCCACCGTGATGTTGAAGTCGAAGCCGAAGCGGTCGCGGATGTCCCTGAGGTTGAGGAGCCGGAAGATGGTCTCCATGTCGGCCGCTTCCTCGTCCTTTCCGTGCGCGTTCAGGATCACGATATGCTGCGCCATCTTCGCCAGATCGATCAGGAATTCCTCTTCATACAGATCGCCTTCGCAGTAGTTCAGGACCAGCGAGCGTTTCGCCGCGATCTTCTCCAGAGAGGTCCTTGCCTTCTCCGTGAGCTCCGCGCCGGCCAGATACACGCGGGAGACGTTCTCGGGCAGCTCCTTTAAGATGCTCGGCAGCATCTCGTTGCTCCCGATAATGACGGTCTCCGTCGGTTCCTCCGGGATGGTGCCGCCCAGCATGATCTCCGACTCGAACAGGTCGTCGCCCTGCATCTCCTCCAGCTTCGCCGAATCATCCTCCTCCGAGAACACCAGGATCCGGTCGTCCTTTTTGATCCGGTAGTCGGAGGGCGGGTTGAGGCGCATAACGCCGTCCGAGAAGATGCCGACCGGGACCGCGCGGTTCAGGCGCAGCATCAGTTCCTCAAAGCCTTGCCCTTCGGCCCCCGGCAGTTCGATCAGGTAGAACTCCGAGCCTTCAAAATTGAAAAGCTCGCGGAAGGTCTGGGAAAGGCCGGTCTGCGTGCAGGAATGCGCGATCATCTTGGCCAGGATCGCGCTGGTCTGCAGCGTGGATATATTGTGCGTCTTCGCCAGCGACGGCGGGAAGCGGTATTCGTTCTTGGAAATGATCGCGTTGATCTGAACGCCGGAGATCTCCTTCTCCTCCAGCAGCGCGGAGACGGCCAGCACGATCTTGGTGGTCTTCGAATCGTCGGTCGGGCTGACGATCACCGTTTTGCAGTTCTCCAGCGAGCACTTCTCGATGGAGGACGGATCCGTGATATCCACGGTGCGGCAGACGATCTTCACGTTCTTCGGGACGTCGAGATTGTCGCCGATCTCCTGCTCCATCTCCTCACGCTCCCGCTCGTCCGCGATAACGATGCAGTCGGGCTTTTCGGCTGCGGCCAGGATCAGCTGGCGGATCAGGGTGTATTCGCCCGGATAGAAGCCGAGCACCACCGTGTGGCCGGACTCGAGCACGCGGGAGTTGCCGCGCTTCAGCTCTATGATCTTCTCCTCGATCGCGCTGGTGATGATACCGATCAGGACGCTCGTGAAGAGCACGCCCGCGATGGCCGTCACCGACATCAGGATCAGATAGCCGGGGCTGCCCTCGTCGAAATAAGGCATCCAGGCGTTGATGACCGTCGCGATGCTGTTCCAGAAGACGGAACCGACCTCCCCTTCCTCGTTAAATCGGAAAAGAATGATCAGCCCCGCGATCAGGACCGCGAGCGCCACCGAAGCGGCGATCAGCGCCTTGATCAGTCCAAGGGAACCTTTCGTCACACGGTTGTCAAACCAGTAGTTAAAGCGATCCTTCAGGGAAATATTTCCTCTCTCGTTCCAGCTCTTGTTCTTTTTCATTTCTGCTCTCCGTCGGGATTATAGGAATACTATACCATCCGGCTTCCGAAAAGTCCACCGGAAGATTTTCTTTCCTTACGCCGGTGCGGCAAAACGTCAGTTCGGCCCAATCCGCTTGGCCGGTTTTTACGCGTGCTTTGCATAGAATGGTTATATTAAGGAGGTATCAGACCATGATCTCTTATGAACCGTTCTGGAACACGCTGAATCAGAAGGAAATGACCGCCTATCACCTGATCTTTAAGGAAGGCGTCTCCGCCAATACCATCCAGCGCATGCGGCACGGCAAAGCCATCACGACCAATACGCTGGGCGAGCTCTGCAGCATCCTGGACTGCTCGGTGCAGGAAGTCGTCGAATACCGGAGCGACAAGGAAGTGCAAAGAAAAGACTGACGCCGGGCGGCGTCAGTCCATGTACAGAACGTTTACCGGAACGCCGTTTTCTTCCCCCCACAGCGACAGGGCGGATAAAAACGCCGGATATTCCTCCCAGACCGGCTGTCTGCCGTCCGTCGCCTGCATGCGGTAGTCCAGCCGGAACTTCCGGCTGCCGGAACTGCTTTCGATCTCCAGCTTCCGGTACAGCGAGGGGGAATCAGGATTCATGATCCGGGCCGGCGAGACCCGGATCGTGCGGATCGACGCGGCGGACCAGACGTTCTCGTCCACGACCAGTTTGCCGGGAAACAGCAGGATCTCCGACGGCACCGTCTTAACGTACGTCCGATAGATGAACCACTGCAGGATCAGGCCCGGGAGCGTGATCAGCGCGCAGAAGACCAGAACGAATACGAGCTGCATCGGATCGTTCAGCGCACCGCAGAAAAGAAGGATGACGGTGATCACTCCCGCCGCGCAGAGAGCGGCGATGGCCGCCCCTTTCACGATGCTGCGGTTTCTGCCAAGCGCCTTTCCGATCAGCTTCGCTTTGGGTACGGTAAATTCCCGGCTGAGCATGCGGCCGGCTTCCGGCGAGGCCTTGAGCCTCTCCTGCGCCTCCGCGATCTCCCGGGCTGCCCGCTTCTCCTTCCGGGCCCAGATGAACCAGCCGATCCCGTACAGCAGCGAAATGCCGCCCAGGATCAGGGCCGGCGTCAGGAAACCGCGGCCGGCGGCCGGCGATCCCGACAAAAAGAAATACACGGCGGCGGCCAGCAGGGGCAGGCACATCGCAAGGAAAGCCAGACAGACGGCTTTATTCAGTTTTCTGCCGCTGACGATGGGCAAAAACATAGAAGCGCCTCCTTAAACGAATACAGCCGCCCGGCTGCCGCCGTGCGCGTCCTTTGTCACAACGATCTGCCGGTCGATTCGGTTTTTCAGTTCGGACACGTGGGAGATGATGCCCACGAGCCGGCTGCCCTGCGCCAGGCCGTAGAGCGCCTTCATCGCCTGGTCCAGCGATTCCTCGTCCAGCGAGCCGAAGCCCTCGTCCACGAACATGCTGTCCAGCCTTACGCCTCCCGCGGAGGACTGAATCTCGTCGGAGAGGCCGAGCGCCAGAGAAAGAGAGGCCATGAAGGATTCGCCGCCGGAGAGCGTTTTGACGCTCCGCTCGCTGCCGCTGTAATGATCGGTCACGTCCAGATCCAAGCCGCTCTGGCTGCGGTTGTTTCCCGCGCTTTGGCGGCGCTTCAGCTCGTACCGGCCGCCGGACATCACCATAAAGCGGGTGTTCGCCCGCGCGATGATCCGGTCAAAGAAGGTCATCTGGACGTAGGTCTCCAGCATGATCTTCTCCTTGCCGCTGATCGTTCCGTTCGCGGTGTTGGCAAGGGCACGGATCCACGTGCAGCGTTCTTCGACCGCGGCCAGGTCCCCGCTTTTCTCCCGGATATTTTTCAGACAGGTACGATTGGCATTCAGCCGGATGCCGACCTGTCCGCTTTTCTGCGCGACTGCCGCTTCCGCCTCTGCCAGCAGCTGCTTTTTCTTCAGTTCTTCCGCCTTATCGAAGCCGAGCTGTTCCGCCGCCTGCTCCTTCAGCTTTCTGGCGGCGGCCCTGTACTCCGCAAGCTTCCTGTCGGATGCGCGGCAGGCTGACTCGGCCTTTTCGAACGCCTCCTTCTGCCGGCGGATCAGGTTCGTCAGCTGCTCTATCCTGCTTTCCGTCTCGGCGCCGGTCTCGAACGGAAGGTCCGCTTTCTCCGCCGCCGCCTGTTCGCTTTTGGCGCGGATATCCGCCATTAACGCGGCCGTTTCCGCACGTAACTGCTCCAGTTCCTGCCCCAGCGCCTTTTCTTCCGCCTCCCGGAGCGGGATCTCCCGTTCCAGCGCGCTTTTCCGCAGGATCCGGCCATCTTCCTTCTTAACGGCGTCTGTCAGACGGCCGATCTCGGTCTCCAGCGCCCCCAGCGAGGCGTCCAGCCGCGCTCCGGCGGTTTCCGGCTCCGCACCGGGCAGAAGGACCGCCAGGTCCCATGCGATCTGCTCCCGCAGGCTCCCGCATTCGGCTTTCGCGGCGGCGCAGGCCTCGCTCTTTTTCTGGGCGTCGGCCCGCGCGCTTTCCATGGCCTTCTGGGCTTCCTTGAGCTGCGCCTCCGTCGGCGCATGTTCCGATTTTCCCGCCGGAGCCGGATGCTCCGTCGATCCGCAGACCGGACAGGGCACACCGTCCTTAAGCGTTTCCGCTATGATCCCGGCCTGCTCGTCCAGGAAAGCCCTGTTCTGCACCTCATATCGGGCGGCGCTCAGGCGGCTTTTTTCCGCCGCTTCGCGGTACTCCGCCTGCCTTTTTTCAAGGACGGCGTTCTTTTTATCCAGATCCGAAAGCGCCCGCTTTACCTTTTCGTATTCTTTCCTGCGGTTTTCCGCGTTATCCTTCTGCGCGGACAGCCTGAGCCTCGTTTCCCCGGCGTCCGCCAGCGCGGCCTGCTCTTCCTTCAGCGACAGGAGCGTCCGGCCCGCCTCTTCTTTTTTTGCGGTCTTTTCCTGCCGTTTTCTGTCTTTTTCCGAAAGAAGCCGCCCGGCCCGGCCGATCTCCTTTTCCAGCGCCTCCGCTTTTGCATAGCGCGGAAGAAGCGCCTCCAGCCTCGTCTTTTCCGCGCTCTCCTCATCGATCGCGCCGGCCTCCGCCTGCCGTTCCTGCAACGTCTTCTCAAGGGCCGCGAAGCGGATCTCCTCTTCCCTCAGATTAACCTCCAGTTCGGCGGCGGCCGCTTCCGCCCGTTCCCTGGCCTCTATCTTTCCAAGCTTTGCGAGCACGCTTTCCTTCTGCGCGTCCAGCCGCTTCTTTTCCTCGGCGAGCTCCGCCTGACGCACCTCGTCCCGCCCGATCAGGCTCTCTAAAAGCGCCGGCGTTTCGGCGGCCGGAAGCTCTCCTTTCCTGGCCCGCGCCGCCTCCCGTTCCAGCGGCTCGTCCTCAGCCGTTAGGATCCCCTGCATGTACTGCAGGACGCTGTTCTTTAAAGCCTGGCGCTGGTCATTCAGCAGCAAGGCTTCCCGCTTTAAGCGCTCCTGCAGCGTCTGGTACTGCTGGGTCCGGAAGATATGCCGGAAGATCTCCTTGCGCTCGTCGGTGGAAGCCAGCAGCAGCTTCAGGAAATCCCCCTGCGCGATCATGGCGATCTGCATGAACTGCCGGCGGTTTACCCCCATGATCTCATACACGGCCGCATCGACCTCCCGCTGCCGTGCGATCACGCGGCCGTCCGGCAGGATCAGCTCCGCGTCCGCCTTCTGCGTCGTGAAGCCCTCCCCGCGGGCCTTGGGCCGTTCGTATTCGGGGTTGCGGCGGACGGTATAGACCTTTCCCGCGTAGGAAAAGACCAGCTCCACCCGGGTCGGTGTATCCGGCGAAGCATTCTGGGAGCGGAGCATGGAGGGTTCGCGCCTGTCCCCGCTCGCCTCGCCGTACAACGCAAAGGTGATGGCGTCGAAGATCGTGGTCTTGCCCGCGCCGGTATCGCCGGTGATCAGATACAGCCCGCTGCTGCCGAGCGCGTCCATGTCCAGTTCCGTTTTATCCGCATAAGGGCCGAAGGCCGTCATCGTCAGTTTGAGCGGTCTCATTGCGCCTCCTCCCAGACCTTTTCGATCAGGTCCTGCATATAATCGCTCTGCTCCGGGCTCATCGGCCGGTTGTTCTGCAGCCGGTAGAAGTCCGAAAACAGCTCGTAAGGCGATTTGTTCTCCGCCTGCTCATCTCCGGCAACAGGCGCGTTCAGGCGGGTGCGGGCGTTGTCGTAATCCAGTTTCATCAGCCGATGATAGATCGTCCGCAGCTTGCCGACGGCGTCCGGGATATCGTTCTCGTCGGTCAGGGTGATATGCGTATAGGCCTCCTGCCAGCCCGTGTTTTCATAGAAGGACCGGAGCGTCACCTCCGCATACGGGCCCCTGATCTCCGCCATATCATAGCGGGGGATCAGGTCCGCCGTCTTGACGCTTACCTCGCCCTTGACGCCCAGTTCGACGACGGTGACGGATTTCTGATCCTTTGCCTCCGAAAATGAGTACTTGAGCGGCGTTCCGCAGTAGCGGATGAAGGGCGAGCCGCAGTTCTGCGGCGAATGGATATGCCCCAGGGCGACGTAGTCGAAGGGGGCAAAGACCGAAGCGTCCACGTTGTCCAGCCCGCCGACGGATATCTCCTCGGATTCGCTGCGCCGCGCGCCGGTCACGAACTGATGCGCGACCAATACGTTCCGTCGGGACACGTCCAGGTCCATATGGCTGACCGCGCAGCGAAGCGCATCGGTATAGCTCTCGATCTTCTCGTCCGGGAAAAAGCGGCGCACGTGGGCGGGCTTGACAAAGGGCAGCAGGTAAAAGAAGATCTCTCCGAATGCATCCTGAAGGCGAACCGGCTCGATCCGGCCGTTATAGACCGGGGAAAGATAGATGCCGCCGGCCTCAAAGATCCGTGCGCCGAACGCGATCCTTTCAGGCGAATCGTGGTTGCCGCTGACGATAAATAGCTTCAGACCGCGCTTCGCCAGGCTGCAGAGGAAATCATCGAAGAGGCTCACGGCTTCGGCGGAGGGGACGGCCTTATCGTAGATGTCTCCGGCCAGGATCACGCCTTCCGCCTTTTCCGCATCGATGATCCCGAGAATGCATTTTAAGATATAGCTTTGATCCTCCAGCATGGAATACTCGCTGACGCGCTTTCCCAGATGAAGGTCCGAAAGATGGATCAGTTTCATGACTAAAGTCCGCTTTCTTTTTCTTTCCGGCCGGGGGCGGAAAACACGCCCGCCTGCCGCCTTCTATTATAGGGCACGGGGCCCGTCCTTTTCAAGCACTCCGCCGTTTTTCCCGTTGGGGCCCTGTGCCGGCGAACGGCATAAAACAGGCATAGAAGAAAGCCGTTCCGACGCTGGCGATGGTGGCCGAGTCCTTCCAGAAGCTGAAGGAAAAGGCGGACGCCTACCTGCAGTACAAGTTCGAGCACACGAAGGTGCGCCCGCGCCCGAAGAACATGGAGGAACTGCGGGGCAAGAACGATTACGAACAGAAGCACATCGACTACGCGCGGGACATCCTGAAGGCCGTGTCGGATTTCGAGAAGCTTATGACCAGCCATCCGGAGACGGAGGCGGAGAAAGAGAACCTGCAGGCCAACCAGCAGCGGCGCGAACTGGAAAACCGCCGCGCGGCTGCGAAGAACGGACCGAACAACGATCCGATCCTGAATTTTTTAAAGTACTCCGCCAGAAAAGACCGTTCTGCTGCACAGCAGAACGGTCTTTTCTTTTCATCAGATACTCCCGTTATCGCCCGTCCGGGTCTGTCCGGCGGATCTGTCTCTTCTTATCCGAAGAGCTGGCCGGGGAGCTTCAGCTTTTTCTTCGGCGGGAAGCTTTTATCGAACACTTCCACGTCGGCGTCGTCCACGTAGTAGCCTTTCGGCGTCTGATAGACGCCGGTGACGCCGTCCAGATATCCCGGGATCAGCTCTCTGCAGAGGAAGAAGGAATCGTCCGCGCCCTCCGGCAGATCGTGATAGCGGATGCCGAATTTTCTGGCATAGTCGAAGCCGCTCTTGCCGTAGAAGCCGATGTTGCCCTCAAACAGCACCGCGCCGAAGCCCAGTTCTGCCGCCTTTTCCAGCGAATAGTCCAGCAGCTTTTTCCCGCAGCCTTTCCGCTTCAGCTCCGGCGTGATGCCGATCGGCCCCATGGTCAGCACCGGGATGATCCTGCCGTCGTCGGCTTCGATCACCGTTTTCATGAACATGTTCTGCCCGATCAGCCGTCCGTCCTGCTCCATAACGAGGTCCAGTTCCTTCACGAAAGCCGGATCGTCCCGCAGCACGTGGATCACGTAGTGTTCGCTGCAGCCGGGGCGGTAAACGTTCCAGAACGACTCTCTCACGAGGTTTTCGACCTCTCCGTATTCCCCGGGCCTTTCCGGACGAATGATAGGATCGTCTTTCATTGCATCCTCCCTGTACCTGATAAAGCGCGGTCCCTCTTCGCCCGTGGCCCCAGAGGGCGAGAGCCGCATTTTTCCAATACTCTCTGCGAGGCGGTATTTTCCGGATCGGTCTTCGCTCCCATTGGTTTCTTCAGATAGAACAGCCGCCTGCTTTCCATTTTTTCTCCCGGCCATGCGAAATGCGTCAGCTTTTCAATAACGTACCAGGGCGAAAACAGCTCGGCCCACTCCTCGTCCGTCCGCGAAACGAGCCGGAGGACGCCGTCCACGTAAAGCCGCGTGCCGTCGGCAAGCTCCAGGCCCCTTGCTGCGGCAGCCTCCGGGGACAGATAGAAATTCAGCCCGATGATCACGCAGGCATCCGCCGACGTGATCCGCGCCGATTCACGGATGATCTCCCGGGCCGTTTCCGTGGGGATCACGTCCAGGACGTTGGAACAGAAAAAGCCGTCATAGGCAGCCGACGGAACGCTTTTCAGCCACCCCGGGTCCGCGCAGACTGCGTTCAGCTGCTTTTCCGCCCCATAGACCAAGGCAGAATACGCTGCAGCCCGGACCGCCCCGGGGGCCGCATCCGCCGCCGTAACGTCCGGACAGCCGCTCTTTGCCGCGATGATCCCGGCCCAGGCGCTGCCGCAGCCATAGTCCAGCACTTTTTTCTTCTTGCCCAGAGAACAGGCTGCCTCGAAGAGCTTCTCCGAGGGGGCCAGGTCCTTCCAGCTTTCCGGGGCGGCGTTTTGCAGCTCTTCCCGCTCTGCTTCCGACAGGGACAAGGCTTTATCCCAGAAGCCGATCAGAGTCCGGTTGTCCCGGTCGGTACGGCTGATCTCGTAGTAGGTCAGGTCCCGGGGAACGTCCAGATAGGTCAGTTCCTTTTCCGAGAAGCGGCTGTATCTCATGCCGCATTTCTCCATGATGCGGCGGGAAGCCTCATTCCCGGTAAAGAAAGAGGCGTATACCGTACGCATCCCTTTCTCCCGGAACAGGTATTCCAGAAAACGTCCGACCGCTTCCGTCGCATAGCCCCGGTTCCAGTACGCGGAACCGATCCCGTAGCCGATCTCGCACGAATCCTCTTTCTCGCCGAAGTACGAAAGAATACCGATCAGACGCCCCGTTTCCTTCAGGCGGATCGCGTACACGTCCCGCCTTCCCGGATAGGCGGAAAAATCGAATTCCTCCAGGGTATCCGCATACCGGCAGATGAAGGTCTCCAGGACCTTTCTGTCGTGGGAAATGTTGTGAAAGTAGTCCTCTTTGTCCGATTCCCGTATCTCATCGAGGATCAGCCGCTCCGTTTCCGCCTTCAGAAGCGGCTTTTCCGTGATCTGTTCCGCGTTCCGGCCGTTCATTCCGATTCCTTCCGAGCCTCCGCCGGCTCTTCCTTCCCGTCCATTTTTTTCTCTGTATTTCCGTGCTTTTTTATGATATCGGAAACGTCCATCAGGGAAATGAAGGCGTTCTCATCGACAGACAGCACGATGTTTTTCAGCCTGTTGATCTGAAAATGGTTGACGACGAAATACAGGATCTGTTTGGAGCTTTTCGAATAGCCGCCCGTTGCGCTGATGATCGTCCCGCCGGCATGAAAGCCGCTTGCGAGCGCCTCGGAGATCTCCTCCGCCTTCGTGGTAACGATCATGGCGCACTTGGACCGGTCGAAGCCCTCTACGATGAAATCCACCGTCTTGGACCCGACGAAATAGGTCACGATGGAGTACAGCGGCAGGATCCAGCTCTGGATCACGATGCCGCAGATGATATACAGGACCGTATTGAAGATCATCACGAAGCTGCCGAGAGAAATGCTCAGCTTTTTGGCAAAGATCACGGAAAGGACGTCCACGCCATCGATCGCGCCGCCGCAGCGGATGGTCAGGCCGCTCCCGATGCCGGAGATCACACCGCCGAAGATGGCGCAGAGCAGCAGATCGGAACCGGCCAGGGGAGAAACGAACTCCACGTTGACCGGCAGCACCTCCATGATCAGGTAAGCGGCCAGGGAATAGATGCCGATCGTGAAAACGGAATAGACCGTAAAGAGCAGCCCCTGCTTCTTTAAGCCGAAAAGAAAGATCGGAACGTTTAACAGGAGGAGGAACATCGACAGTTCATAGTGATCCGGCGTGATCTGGTCCAGGAGCATGGAGGTGCCGGAGATGCCGCTGTCGTACAGCTTGACCGGGTAGAGGAACATCGTCACGCCGATGGCATTGATGATGCCGGCCACTGTCAGAAAAAGGAAATGGACTGCGCGCAGATCCCGCAGTTCCTGTCTGATAACGGCCGGCAGCTTTATCGTTTTGCTCTTTTTCGTTTTCTTCATGTTTCTCCCTTTATCTTCAGCCCTCCATCCAGGCCTCAAAGTAGATCCGGGTGCCTTCGTCAAGGGCCAGATCGGAGCCGGTGTTTTCGATCATGTAGCCGATCATCTGGACCGGGATCGTGGGATTCTTCAGCTTAAGCTCTCTCTTCTGCGAGCGGGCCATCTCGGCGATCACCTTCCTCAGATCCGCTCCGCCGTAAGCCTGACGGTACAGTTCGGCGTCCTTCTCGCGCCGGCGGCGGCAGCAGGCGTTGTGCCCCATTCTTAAAAGCAGGGCGATGCCGCAGGCCGCCGGCAGGATCACGGCGGCGGACACCCAGAGCGGGACCCGCGTGGCGAAACCGTAAAAGTCCTCCCAGCCCCCGTTTGCCTCGCCGATGACGACCACCATGACGATGTAAACAACGGCATAGACCAGCACGGGGATCATGCCCAGCCAGGCCTCCTTGATGCGGATCATATGGCTGTTGATGAAGCAGCAGTACGTGACGATGGAAAGCACCGGGCAGACGCCGTGCAGGAAGAAGCGCGAGCCGGTGAAGATCAGGACAAAGCCCTTGACCGGCGCCAGGATAAAGAGCGAGACCAGAAAGGTCAGCGCGACCGCCGTGACGGTGATATGCATCAGCACCACCACCCAGTCGGGCAGGTGGTAATTGCCGGTCCGCAGGCCGTCGATCGTATACGGCAGGCACAGCATCATGGACAGCCCCGCGAGGATGTTGGAATTGACCGTGAACATGCAGAAGGTGCGGATCCCCATGTGGTCAAAGTTTTCGTCATAGAGCGTCACCAGGTTCATGGTCACGCCGATGATAACGCAGACGGCCACGACGGCCGCCCCGATCAGAGCAAAAAAGCACTGCATCCGGTTGCTGCGGATCGCCGGATCTTTCATGAGTCACCTCCCCGGCCCGTTCTTCCCGGGTTCGGGAAAGCGGGTCCTTCTCAAATGTTGATCGTCTGATATTGAATCATACCATTTTCCGGCCGTAATTTCAACGACGGCAGCGGGGAAAATGCCCCGCTGCCGTTTTCTTTCCACTTTTTTTCCGCTCCCGCCGGTGCGGAAGAAGTGCCTTTTTCGTGCACGTCCGGCGCGTCCGCCTACAGCACCTTCGCCAGAAAGTCCTTCAGATGCGCGTCCTTCGGATGCCGGAAGATCTCCTCCGGCGTGCCTTCTTCCTTGATATACCCCTCGTCCACGAAGAGGACGCGGTCGGAGACCTCGCGCGCAAAGCCCATCTCATGGGTGACCACGACCATGGTCATGCCGCTTTTGACCAGTTCCTTGATCAGGTCCAGCACCTCTCCGACCATCTCCGGGTCCAGCGCCGAAGTCGGCTCGTCGAAGAGCATGACGTCCGGATCCATCGCCAGCGCCCGGATGATCGCGATGCGCTGCTTCTGGCCGCCCGAAAGCGAGGAAGGATAGCTGTCCGCCTTATCCTCCAGCCCGATGCGCTTTAAGAGGTCCATCGCCTTCTTCTCGGCCGCCGCCCGAACGCTCTCCTTCGTCTCCGTCACCGGCCGCCCGGCGCGCTTCGCCTTCCGGATGCGGTCCATGCCGATCTTGACGGGCGCCAGCGTAATGTTGCCGAGTACGGTCAGGTTGTTGAAGAGGTTGAACTGCTGGAAGACCATCCCCATCTTCTGGCGGGCGAGGTTCGCGTCCAGGTGGTTCTCCTGATAGATCTTTTTTATCAGGGCGGTATATTCCTTGCCCTCCCGGCCGTGCTTTTCGTGCAGCAGGTCCTCGTCCTTGATCTTCCGGACGGCCTCTTCGTCCGAAAGGCCCTCCTCCCGCAGCTTTTTGTAGGTGTTGGAAGCCTGTATCACCTCGGCGTGCAGGTACGGATCCACGGGCGTTAAAAGCTTTCCTTCCATCCAGACCTCGCCGAAGGTCGGCGTCTCCAGCAGGTTCATGCAGCGCAGCAGCGTGGATTTGCCTGAGCCCGAGACCCCGATCAGAGAGATGACCTCGCCCTTCTCCACGTGGGTGGAAACGCCCTTTAAGACCTTCAGGTCGCCGAAATTTTTATAGATATTTTTGATGTCAAGCATGCTTCATCCTCCTCTCCGCCCGCTGCAGCAGCTTGGACAGGGTAAAGGTCAGGATAAAATAGATGGCGCCGACGATCGTCAGGCATTCCAGCGTCAGATAGGTGTTTCCCTTCACCTTGAGGTAGGAGGTCATGATCTCTCCCACGAAGAAGGTGGACGCCAGGGACGTTTCCTTGACCACCGTGATGAATTCGTTGCCGAGGGCCGGCAGAATGTTTTTCACGGCCTGCGGCAGCACCACGTGCAGCATGGTCGTCCGTTCCGAAAGGCCCAGCGAGCGGGCCGCCTCGGTCTGGCCGATATCCACGGCCTGGATGCCCGAGCGGATGATCTCCGAGGTATAGGCGGCACTGTTGATGACCAGGACCACCGTCACGCTGACGATATCATCCACCTCGTTCAGGATGGGGAAAATGCGCGGCAGCATGAAGACGCCGGCGTACAGCTGCAGCAGCATCGGGGTCCCGCGGACGACCTCCACCACTGCCCCGATCAGCCACTTTAAGGGCCTGATCTTCCCCCTCTTCCCGAGGGCGAAAAGAGCGCCGAGGATCGTGCCGCCCACCACGGCGATCGCCGCAAGAAGGAGGGTGTATTTCACACCCTCCAGAACAAACACGTGCCAGTACCTGCTTAGCAGCATTCCGATGTTGGAAAAAAACGTGCTGAAACTCATAGGGATTCCTGTCTGTTTATGAGATTTTCTGTTTCAACCCGATAAAGCTTACTTCGTTCCGGCGGCTTCCGTGATCTTCACGCCGTTCTCGTCGTAGCCAAGCTCATCGATGGTCTTCACTTCGGCGTAGATCTGGCAGGCTTCGTACCAGCCCTTGTATAAGCCGGCTTCCTTCGCCTTGGCCAACGCCGCGTTGACCTTGGCCAGCAGCTCCGTATTGCCCTTCTGGATCAGGCAGAGGTTGTTCTCATAGAGCGGATCGACGTCGAAGTCAAAACCGGAGAAGGCGATATCGTTCGGCGCGTTGGCAATGATCGCTTCACCGTTGCCGTGAGCGACCGCAGCCGCCTGGATCTTGCCGCTCTTTAAGGCTTCCACCAGCGTGCCCAGATCGGAATAGACGTTGCTGATATCGACGTCAGCCATGTTTCCGAAGGTATCCTTGACGAGCTGCTGCTGCAGCGAGGCGCCCTGGTAACCGATCTTCATGCCCGCGAAATCCTCAGGCTTGCTGAACTTGCCTTCCTGATCCTTCTTTACGATGATGCTCTGCTCCGTCTCGTTGTCGCCGGCCTCATACCAGTCGGTCAGTTCGTAATTTTCGGCGCGGTCGGCCATCCAGGAGAAGCCGGAAATAGCAATATCCGCCTTGCCGCTCTGAACGGCGGCCTGAGAGGCGTCGAAACTCATGGGGGTGATGATCAGCTTCATGCCCAGTTCCGCCGCGATATAGTTGGCCAGCAGCACGTCGAAGCCGACGATCGCGTCGTCGCCCTTCTTGCCCAGGTCGTAGAATTCCATTGGCGCGAAGTCCGGGCTCATCGCGACGGTCAGCGTCCCGTTATCCGTCTTCGCATTTTTTTTGATCTCTTTCAGATAGTTGTTGTAGGCCGCGTCGGGCGCGCCCTCCTTGTCACCGCAGGCGGCCAGGCTGAGCACCATGGCCAGTACCAGTAAAACAGCGATCAGTTTTTTCATTTTTGCTTCCTCCTTGCACCGCTCCCGCGGTATGGACCGGATAATAGCACCATAATTTCCTAAAGTCAACAGTTTTTTGAATATTTTGTAAATTTATTTTTTATATTTCGCATTACATCTTATTTATGCGCATTTATTTCTTCTATATGCATTATTTGAAACCCGTAAGGGCAGTTCTCCCCGCCGTTTTTTTCAGGGCAATATAAAAGAAGACGGTCTTCCCGTCTTCACAGTCTTCGGCAGCCCCGCTCATGCGGGGACGCCGCCGAAAATTTGTTTTTCTCTCATCTTCCGTCCGTCCTCACGACCGTAAAGATCGTATTCTTCTCAAACACGCCGACCGCAAAAGCCAGTCTGAGATAGAGCGGCATGTTTTCAAAAGCTTCAAAGCTGGTGCGCCGCAGGAACTCCTCGACCGATATCTCCTCGACGTACCCGTAGGGATTGACTGCCGTGACCTTATCGTTCGGAATATCCATTCCCGTCAGCAGGGAATAATGCAGCGTCCACACGTCACCGTATCTGGCCGCCCACTCGAACGGGACCGGGATCCCCTCCGCCAGGTTTTCATACGCGGCGTCTATCAGCTCCGTGTTTGTCAAATACTTGCGGATCGACGTGGTGTACTGCGGGAAACGCTTGTTCATCTCCTCGCTGAACCTGTCTCCGGTCGAAGTGACGACTCTGCCGTATTCGTTATACAGATCTTCTTCCGTCAGATGTCCGCCGTTCCATGCGGAAAACATCTCGATGCAGGCATATCCGCAGGAAACGTCCATGGTGATCGCTTCCACGCCCTCAACGCAGACCGGCGTACCGTATTTTTCGTTTTCGAAGATCGATGCGTAATCCGTCAGGATCCGGCCCGTTCGGATCTCAAGCCTGATCAGCGCTCCGGCGGTTACGGCGACAAGCAGTCCCAGAACTATCAGAATGATACGAATCACCTTTTTCAAAGCCATTCTCCCTTCTTCAGGATACGAAAATTTTCTCCATGGCTGCAGCCTCCGCAAATCCTTCTTTACTGCGTGATCGTGCGGCAGCCGTTAAACTTTGCCAGACGCCCGACGGCGGCATCGACGGCTGCCTCCAGTTTCTTTGTCTGACGGATCCCCGCCTCATACCAGATATTCTTTACGACGAGCGTTTCCGCTTTCCTGTCCGCCGCGGCTTCGATCCGCCCTGCCAGCTTTTCGCCGTAAAGCATCGGCAGGACGTAGTATCCGAACTTTCTTTTTTCGGCCGGCGTATAGATCTCCCACGAATACTGATAATCCCAGATGGCTTCGACGAGTTTCCTGTCCCACAGCATCGGATCCAGCGGGGCCAGAAACTCCAGGCGCAGTTTACGGTCGACGGCATCATTCAGAACCGCGTCGGCCAAAGGCAGATCTTCCGCCAGGAAATACAGGGGAAATCGGATCCCATCCACCATGGTCTTCCGGATCGCGCCGTCCGCTTCCAGCTGTTCGAACACGGCCTCTCTCTCATCGGCCGTCATCTCGATCCCCAGGAAAGCATCCGAGCGCCGGTTCCACAGCAGGCCGGCCGCTCCGATCCGCCTTTTGATCCGCCATTTTCGGAACGCAGTCTCATCGGGGCAGGGGTTTTCGGCCTCCAGCAGATCCCGGCTGAAATATCTGTCCGCGAGGTCATAGAACTTCCGCGAACCGCTTTTGTGATGGATCAGCAGCACGCCGTCCGTATACAGCTGCTCCAGGACCGAGCGGGCGGCCGGCGACGTCCCGTGCCAGTTTCCGCTCCAGTGCATGGAGGAATGCCAGAAGATCTTTCCCTGAACGGGAAGGGTATCGCTGCTGACCGGGCCATGCGCACGGATGTAAGCGACAGCCTGTTCTTCCAGTTCCGGAATGCCCGGAAAGCCTTTGCCGTGCGCTTTGCTCCTTTCGCGGTAAGCCGAGAAATACGGCCAGTCTTCCCTCGGCCAGATGGACAGTTCCTTGTCGGTATAATCGACCAGCAGACGGTCTTTATAGAGCAGGTCCGCGAGCATCTTCCTGCTGAAGCCGCGCACGCGGGACTGCAGGGTCAGTTCGGCGTTCTTGCCGCACACGTCCACGGGATCGTACTGAATGCAGCCCGCCTGGCGGACGTACCGATACGCCCCCTCTTTCCCGGCAAAGCGGTATTTCCCCAGCAACCCCTGTTTGCTGAGGATGAACCGTCTTGCCTGTTCCCGCGTCATGCTTATCATTCTTCCGTGACCTCTTCGTGCCGCTGAAATCCAATTCTCCGGACTCACTTCATGCGCTTCATGTGCGCGTCGTATTCTTCATAGTAAGCTTTTATATCCTCTTTCGGTATGGCTGCGATCTCCTCTTCCGACAGGCCCTTCAGCTGCAGGTGCGGGATAAAATCCTCATCCAGATACGCTTTCAGCGCCGGATAATCGGAAGCCTTTACATAGGCATTCGTATACCCCAGCTCATCCACGATATCCGCAAAGATCCGTACGATCTGATCGTTGACCAGGGCGACCGCTTCGAACTGAGCAAAGAGCGTCTCATGGCGAAAAATTCCCGCCACCGTAAAGGACAGCGGTTCATCCGTGACCTTCGTTTCCTGATAAAAAGCGTCGCCGACGGAAAGGCCCGCGGCTTTTGCCAGATCGTTGCTGATCAGGATCGGATACTTCTCCGGATCCTGCATGACGGCCCGTTCCTCTTTGATAAGGGCCGCATAGGGAGACAGCTCCAGGTTTTCGAAGGACGGTGCCGCCAGAAGGGCCATCTGCCCTGCCATGGGGCTGTCGTATCCGGGCCGCCCGAAAACCATCAGCGTGAACGGAAAAACCCCTTCGACGCAGGATTCAGCGGATAAAGCGTCAACGTCATCTTTCGTCGTGAGGTCGATATAAAAATCAAACGGATGGCTGCCCTCCTGCCGCCGGCCGTTTGCCGAACAGCCGGCCAGAAGCAGCAGGATCAGCGACAGCAGCATGCATCCGGCCAGTCTCACTTTTCGTTTTTTCATTTCTTTACTCACCCCGGCAGATTCCGGTCTTCAGCCTTTATCAGTATGGCCCTGCAGGGCGCGCCGTCCGAACCGTAGAGATTCAGCGGCGCCGCATTTAATAGGTAAACGCCGCCCGGGACTTCTGCCAGACGGATCCCTTCAAGCAGTACGGTACCGGCCCCCAGCAGGATGCGGTGCACTTCCATCGGGGCATCTTCGGGACCGACGGTCTGGGACTCATTCCCGAGCAGAAGGGTCTCCGAAGCGGCGAATACTTTTGCAGCTTCCGCAGAGACTTCGGCGGCCCCCTTGAGGAGGATCCGCCCGGCCGATTCCGGATTCTGTTCTTTCGCTTTTTCAAGGATCGCCGCAGCATCTTCAGCGGAGACAATTCCCTGATGCTCCGCGACGTAAGCCGGGCCCACAAACGCATCCAGACCGACCGCATCCACGGTCTTTCCGTCTTTCAGAAAATGAAACGGCGCATCGATATGCGTACCGTTGTGCGCGCACATGCTGAAAGCCGTCAGGTTATACAGGCCGCCTTCTTCCATGGAACTGAGCAGCCTTCTTTCCGGCGCGGGGTCGCCGGGATATACCTGACAGCTGAAGATCTCCTGGGAGATATCGTAGATCATCATTGCTTTTTCTTCCTTCCGGATTTTTCAAATAGAGCTGCAGAAATCTATGATCTCTTTTTCCCTGGGCTTCACGTCTTCCCTGTGTCCGATCGACGTCAGTCCCAGTCCGCCGCAGCATTCTATTTCCAGATGGCCGTAAAAGTGATAGACCGTGTCGATGATTCTCTGGCATTCCTTCATATTCGGCCCGGTGCGCAAAACGATGACGGAGCCTCTTTTCCCGGGTG
>JAEEUR010000030.1 GCA_016290595.1 Lachnospiraceae bacterium | reverse complement strand
TAAGGGCATCACGGCCATCCAGATGGATATCAAGATCCACGGCTTAACGAACGACATCATCCGCGAAGCCATCGCCCGCGCCCGCACCGCCCGCGTCTATATCATGGACGAAGTCATGAGCAAGGCGATCGCCGAGCCGCGTCCGGAGATCAGCAAGTGGGCTCCGAAGATCATCTCCATCACGATCGATCCGACCAAGATCGGCGACGTCATCGGCAAGCAGGGCAAGGTCATCAACAAGATCATCGAGGATACCGGCGTGCAGATCGATATCGAGGATGACGGCACCGTCTCTGTGGCCGGCACCGATATGGCCATGATCCAGAAAGCGATCCGCATCATCGAGGGCATCGTGAACGACGTCGAACCCGGCCAGGTCTTCAAGGGCCGCGTCGTGACCATCATCCCGAGCCGCGCGTTCGTGGAGCTGGTGCCCGGCAAGGAAGGCGGCGTGCATATCTCCAAGATCTCCAAGCGCCGCATCGAGAAGATCGAAGACGAGCTGAAGGTCGGCGACGAAGTATACGTCAAGGTCCTTGAGATCGACAAGATGGGCCGCATCAACCTGTCCATGAAGGACGTGACCGCGGAAGAGAAGGCCGCGCTGGAACAATTCCGGAAAATAAAAAAGCACCGCAGCAGACGGCTGCGGTGCTTTTTGCGTATTGCCTTACGCTCTGTGGTAGAGCTTTTTCGTCTGATGCATGGGCTCGCAGGTCAGGCGGATGCCGAGCTTGTTGTAGATGCCTCTGTCAACGGGAGAGAGGATGACCGTGGAGTGTGCCTCGCAGCCGGCCAGCCGGCTCAGCTGTTCCATGGCCTGCTCGGCCTTGCCGTCCTGCGTCGCGCAGATGGACAGGGCGATCAGCACCTCGTCCGTATGCAGGCGGGGGTTGTGTCCGCCCAGATGCGAGGTCTTCAGATGGCAGATCGGTTCGATTACTTCCGGCGCCATCAGCAGCTGTTCCTTCGGCACGCTGCCGAGCGCCTTTAACGCGTTCAGCAGCGCGGCGGAGGCGGCGCCCAGAAGGTTGGAGGTCTTGCCGGTAATGATGCGGCCGTCGTTCAGCTCGATCGCCACGGCGGGGTTGCCGGTGCTCTCGGCCCTGTCCAGCGCCGCCTTCACGACCGGACGGTCTTCCGGCGAGATCTGCGCCTGCTTCATCACCAGGCGGATCTTGTTGATGATCTCATCCGAGCCGTAGCCGATGCGCTTGTCGCAGAGCGCCGTGTAATAGCGGCGGATGATCTCCTGCTTGGCGGCGGCGCGTACAGCGTCGTCGTCTATGATGCAGTTGCCGACCATGTTGACGCCCATGTCGGTGGGAGACTTGTACGGGCTCTCCCCGTAGATCTGCGTGAACATCGCCTGCAGGACCGGGAAGATCTCCACGTCGCGGTTGTAGTTGACCGTGGTGACGCCGTAGGCCTCCAGATGGAAGGGGTCGATCATGTTGACGTCGTTTAAATCCGCCGTAGCGGCCTCATAGGCGAGATTGACCGGGTGCTTTAAGGGGAGATTCCAGATAGGAAAGGTTTCGAATTTGGCATAGCCGGCCTTGATGCCGCGCTTGTTTTCGTGATAGAGCTGGGAGAGGCAGGTCGCCATCTTGCCGCTGCCGGGACCGGGGGCGGTCACGACGACCAGCGGACGGGAGGTCTCGATGTATTCGTTCTTGCCGAAGCCTTCGTCGCTGACGATGTGCTCCACGTCCAGCGGATAGCCTTCGATGATGTAATGGTGGTAGACGGTCACGCCCAGGTTCTGAAGCCGCCGGCAGAAGGCATCCGCCGCCGCCTGCCCCGTGTAGTGCGTCAGGACCACGCTGCCGACGTAGAGATCGCCCGCGCGGAAGGCGTCGATCAGCCGGAGCACGTCCAGATCGTAGGTGATGCCCAGATCCCCCCGGACCTTATTCTTTTCGATATCGTCCGCGTTGATGGCGATCACGATCTCGGCTCTGTCCTTCATCTGCTTCAGCATGGTGATCTTGCTGTCGGGATGGAAACCGGGCAGGACGCGGGACGCGTGATAGTCGTCGAAGAGCTTGCCGCCGAACTCCAGATACAGCTTGCCGCCGAAGGAGCCGATGCGCTCCAGGATCATCCGGGACTGCATGGAAAGGTAGAGATCGTTATCAAAGCCGGGGCGGTTCATAAGAGGCCTCCTTTTTTTGAAATCCTTGCTAACTGTAAAGGATTCCGGGGGCATTTGTCAAGAATAAAGAGAGAAAAAAATACAAGATTTAGTTGATCCGGAGCGGAACGGCACAGGATATGGGGGTGAAGGCATGAAAAAGTACACCAGATAGGAATCGAACCTACGTCTGTGGCTCCGGAGGCCGCCGCTCTATCCACTGAGCTACTGGTGCGCGCAGGGGTATCATACATCAAATGAAAAAAAGTATCAAGACTTTTGCAAAAAGTTTTGACTTTTAGGGTCGGCTTTGCTATTATTACCGTGATGGGATAAAATTCCACACGGGTTGATATAAAGGAGAGCGCACCATGGCAGACAAGAACAGGAAAGATACGTTTCACTGGAATTTCGATCTGAAGAATACGGATTCCGATTTTACCGATATCGAGTATTCTCCGGAGGTGATTCCCGTTGCCGAAGGGGAGGACGATCTGAAACCGTTTATATTCGTGGACGGCAAATACAACTCGGATACGGACGCTTCGGCGTTTTCCGGCAGTGTCCGCCCTGCGTCTGACCGTGATGAGGAGGAAGAAGAGGACGACGGCTTCGACGAGCCCAAAAAGAAAAAAGCCGGCTCCGGCAAGCTTTCGCCGTCCGCGATCTTCGGCAACAACAACATCCCCTGGAAGAAGATCCTGATCGGCCTGGCGGCGCTGGCCGTGATCGTGCTGCTTGTGATCCTGCTCTGGCCGAAGAAGGAAAAAGAGCCCGGCGAGGAGAAATCCTGGGCGCTTTCGGATGATGCGACGATCAACCTCCTGGTGGAAAACTACCTGACCGCCCTCAAGGAAGGCAAACCGGATCTGATGCGGAACGTGCTGGTCAGCAATGCCAAGATCGAAGACGTGACGATCTGGAATCAGTCCAAGATCTATGAATCCTTTGACAATACGAAGACCTATTCGTATCCGGGCCTGAATAAGGGCGAGTACTGCCTGGCGACCTTCACGGATCTGAAGTTCGTCAATATCGACACGGCCGTGCCGAAGTCCTACTTCTTCTATGCGCGTCCGGAAGGCGAAAGCAACCAGCTCCGCCTGATGATCATGGACGACCAGGATACGGAAGAATACAAGTACTTTGCCGAGGTCTACAAGGATAACAGCGCGGAGATCCAGAAGATCGTGGCGTCCAGCGACGAACGCTATACGAAGGCCCTGACCGAGGATGAAAAACTGGCCACCTATGCCAGCATCTGGGCACGCGGCGAGTATCCGATCCCTCCCGAAGGGACGCTGACCCCTTCCAATACGACCGAAAACGGCGGCGAAGGTACGAATGCAACGCCGGAGAATACGGACGTCATCCAGACCGATCCGCCCATCGAGGGTGAGATCCCGATGGAGGCCAAGGGCTGGATCACGACGAACGGACTGCGTCTGCGCGCCAACCCCAGCACCGAGACCAACGACAACGTTCTGACGCACCTGAGCAAGTATCATTACGTGCGCATCGTGGGACAGCTGGACGGCTGGTATCACGTGATCGATGACCTGACTGACAACGGCATCGGCGGCGAGCAGAGCTGCACCCGTCAGGAAGGCTACGTCAGCAGCGATTACGTGACCACCAACTACGCCAACATTCCGAATGACTAAGCTCTGCCGGACTGTATCATAATTTTTCAAGCCGACCCGGGACCTGTTCTCGGGTCGGTCTGCGAATGGAGAAAAGATGAACGTCAACGACTTTGATTATGAGCTGCCGGAAGAGCTGATCGCGCAGGATCCGCTGGAGGACCGCGCTTCCTCCCGCCTGCTGGTCCTGGACAGGAAAAGCGGCGCCGTCCGGCACGATCATTTTTATCATATCGCGCAGTATCTGAAGCCCGGCGATCTGCTGGTCATCAACAATACGAAGGTGATCCCGGCCCGTCTGCTGGGCGTGAAGGAGGATACCGGAGCTGCCGTGGAGGTCCTGCTCCTAAAGCGGCTTCAGGACCGGGAGAGCGCCTGGGAATGCCTGGTGCGGCCGGGGAAAAAGTGCCGGAAAGGCGCGCGTTTTTCTTTCGGGGACGGCCTTCTCAGGGCCGAAGTGAACGAGGTCCTTCCGGACGGCAACCGCATCGTCCGCTTTGAATACGAAGGGATCTTCGAAGAGATCCTGGACAGGCTGGGCGAAATGCCCCTGCCTCCGTACATCACGCACAAGCTGGCGGACAAGAACCGCTATCAGACGGTCTACGCGAAATATGAAGGCTCCGCGGCCGCGCCGACGGCGGGCCTGCACTTTACGAAGGAGCTTCTGGAAGAGATCAGAGCGGCCGGCATCGGGATCGCGGAGATCACGCTGCACGTGGGGCTCGGAACCTTCC
Source organism: Lachnospiraceae bacterium (assembly GCA_016290595.1). GTDB lineage: Bacteria > Bacillota > Clostridia > Lachnospirales > Lachnospiraceae > UBA6987. The sequence goes on along the minus strand of JAEEUR010000030.1, from coordinate 19,618 downwards.
GCCCGGTCAAGGCGGAGACGGTGGAAGAGCACCATATGCACAGCGAGTACTACGAGATCAGCCCGGAAGCGGCGGCTCAGATCAGTGACACGAAGAAAAAGGGCGGCCGGATCGTTGCGGTTGGGACCACCAGCTGCCGGACGCTGGAAGCGGCGGCGAAAGAGGACGGGAGCCTCGAAGCCGGCAGCGGATGGACGGAGATCTTTATCTATCCCGGCTACCGTTTTAAGCTGGTGGACGCCCTGATCACCAACTTCCATCTGCCGAAGTCCACGCTGATCATGCTGGTCTCGGCACTGGCCGGCCGGGAAAACGTGCTGGCCGCCTACAGGGAAGCCGTCCGGGAACGGTACCGCTTTTTCTCCTTCGGGGATGCGATGTTCATTCAATGAAGACGGACCGGCCGGTACCTGACCGCGTGACAGAATAACAGCTACAGGAGAATGACGTATGAAGCAGCATAAACGAATCCCCCTGCCCGGACAAAGGATCCTCCGCTCTGCGGCGGCCGTCGCCATCTGCCTGCTCATCTATTTTCTGCGCGGCCACGAGGGGATCCCTTTCTATTCCGCCACGGCGGCGATGCAGAGCATCCAGCCCTATACCAAGGACATGAAAAAGGTGGCCCGCAAGCGTTTCTTCGGAACCATCATAGGCGCCGCGTGGGGCTTCATCCTTCTGCTGCTGGAGATCTGGATGCTCGGGGACGGCATTTACAACGAACCGCCCATCCACTACGTTCTGGTGCCGCTGTTCCTGATCCTGACGCTGTACTCCGCGGTGCTGCTCGGCGTCCAGGACATCGCGTATTTTTCCAGCGCCGTCTTTCTTGCCATCACGATCAATCATTTCACGGATGATAATCCGTATCTTTTCGTTTTCAACCGTCTGCTGGACACGACCATCGGTCTCGTCGTGGCGGCGGTGATCAACCGGCTGCACCTGCCGCGGCGGCACACCACGGACACGCTCTACGTTTCGGCGCTCGGCCACAGCCTGCTGGATTCGGAAAGCAAGCTTTCGAACTATTCCAAGATCGAGCTGAACCGCCTGATCGACGACGGGATGAAGTTCAGCCTTTCCACCATCGAGACGCAGGCGACCGTGCGGGAACTGCTGCCGGGCGTACGCCTGAACTGCCCGATCATCACGATGGACGGCGCGGCGCTGTACGACATGAAGAGCCTGAGCTATCTGCGGACGACGCCCATGAGCGAAGAGAGCGCGGCGCGCATCACGGCCTGGTGCCGGGAGCGCGACCTGCCGTTCTTCTCCAACATCATCCGGCAGAACCTTCTGGTGATCCATTTCCGCGAACTCAGCAACGAGCCGATGAAGCATCTCTTTGAACTGAAGAGAAGCTCGCCCTACCGCAACTTTATCCGCAGCGAGGAAGACGTCTGCAGCAACGTCGTGTATCTGTTGGTGATGGATGGCGAAGAGCGGATCCGGGAGATCTATGAAGAACTGATGCGCGAGCCCTGGATCGCGGACTACCGCGTACAGAAACACAAGTCGAAATACGGTGATTATTACACTTTGAAGATATACGACGCGGCCTGCTCGCGCGAAGCCATGCTGCGCGAGCTGGAGGAAATAGCAGGAACTAAGAAGACGGTCACCTTCGGCGCCGATGCCGGCCGGTACGACGTCGCCATCCCGGATTCCGACAGGAACCTACTGGTCAGGGAACTGAAGCGCCGCTTCGAGCCGGTCGATTTCCGCTGCTGGAAGAATATATTCCGCTGGTAACGATGCTTCTTATGGTCATATGCCTGCGGCCGTAATATTATCATATCTGAATAATGCCGCGCCGGCACCGGCCGGTTCGGAAAAGGAGCCGAAATGAAAATCTTATTTGTGACCAGCGAGTGCGCCCCCTTCAGCAAATCCGGCGGACTGGCCGACGTTGCCTTTTCACTGCCCCCGGCCTTAAAGGAAGCGGGGGACGAGATCGCCATCGTGACGCCGCTGTACCGCTGCGTGCGGGAAAAATACGGAGACGGCCTGCAGTACGTGGCCTCACCCACAGTACGGCTGGGAGACTGGGAGACCGCCTGCGGCCTGTATAAGGGAGACCGGGCCGGCGTACCCGTATGGTTTATCGAATATAATGATTTCTATGACCGCCCGCGTCTGTACGGCTATGAGGACGACAGCCGCCGCTTCGCCTTCTTCAGCCGGGCCGTGATCGATCTGCTGCCGTATTACAATTTCCGGCCGGACATCCTGCACTGCAACGACTGGGAGACGGCCGCCGCGGTGATCTATCTGAAGAATGATCAGGCCTGGCGGCTGGATCTGCAGGGCATCAAAACGGTCTATACGATCCACAATATCGCCTATCAGGGCCAGTTCTCCGCGGATGAGCTGCAGACGACCTTCGGCCTGCCGGGCGGCTGGTACGACGGCGGCCTGGGCTATGAATATGAAGGGCGTCACGACATCAACCTGATGAAGGGCGCCATCCTGATGTCGGACGCAGTCTCCACCGTTTCCGAAACCTACGCCCGCGAACTGCATCAACCGGCTTTCGGCATGGGGCTGGAGGGCGTCATGCATATGGTGGAGCGCAAGACCTACGGCATTTTAAACGGCATCGACATGGATCATTACGATCCGACGATCGATCCGCAGATCCCGTTCCATTTCAGCCCGGAGGACCGCTCCGGCAAAGCAAAGTGCAAATCCTACATTCAGAAAAAGTTCGGCCTGGCGCAGGAAGCCAAATGGCCGATGCTGTGCTCGGTCGCCCGTCTGGTGGAGCAGAAAGGTATCGATCTGATCCGCGCGATCATGCCGGATCTGATGCGGATGGGCGTGCAGCTGATCGTTTTCGGCCAGGGCGATCAGGAATACGTGGACTATTTTAACTGGGCGCGCACGCAGTGGCCGGATCAGTTCGGCTTCTCTACGGAATTCAGCGAAAAGACCGCCAGCGAGATCTTTGCCGGCGCGGATATGTATCTGATGCCTTCGCGCTTTGAGCCCTGCGGCCTGTCCCAGATGATGGCCATGCGCTACGGCACGATCCCGATCGTGCACGAGACGGGCGGCTTGAAGGATTCCGTGCGTCCCTACAGTGATTTCGACGGGATCGGGGACGGCTTCTCCTTCGTCAGCTACCAGCCGAAGGCGCTGTATCTGGCCGTTCAGGCAGCCGTAAAGCTCTATTTCGGCGACGTGGAGACCTTTCGCGTGATCCGGAAGCGCTGCATGCTGAAGGATTTCTCCTGGAAGAAGAGCGCCGGTATGTATCAGCGGATGTACGAGGAGATCTCCGACGAGGGAACGGGCGGCGATACCCTGTCCTTCGAAGAAGCCTTTGCCACGCTGAAACCGGTCTACGAAAAGCTGTTCACCCAGTATCTGAAGGAACACGGCGAGGATCTGGCGGATGATTTCCGCCGCGTGATCCAGGTGCAGATCGTGGGCCGCGGCGCCGGGATATTCTACCTGGATTTCAGCAAGGACGGCGTGCTGGTCGTTCCCTGCAACTACAACGACGCGGATGCCTGGCTGGCCTGCAGCTTCGACAACCTGCTGGGTATGACGGACGGTTCGGTCTCTCCCGACAGACTGTTTATGAACGGACAGATGAAGGTGGAAGGCAACGTGGCGAAGGGTGCCGAGCTGCGCCGCCTGCTTCAGCCGATCATGAGCAGGTGATCAGTCGAAATACGATTTGTTTTTATCGCCGTGAGGCGAAGAAAGGATGTTTTATGGAAGATATGCGTTTGAACAAGTTTTTGAGCGATGCGGGCTTCTGCTCGCGCCGGCAGGCCGATAAACTGATCGAAGCCGGCCGCGTCAGCATAGACGGCTTGAAGGCCGAGCTGGGCCAGCGGGTGACAGAAGGTGCGAAGGTCTGCGTGGACGGGAAGCCGGTGAAGAAAAGCGCCCGCTCCGTACTGATCGCGGTGAACAAGCCGGTCGGCGTTGTGACCACGACGGCGAAGGAGGAAGTCGCCAATATCGTGACCTATGTCGGTTATCCGGAGCGGATCTATCCGGTCGGACGGCTGGACAAGGATTCCGAGGGCCTGATCCTGATGACGAATCAGGGCGAGCTGGCGGAGAGGATCGCCCATGCCCGCGGGCGTCACGAGAAGGAATATCTGGTGACCGTGGATCATGCCGTCACGAAGGAATTCATCGAAGCCATGGCTGCCGGCGTCCGCCTGAATGAAAAGACCGTGACGCGACGCTGCCAGGTCTCGAAGGTCAGCCGGAACCGCTTCCGCATCGTGCTGACGCAGGGCCTGAACCGCCAGATCCGCCGGATGTGCGAAACGCTGGGGTATAAGGTCATCGAGCTGAAGCGGACGCGCATTATGAATATCACGCTGGGCGATCTGCAGCTGGGCGAGTACCGGGAGATCGTCGGAGAGGAATATGAGGCGCTGCTGGATGCGCTGGGAATGAAGGCATGACGATGCAGGATCCGAAACAGAAGATGATCGCCAGGATGCGGGAGCTGATCCCGCTCTTAAACGAGGCCGGACGCGCGTACTATCAGGAAAGCCGGGAGATCATGAGCAACCGCGAGTACGACGCGCTGTACGACGAGCTTCTGAAGCTGGAGGCGGAGAGCGGCGTGGTCCTGAGCGGCTCTCCGACGCAGCAGGTCGGCTACGAGACCGTGACCAGCCTGCCGAAAAAAGCGCATCCGAGTCCCATGCTTTCGCAGAACAAGACCAAGTCCGTAGCGGAGCTGCAGAGCTTTCTGGGTACGCAGCCGGGCCTTCTGTCCTGGAAGATGGACGGCCTGACCGTGGTGCTGAACTACGACAAGGGCGAGCTTCAGGAAGCGGTGACGCGCGGCAACGGAGAGGTCGGCGCCGTGGTGACGGCGAATGCGAAGACCTTCCGGAACATCCCGCTGAAGATCGCTTTTACGGAACCGCTGGTCCTGCGCGGCGAAGCGGTCATCCGCTATGATGATTTTGAAGAGATCAACCGCTCGCTGCCGGAGGACGGGCCGCAGTACAAAAACCCGCGGAACCTGTGCTCCGGTTCCGTGCTGCAGTTAAGCAGCGCGGTGACGGCGGCACGCCGGGTGCGGCTTTACGTTTTTTCCCTCGTGTCGGCCGGAAACCGGAGCTTTGCGACGCACCATGAGGAACTGGCCTTCCTTAGGGGGCTCGGCTTTGAGACGGTGGACTACCGGGCGGTGACGGCCGAAAGCCTGCCGGCCGCCGTGGAAGCCTTTAAGGAGGAGATCGGGATCTATCCCATCCCCTCAGACGGCCTGGTCCTCTTGATGGACGACGTCGCCTACGGAAAAAGCCTGGGCACGACGGCGAAATTCCCACGGGATTCCATCGCCTTCAAGTGGACGGACGAGATCGCGAGGACACGCTTGAAAGAGATCGAATGGAGCGCCTCCCGGACGGGACTCATCAATCCGGTGGCGATCTTCGAGCCGGTAGAGCTGGAGGGGACGCAGGTGAGCCGCGCCAGCGTGCATAACCTGTCCATTTTAGCGGAGCTGGCGCTGGGCATCGGCGACGAGATCGGCGTCTACAAGGCGAATATGATCATCCCGCAGATCGCGGAAAACTATACGCGTTCCGCGGACGTACGGCCGCCGGCCGTCTGTCCGGTCTGCGGCTCTCCGACGGAGATCCGCGATTCCGGCGAAGCAAAGACCCTGTACTGTCCGAATCCGGCCTGCCCGGCCAAGCAGATCAAGAAGTTCGATCTGTTCGTCAGCCGCAGCGCGATGAATATCGACGGGCTTTCGGAAGCGACGCTGGAGAAGCTGATCGACATCGGCGTGATCACCGAATATGCGGACCTGTTCCGGCTGTCCGGCCAGCGCGAAAAGATCGTTTCGTTGGAGGGATTCGGGGAGAAGAGCTTTCAGAATCTGGTGAAGGCGGCCGAAACCGCTTCCCATACCACGCTGCCGCGTCTTCTTACGGCCCTCGGGATCCCAAACGTGGGACCCGCGACGGCGCGCCTTCTGGCAAGAACGTTCCGGGACGATCTGGAAGCCCTGCGCGCGGCTTCGGCAGCCGAGCTTCAGGCCATTCCGGAGGTGGGGCCCATCATGGCGGAAGGGATCGCCGCGTACTTCGCGGACGAGAACGCGCGAAAAGAACTGGACGCCCTCCTGCCGTACCTGGATGTGGAAAAATCCGCCGCCGGAAGCGGGGCGGAAGAAACGCTTCCGCTCGCGGGGATGACCTTTGTGATCACCGGCTCCCTGAACCACTTTATCAACCGGGACCGGCTCAAGGCGAAGATCGAAGCGCTGGGCGGCAAGGCGGCCGGTTCGGTTTCGGCCAAAACGACCGCGCTGATCAACAACGACGCGGCCTCGAATTCCACCAAGAACCAGACGGCAAAGAAGCTTGGGATCCCGGTGCTGACGGAAGAAGAGTTTCTGGAGAAATATAATATTATCACTGACTGAAAGAACGGCAAAGCGAGCGAGCCGTATTTAAGCGGAGAGTTTTTATGCGTTACGAGGGACAGATCTACCGGCCTCCGAGCGAGGCTTACAGCTATATTTTACAGGTCACGGTCGGCTGCAGCCACAATGCCTGCACCTTCTGCAACATGTATGCGGACAAGCAGTTCCATATCCGGAAACTGAGCGAGATCCTGGAGGATCTGCAGATGGCGCGCCGCGCCTACCGCTACGTGGAGCGGATCTTTCTGGCGGACGGCGACGCCCTGATCGTCCGGACCGAGACCCTGCTGGAGATCCTGCGTACCATCCGCCGGCTCTTCCCGGAATGCGCACGCATCACCAGCTACGCCTCCGCCCGCGACCTGCTTCTGAAGACGCCCGGCGAGCTGGCCCTCCTGCAGAAAAACGGCCTGGACATGGTCTATCTGGGCCTGGAGTCCGGCAGTGAACGCATCCTGAAGGCGATCAACAAGGGCGTCACCGTGGAGGAGACCGTGCAGGCCTGTGCGAAAGCGAAGGACGCCGGCATCCGCCTTTCCATTACGCAGATCACCGGCCTGGCCGGGCAGGACGGCATGGAGGAGAACGCGTCGGAATCCGCGAAGGCGCTGTCCCGCATCAATCCGGAGTATATCGGGATCATGACGCTCACTTTAAGACGCGGCACGCCCATGACGAAGGATTTCGAGGAGGGCCGCTTCAAACGCCTGACCCCGAAGCAGATCGTGGAAGAGATGCGGATGCTGGTCGCCGGCATGGACAGCGAGGGAAGCGTTCTGCGCTCCAACCACATCTCCAATTACGTTCAGCTGTGCGGGACCATGAACCGCGACAAAAGCATCATGCTGGAGCAGCTGGATCTGGCGCTTGCCAGCGGCAGACTGGAGAACGAGTACATTTCCTACCTCGAAAATCTGTAAAATCAGGCGAAATGTGCTTGAAAAATACGGCGTTTTCCTGTATTATATTTATTCGGCAATACATACCCCGTATATTTTTAAGGAGGATTGAAACATATGAAGGTTTATTCGACCAAGGACATTCGCAACGTAGCGGTCTTGGGCCACGGCAGCTGCGGTAAAACCACCGTGGTAGAAGCCGCAGCATACGTTACCGGTGTTATTTCCCGTATGGGCAAAGTCACCGACGGCACCACCATCAGCGACTTTGATAAGGAAGAGCAGAAGCGCACCTTCTCCATCAGCACGACCATCGTTCCCATCGAATGGGAAGGCAAGAAGATCAATTTCCTGGACACCCCCGGATACTTCGATTTCGTCGGCGAAGCCGAGGAAGCCGTCAGCGCCGCCGATGCCGCCCTGATCGTCGTCAACGGCAAGGCCGGCGTGCAGGTCGGCGTGCAGAAAGCCTGGGCGCTCTGCGAAAAGCTGAACATGCCGCGCATGTTCTTCGTCACCAACATGGATGACGACAATGCCAACTATGCCCGCGTCTGCGAAGAACTGAAGAACACCTTCGGCAACAAGGTCGCTCCGTTCCAGGTCCCCTTCCGTGAAGGCGACAAGCTGGCCGGCTTCGTCAACGTTCCGAAGATGAGCGCCCGCAAGTTTACCGGCACCAAGGGCGAATACGTGGAATGCGATATCCCCGCTTCCGCCAAGGATCTGCTGGAAGAAACGCACGCTCAGCTGATGGAAGCGGTCGCCGAGACCGACGAAGAGCTGATGGAGCGCTACTTTGAAGGCGAAGAATTTACTCCCGAAGAGATCTCGAACGCGCTGAACAGCAGCGTGGCCGCCGGCGATCTGGTCCCCGTTCTGATGGGTTCCGGCTTAAACTGCTACGGCGTACGCGTGCTGCTGCACGATATCGATAAATACCTGCCGTCTCCCGCGGCCTGCAAGATCAGCGGCACCAACACCCGCACCGACGAAACGTTCGAAGCCGATTACGACGAAACCAAGGCTCCGACCGCCAAGGTCTTCAAGACCCTGATCGATCCGTTCCTGGGCAAGTATTCCTACATCAAGGTCTGCTCCGGCGTCTTGAAGGCCGACAGCATCCTCTACAACGTGGATAAGGAGACCGAGGAAAAGGTCGCCCGTCTGTATCTGATGCGCGGCAAGGAAGCCATCGAAGTTCCCGAACTGCATGCCGGCGATATCGGCGCCATCGCGAAGATGATGTCGGCCGCCACCGGCGACAGCCTGGCCTCCAAGGCTGAGCCGATCTCATATCCGAAGCCAGAGATCTCCAAGCCTTACACCAACCAGGCTTACCGTGCGGTCAACAAGGGCGACGAAGACAAGCTGGCCACCTCCCTTTCTAAGCTGATGGAAGAGGATCTGACCTTAAAGACCGTCAACGATAAGGAAAACCGTCAGCTCCTGATCTACGGCATCGGCGATCAGCAGCTGGAAGTCACCTTAAGCAAGCTGGAAGCCCGCTATAAGGTCAAGGCCGAGCTGGTGAAGCCGAAGGTGGCATATCGTGAGACCATCCGCGGCAGCGTCAAGGTCCAGGGCAAGCACAAGAAGCAGTCCGGCGGCCACGGCCAGTACGGCGACGTCGTCATGGAATTCGAGCCGAGCGGCGATCTGGATACGCCTTACGTCTTCGAAGAGAAGATCGTCGGCGGCGTCGTTCCGAAGAACTACTTCCCGGCTGTGGAAAAGGGTATTCAGGAAATGGTCGTGAAGGGCCCGCTGGCCGGTTATCCCATCGTCGGCATGAAGGCTACGCTGGTCTTCGGTTCCTACCACCCGGTCGACTCCTCCGAAATGGCGTTCAAGCTGGCCACCCATCTGGCCGTCAAGAACTGCTTCGCCGACAAGGCCTCCCGCCCCGTGCTCCTGGAGCCGATCGCGACCGTAAAGGTCACCGTTCCGGATAAGTTCACCGGCGACGTCATGGGCGACATGAACAAGCGCCGCGGCCGCGTGCTGGGCATGACCCCGGACCACAAGGGCAATCAGATCATCGAAGCCGAATGCCCGATGTCCGAGATGTACGGCTACAACACGGATCTGCGGTCCATGACCGGCGGCATCGGCAATTTCACCTATGAATTTGCCCGCTACGAACAGGCCCCTCAGGACGTTCAGGACAAGGAAGTCGCGGCCCGTGCAGGCGAACAGGACGAAGAGTAAAACCGATACGGAAAAGGCACCTCCCGCAGGTGCCTTTTTTGTATCTAATCAGAAGAAAGAGAAAAAAGGTATAATCTCTTTTCCGGGCAAAGTCGGCTTGACTCCTGCGCAAGATATGGTATAATCAGCATAACGGAAAGGTTAAGGACGTATAATTAAATAAACTTCGGGAGGAAAAAGGAAAACATGAAATGCCTGATCATTGACAATGTGGACGAGCATATCGCTCTGGAACTGGGAAAATTCATGGAAGTTGACACCGTGATTCTTCCGACCAGGGAAGAACTGAAGGAAATCATCGCCCCCTACGACGTATTGATTATGCGGGTCGATCCGCAGATCGACCGCGCGGTTCTGGAAGCCGCCAAGAATCTGAAGTTTCTCGGCGTCTGCTCCGTGGGCCTGAACCACGTGGATATGCAGGCGGCCAAGGAACTGGGGATCACCGTACAGAACGCCCCCGGCCTGAACAGCAACGCCGTCGCCGAGCTGACCATCTGCAAGATGCTGGAGCTGTCCCGCGACACCATCACTGCAAACAATGACGTCAAGATCAAACATGAATGGAATAAGTATAAATTCATGGGCCGTGAACTGCGCGGCAAGACCATCGGCATTCTGGGCTTTGGCCGCATCGGCCAGCGCGTCGGCTTTTTAGCCAGAGCCTTCGGCATGAAGGTGCTTGCGTACGACCCGTATCTGCCGGACGCCGTCTTCGAGGCGAATGAAGCGGAAGGCACCCGCGACAACGTGTACAAGGTGCTGCACAATGCGGATTACATCACCATCCACGTGCCGCTGACCCCCGAGACCAACAACCTGGTCTGCAAGGAACAGATCGAGAAGATGAAGGACGGCGCGGTCGTCATCAACATGAGCCGCGGCGGCATCTGCAACGAGAGAGACGTCTATGAAGGCCTGATGAGCGGCAAGCTGGGCGGCTACGGCGCGGACGTTATGGAGAACGAGCTGGCCGAGAATCACGAGGAATTCGTGTCTCCGCTGTTTGACTGCGAGAAGTTCGTCGTATCCCCGCATGCCGGCGCGCAGACGCTGGACGCGGCCTACGATATCGGTCAGTTTATCATTGCAAAGTGCAAGGAAGCGCTGAAGCTCGCGTAAACAAAGAGCGGCAGGAAAGAAAAAAGAAGGCTTCGCAGATGCTGCGGAGCCTTTTCTTATGCGGCGGCGGATCCTAACAGTATTTCCCGATCATTTCCTCCAGCTTCTTCGCGTAGCCGTCCGGATCGACGTACATGGATTCGATATGCCGAGCCCCCGGGACGAAGAAGCAGTCCTTCGGCCCCTGATAGTATTCGTACAGATAAGGGCCGTTCTCGGCCGGCACGAGCCGGTCCTTCGTTCCCTGCACGAAGAGGATCGGGACGTGGGCCCGCTCCAGATCCGGCCTCACGTCGGTGTCCTTGAGGTCCAGGCCGGTCAGTCTTTTGTGAATAGCTTTCAGCTGCGGGAAGAGGGGAGATTTGCGCAGCAGGGTGCAGGCCTCGGTGTAGCCGCTGTCCTCCACGATGAAGCGGACCTCCTCCGGGACCCGGCTGCTCATCTTCATGACCGTCGCGCCGCCCAGAGAGAAGCCGTGCAGAATGATCCGTACGGGCTTTCCGGCGCGCTGCTTCAGGAACTCAATCCAGCGCAGGCAGTCCTCGCTTTCGAAAAGATCAAAGCCGATAAAGCGGCCCTCGCTCTCGCCGTGCGCGGTGTTGTCCGGCGCGAAGACGTCGAAGCCGTGACGGTGATAAAAATCCACGTACATTCCGGCGGTCTCGGCGTGCTCCGAGCGGTAGCCGTGCACGAGAAAGGCCACGCGGCTGCCGTCGCTCCCCTCGCAGGGGAAATAGAAGCCGGCCAGCTTTTCGCCGCGTGCGGAAGGCATTTTCAGGCGGAACTGCGGCATGGTGCGGATCGCTTCTTTCAGCCTGTCACGCTTTTCATAATAAGCCGGCTCATGTCCCGGCCCGCTGATCCTTTCATAAAGCGGGGAGATAAGAGGCGAACCGTCCCGCATGAAAGAATGGCGGTACAGTTCCCGGGTAAACAGCACCGCGGCCCCGGCTGCCGCGCCGAGGCCGGAAAGGATCCAGAGGGTTTTTCCGGCTTTCTTCATGTCGTCCCCCTTATTTGACCGGCATCATGGCGCCGACAGTCGCCAGCAGGGAGCCGAGCGCCACGGCGATCAGGAAGGGCAGCGTGCCGAAGCGGCCGACCAGCTCGGACTTCCCGACCCGCTTCCGGGACAGATAATAGGCGGCGATGATCCCCAGCCCGGTCACGACCTGGATCGCACTCGCATAGCGCGTGAAGCTGACGAAGCTGGCCAGGGTAAAGAGCGCCAGCGCGAGGCAGGGAAGGGAAGCGGCCAGCCAGCTGGGCTTTAAGCCCCATTTCGTCTGCTCGTGGATGATGTCCCGCAGATTCAGCGTGTTCGCCCAGAAGCTCGTCGCGAGAGCCAGCAGCGTAAAGACGTAGCCGACGATGCTGACCCAGCCGCCGAGCTTTCCGGCCAGGTCCACCAGCGCACCGTTTTCCGTGACGTCTTTTCCGACGCCGAGCAGGGTCATCAGCGTCACCAGAAAGATCAGGCAGAGGTTGATGCCGAGGCCGAGCGCGATGGCGCCGCGTATCCTTTTCGCGTCGCCCTCCAGGCCTTTGACGACCTGCGGGGTGGACATGACGGCGGAGAGGGAAAACGAGACCATACCGAGCAGGGCGATCGCGTTGCCGAAGCCTTTAAAGCCGGACGGCAGCGCGTTCAACGGCTTCATCAGCGTGGCGGCAAAAAGGATCACGATGACGCCGATCATCGCGGCCACCGCGTATTTTTCGCAGATCCCCACGAGCTTCAGGCCGAACAGCACCACGCCGGCCCCGACCACGTAGAAGAGCAGAATGCCAAGCGTATCAGAGAGGCCGAACCAGGAGCGGAACACAGCGGCGGCTCCAGTCAGGAAGCCGCTGACGTTGACCAGCACGGACAGCCCCAGCAGCCCGAAAGCCAGCCAGGTCAGGACCTTTTTCAGCTTTCCGGAAAAGAGCTCCCGGTTGAAGCAGGAGATGAACTGCGCGCCGCCGTTGTTGTAGGACAGCTCGGCAATGATCAGATGCAGCAGCAGATTGAATACGTACGTGATCAGCAGGATCAGCAGAATCTCCCGCAGGCTGTTGTGCGCGGCGAGATACGGTACGGCCAGGATCCCGCTCCCGACGCCGTGCCCGACGATGATGCTGGTCGCTTCCGCAAAGCTGAGCTTTGATTCTCCGTGAATGGCACTCATGTTTTTTCCTCCTCAGACAGCTGAAATCATGATAGAGCGCGGAGGCCGAAAAGTCAAGATTGTTCTTGTGATGAGGCAGTGCCGGTGATATAATAATCAAATAATGCGATAGTTAGGAGAAGGCGATGAATCTGCCGCTTGTGCTTATCTGGATACTTTCCGCTTTGCTGTTTGCCGGACTGCTGATCTCTCTGGGATTTCAGCCGAAATTCATGAATAAGCTGCTGGGTTTTATCTTTCTGTTCGTCGGACTGAGCGGCCTGGCTTTCTACGGCTACGGTTACTACAGCCTGAACGGAGGAAGCCTGGCAACGGTGACCAAGACCGTCTTCTGGGTCTTCTGCATGTTCCTGGGAAGGAACGATATCGGAACGATCAGCAAGGTGCCGGCCTTAAGCGCACCGGTGCTTCAGATACTGATCTATCTGGCGCATCTTCTGGCTCTCTATGCGACGGCCAGCGCGGTCGTCGCGAACGTCGGTGCGCGGCTGATCCGTTCTCTGAGCCTGCTCCTGCTGTACCATAAAAAAATCAGCCTGATCTACGGGGTGGATGAGAGCTCCCTGCGCTTTGCGTCCGAACTGCAGCAGCAGGAAAAAGCCGTGACGGTCTTTGCGGATGACGGAAACGGCGGCAGCTACGGCAGCCGGATCCTGAAGATGGGAGGCATCCTCTTAAGCGACGGGAACGCCGGGAAGCCTTCCGCGGCCCTGCTAAAAAAGATCAATCTGAAACCCGGCAAAAAAGAACTGAAGCTGTACTGCCTGAGCCGGGATGCCGCCTCGAACCTGCGCTATGCGGAGGAAATGAAGAAAACGCTGGCGGAGGCCGGGATCCTGCCGGAGCAGTGCAGCGTAACGCTGCTGGTCAATGACGAACGGGACGGAGAAGCCCTGCAGGCCGGCGCCGGTAAGGCCGGATTCGGCTCGGTGCTGGCGCTTGAAAAGGAAGACCTGCTGGCCCGTATGATGATCCGCCGTTTCCCGCCCTGCGATACCGTCCGTTTCGGAAGGGACGCCGCCGCCGCGGAGAACTTCGAAGCGCTGGTCATCGGCTTTGGAAGGACAGGCCAGGCCGTCCTGCGGCAGCTGATCATGAACGGTCAGTTCGCGGGCAGCCGTTTTCACGCGCTGGTCATCGCAAAGGACTACAGCCAGCAGGCCGGGCATTTTGTCAGCCGCTATTCGGCGCTGCTGGAGCACACCGCCGTGGACGTCCGGGAGGACAACGCCCGGAGCTTGAGCGTCTACGCCTATCTGAAGCAGTATATCCATGATCTGAACTACCTTGTGATCTGTACCGGCGATGAGCGGGAGAATGCGGAGATCGCGGCGGAATACAGAGATTTCCTGCGGGAGAACGGCGGCCATGCCAGAGTGATCTGCTGCTCGCCGGACTCGATAGAAAGCTATTCGGAGGAGAGCGGCCTGCCGGAACGCGTCAGCATTTATTCCGCCGGGATCCTTGACGGCAGCCGGCTGGACGAACGCGCCAGGCAGATCAATCATCAGTATCATATAGCCGAAGGCAGAAGCCCGGAAGAAGACTGGGCCGCCTGTGATTATTTCAGTCGACTGAGCTGCCGGGCCAGCGCGGACTATCTGCCCGCCTTCGTTAAGGCGTCCGGACTGACGGAGGACGCGCTGAAGAAGGACGGCTGGCCCCAGAATCCGGCGCTGCTGGCACACCTCGGAGAAATGGAACATCTGCGCTGGTGCGCCTTCCATTTCTGCATGGGCTACCGTCCCATGACGGATAAAGACTTTGCGGAGAGGGCGGGCCGCTTCGTGCGGGAAAAAGAAGAAACGGGCAGTTCCCGTCTGCGGGTCGCGAAGGACAGCGATAAAAAGCGCCATGCCTGCCTGATCCCCTGGAAGGATCTGCCGGCGCTGGATAAAAAGGAAAAAGCACTGACGGGCCGGGACGTGAATTATCAGCAGCTGGATCTGGACAACGTGCTGCTGATCCCGCAGCTGCTCAGAGAAGGGAGAGGGTAAGCGATGAAGAAGAGGAGACAACGCCGGCTGCTGCTGGCCGCCGGAGCGGTCCTGCTGTATCTGGGACTTCTCTGCCTGCTGGTCATAGCGGAATCGAAGAGCGAAGAAGCCACCATCCGCTCGCTTCCCCTGGCTCTCTGGTATTCCGTGACCACGCTGACGACGGTCGGGTACGGAGACCTGTATCCGGTCACGTCGGCCGGCCGGATCATCGGCTTTCTGTTCCAGCTGATGAGCCTGGGCGTTTTAGCGGCTGTCGTCAGCCTGATCCTGGAGCTGGTCCAGGGCCGGCTGATCCCGCGGCTGCAGCTGGCTTTATCGCAGAAGAAAAACTGGTATTATTTCGCCGAAGCGAATGAAGCGTCTCTGAAGCTGGCGGCCCGGCTGCGGGAAAAGGAAACGGACTGCCTGATCCTCCTGCCGCAGGAAGCGGCCCGTCAGGCCGAGCCTTCCCTGCAGGCTGTCGGCGTCGACTGGGACGCGGCGTATCTGTGCGGCAAGAAAAAGCAGAAAGACCGCCTTCACGTTTTTTTCCTCGGCGATCATTACTATGAGAACGAAAAACAGGCGCAGCTGCTGGCCGGCTCCGGCTGCCGGATCTATTACCAGAGCGATCATGAGCCGGAGCAGATCCCGCCGTCTGTGACCTGTTTTCAGCCGGAGGAGAGCGCGGCCAGGCTTTACTGGCATCATTTCCCGCTCCGGTCCGCCCGGGAGAGGATCGTGCTGATCGGCGGCGGCCGTTTCGGACGGAACCTGCTGGAGCAGGGCCTGCTGCTGAACGTCGCGGATCCGGAACAGTCTGTCCGCTATGAGCTCTGCGGGGACTGGAGCGGCTTTTTCCGCGAACACCCGTACGTGGATCAGTTCCTGGATCTGAACCGGGAACAGCCGGTGCGGGACGCCCTCTTCTGCCGGCCCGGGCCCTGGAACAGCGACTGGTCTCTCTTAAGGCAGGCGGACCGCATCGTGTTCTGCGACGACGACGAGGCGGAGAATGCCGCCGACGCCGCCGTACTGCTTCGCTGCTGTCCCGTGAAAGCGGCGGTCTGCGTGCGTCTGTCCCATCCGATGGACCGGGTCATCAGCTTCGGCGGGCCGGACGAGCTGTACGTGCCCGACGTCGTGATGAACGGCCGCCTCAACCGTCTGGCGGCACAGATCCATGAAAATTACCGAGCGTCCTCCCCGTCCGGGCTTCCGGACTGGAACGGACTGGGGGCTTTTCGGCGCCGTTCCAACGAAGCTTCAGCCGATCGTCTGTTTATGAAGGCCCGGATCCTGCTGGGCGAAGACGCCGGCGCGGAGACGGAAAACTGGAGCAGGGCCGCTGCGCTCTACGAAGCGCTTCCCGAAGACGGAAAGCGGCGCTGCCGGCGGATCGAGCACGAACGCTGGAACCGTTTCCATCTGCTGAACAACTGGCAGTACGGACCGGTCCGCGACAATGCCGCCCGCATCCACCCGCTTATCAGGCCCTTTGACGAGCTGAGCCGGGAGGATCAGGCTAAGGATGATTACGCCTGGCAGCTGCTGGCGCAGGCGGGAGAGATCCTCAAAGAGGAATAAAAGGCGTTCTTTTTCGGACGAATCAGGGACAAATCTTGACAAATTTCCGAAAAAGGCGCAAAATATATGGGCAAAAATGCAAAGGAAGGATCAAAACGCTATGATGGAGCGATATGAACCGAAACAGATCGAAGAGAAGTGGCAGAAGATCTGGGCCGATGAGAAGGCCTTTTCCGCTACGACGGACTATTCCAGGCCGAAGTATTATGCCCTTGTCGAGTTCCCTTATCCTTCGGGACAGGGACTGCACGTGGGACATCCGCGTCCCTATACCGCGCTGGATATCGTGGCCCGCAAGCGCCGCATGGAAGGCTACAACGTCCTGTTCCCCATGGGCTGGGACGCTTTCGGCCTGCCGACGGAAAACTATGCCATCAAAAACCATATACATCCCCGTCTGGTGACGGAAAACAACGTAAAACATTTCAAAAACCAGCTGCACATGCTGGGCTATTCCTTTGACTGGGACCGCGAGGTCAACACCACCGATCCGAAGTACTATCACTGGACGCAGTGGATCTTCCTGAAGCTGTTCAAGGCGGGCCTGGCTTATAAGACCAAGATGCCCATCAACTGGTGCCCTTCCTGCAAGGTCGGCCTGGCCAACGAAGAGGTGGTGGACGGCTGCTGCGAACGCTGCGGCACCCCCATTATCCACAGGCAGCAGACCCAGTGGATGCTGAAGATCACCGCCTACGCGGACAAGCTGCTCGAGGGCCTGGAGCACGTGGATTATCCGGACCGGGTCAGCACCTCGCAGCGCAACTGGATCGGCCGTTCCACCGGTGCGGAAGTGGATTTCGCCCTGGCCGGCAAAGAAGATAAGATCCGGGTCTTTACGACCCGTCCCGATACACTTTTCGGCGCGACCTACATGGTCCTTTCGCCCGAGCACCCTTACGTGGAAAAGTATGCGGGCGAGATAGAAAACCTGGCGGAAGTCCGCGCTTATCAGGCGGAAGCCGCCAAAAAGTCCGACTTTGAACGAGCCGAGCTGGTCAAGGACAAGACCGGCGTGGAGCTGAAGGGGCTGAAGGCGGTTAATCCGGTGAACGGGAAGGAGATCCCGATCTGGATCAGCGACTACGTCCTGATGACCTACGGCACCGGCGCCATTATGGCCGTCCCGGCCCACGATACCCGCGACTGGGATTTCGCGAAGACCTTCGGCCTGCCGATTGTGGAGGTCGTGGCCGGCGGAAACGTGGAAGAAGCGGCCTTTACCGACGTGCAGACCGGCATCATGGTCAATTCCGGCTTCCTGAACGGTCTGGAAGTGGCGGAGGCCAAGAAGGCCATCACGGCGTATCTGGAGGAAAAGGGCCTTGGCGCGCCGAAGGTCAATTACAAGCTGCGCGACTGGGTCTTCTCCCGTCAGCGCTACTGGGGCGAGCCGATCCCGATCGTTTTCTGCGAGAAATGCGGATACGTCCCGCTGCCGGAAGAGGAACTTCCGCTGCTTCTGCCCGAAGTGGAAAGCTATGAACCGGCCGACGACGGCTCCTCGCCCCTCTCCAAGATGACCGACTGGGTCAATACCACCTGCCCCTGCTGCGGCGGCCCCGCAAAGCGGGAGACCGATACCATGCCGCAGTGGGCCGGTTCCTCCTGGTATTATCTGCGCTATACCGACCCGCAGAACGAGTCCTGCCTGGCCTCTCCGGAAGCCCTGAAATACTGGCTGCCCGTGGACTGGTATAACGGCGGCATGGAACATACCACCCTGCACCTGCTCTACAGCCGCTTCTGGCATCACTTCCTCTATGACGAGAAGGTCGTGCCCGTGCCGGAACCCTATCAGAAGCGGACTTCTCATGGCATGATCCTCGGAGAGGACGGCGAGAAGATGTCCAAATCCCGCGGCAACGTCATCAACCCGGACGATATCGTAAAGGAATTCGGCGCGGATACGCTGCGGACCTACGAGATGTTCATCGGCGCCTTCGAACAGGCGGCGGCCTGGTCCACCGACGGCGTCAAGGGCTGCCGGCGCTTCCTGGACCGCGTCTGGAAGCTGAAGGACTCCGTCACGTCGGCCGGCGGCTACAGCAAGGCGCTGGAAACCAAGATGCACCAGACCATCAAAAAGGTCAGCCAGGACTACGAAGGCCTGAAATTCAACACGGCTCTGGCCGCGCAGATGGCGCTCCTCAACGAATTCAACCGGGTCGGCAGCGTCACCCGCGACGAGTGGAAGACCTTCCTGCTGCTCCTGAACCCGGTCGCGCCGCACGTCACGGAGGAACTCTGGGAAGAAAGCGGCTTCGAAGGCCGCTGCTACGCGCAGAAATGGCCGGTCTGGGATGAAGCGAAGACCATCGAGGATACCGTGGAAATGGCAGTCCAGGTGAACGGGAAGATGCGTGCGACCGTCGTCATCCCCCGCTCCGCCGACAAAGAGACGGCCCTCTCCGCCGCAAAAGCCGAGCTCGGAAGCCGCCTTGCGGGCGTGACCATCCTCAAGGAGATCTACGTCCCCGGAAGAATAATCAATTTTGTTGTGAAATAAGGAGATGATTCTGTTATGACGAAAGTCACTATCGTATCCGGCTTCCTGGGAGCCGGCAAAACCACCCTGATCCGCAAGCTGATCGAAGAGGTATTCAGGGGAGAAAAAATCGTACTGATAGAAAACGAATACGGAGAGATCGGCATCGACGGCGGCTTCCTGAAAGACGCCGGCGTCACCATCACCGAAATGAACTCCGGCTGCATCTGCTGCACCCTGGTCGGCGACTTTACCGAAGCCCTGCAGCAGGTCATCCGCGACTTCGCCCCGGACCGCATCATCATCGAGCCCAGCGGCGTCGGCAAGCTGTCCGACATCATTGCCGCGGTGGAGAAGGTGAAGGCCTTCGCAGACCTGACCATCTCCGAGCGGATCGCGGTCGTGGATGCCAAGAAGGCGAAGATCTACATGAAGAATTTCGGCGAATTCTTCGCCAACCAGGTGCAGTACGCCTCCACCGTCATCCTGAGCCGCACCCAGCTGACCGACGAAGCAAAGCTCGAAGAGGCTGTCGCGCTGCTGCGCACGCAGAATGCGGAAGCGCCGCTGATCACGACCCCCTGGGACGAGCTGTCGGCGGAAGCCATCCGTCACGCTTTCGAGCGCAGCGACGTGGAAAACATCCTGCTGCCGATCGATATGCACGACCACGACGACGATGACGACGACGAGGAATGCGAATGCCACCATCATCACCATCACGACGATGACGATGAGGA